>JBDGUZ010000010.1:0-24982 GCA_039585915.1 Gemmatimonadota bacterium
GTCCTCTGCCTCATCTCCGGGTCCCAGCATTCCCACTACCGTCGCCGCGACCCTCGCCTCGTAGCGCTCCACGAGCGCAGCGAACGCCCTGTTGTCTCCCGCTCGCGCACCGGCGAGAAGCGTCTCGTCGGACGGGGCGGGATCGGACACGGGAACTCTGTCGGGCATGAACGACACGCGTTCTTCCTCGAGTCAGGACGCTCGACATCCCCGACGCGCGAGGCTCGGCCTCGGCGTCGGGGCGCCTGGTGAATCTGTTACGAACTCATATTCCCGTGAAACCCGTGGCCGCCGTGACCGTTCGGGTGCGCTATGCGCTCTCCGTGCTCCCGCCCTCGCCCCTCACGGGTTGCGGCCTGGAACCGGTGGGCCACCAGCGCCCGGTGGACCGTGACGACTTCCTGCTGCTCGTCCGTCAGGATCTCAGCCAGCGCGGCGCGATGCGCTAACCGGGACTCGTCTCCGGCTCGTGCGGCTCCGCCGGGTCGGCCCTCGCGCAGAGCGTCGAGCACCTCAATCTGCGCGTCCGTCAGCTCCAGCGCATCGACCATGGCTGCGTGCTCTGCCTCGCCCCGCTGCCGGGCCGCGTCTCGATGCTCTCCGGCTGTCGCGCGACGCTCCTCCATGCCTGCCTCGCGCTCTTTCAACTGGTCCCTCTGCTCCTGCGTGAGGAGTGGCTCGATCTCGGCTCGGATTGCCTCGTGGACCGATTGGGCCCGGCTCCGCTTCTCCTCGCGCGTCAGGTCACCGCCGCGAATCTCCTCGCGTAGTGCATTCAACTCCGCCTGGTGTGATTCCACTACGGCCTCAATCTGAGCCCGTTGCTCGTCGGTCAACTCGAGCCCCGCGTATCCATGTCCACCGCCGGACATCCGTCCAGACGACCGCGCACCATGCCGCGAGCGCTCGCCAGACTGGTCCGGCATCGCGGATCGGTTTCCGCGCTCCATCCTGACCCGATCCCCCGCACTCGCCTGTCGGCTGCCGAGCTCCGCGATCTGGTCGGCGCTGAGAATCGCCTGCAGCTCCGCGGCGGCGTACCACGCAGCCCCGGGCTCTAAAGCCTGGTCCCTGCCACGCGCCACCAGGTCCTGGATCGCCTCGCGCTGCTCATCGCTCAGCCCGAGGGCCTGCGTCAGCTCATCGATCGCGCTGCCCAGCTCCGCGTCCTCGAGCGGCGCCTCGTTCACCACCGATCCGTCGACGGGTTCGGTGGGCGTATCGTCTCCGCCGCAGGCAGCGACGCCGACCGCAGCCAGTCCCGCCAGCACGAGCGCTCCCAGGGTACTGCTACCGCGAATCCCGCTTCCGCTTCGTCCCATTGTTTCCTCCCGAATTCACGACCGGCAAGGTCGTATTCCACATGTCCCGCATGCGGGACCGCTGCAATCGAACCGCTTTCGCACGGTTAGACACGGCCAGCCGCCGATCCATTCCCCGATCGTGATTGCGAGGCGTTTCGCGCATGTTCGTTGCGGCCCAAGGCAGATCTTGCACTTCCGGCCAGACAGCGAATTCAATTCATGTTTGAGATATTACTTCATATATTTTGGGTAACCGTAATTACATCAACCTGTTACCAGTATGTGCATATCCGGGCCCGGGAGGGCTGCAGGGAGGTACGAGTCTTGCCACTCGGAATCGTGGCGCCCATAAACTCAAAGGAGACCGCTTTGAGCGACTCCACGTGCAAAATCTGCAGCGGACCTGTGCCTTCGGGATTGCGGTATTGCAGCGACTGCGATTTCCAGCGGCCTGGCGGCCATGGCAAATCCCAGTCGAAGTCAGCGGACAAGAACGAGCAGCGACCCCAACGGGAACGAGGCTCGCTGTCCATCTTTTTGCTCGTCTTCCTGGTAGCGTCGGTGGGGACGATCGGAATGGGGGTCACGGCCATGCCCGGACTTTCGATTCCTGGCCTCCGGGCGACGCTCGGCATTGGCGCGCCAGCGCCGGAATCGAACGCTGACGACTGGGGGGAACTCCGGTTCGTCAAGACGAGGGTGCGGATTCGAGCGGATCGCACCACGGACAGCGAGATCGTAGGGATGCTCGAGGTCGGCGAGACCGTCCGCGCACATTTCCTCGAGAACGGCTGGTACGCCGTGTTTGACGCGGAGACCCGGGAGGAAGACCCAAACGCAGCTATCGGCTACGTCTACGCCCCGCTCCTCGAGCAGGCTCCGAGCGAAACGATGGCCGCCTCGAGCTGAGACCTTTCCCGATGTCGGTAATCGCGCCGGCTCCTACGTCGACAAAGTCGCTGCCTAGATCGATTGCCGCGGTCCCTGTCTGGCGCACGACCTTCCCCGTTCCAGCGACCGCGGACTTCGTCCGATCGACCGTGGCGTCAGCCATGGCCTTCGCCAGGGTGCGCGTGCCATCGACGACGATGCCCCCCAGCATCCCTGCCGCCTCCACAGCCGCGGCCTGGCGAATGGATCGCTTCGGGGGCAGGACCATGGCACAACAATAGCGCCTGGTGATCACACCCACGCGCAGGGCCAGGAACGCGTTCGCCGTGCCCGTCAAAACGGAATTCACGAGAATCGCGGTCGCGACCTGGAATCCTGGAATCGCGGAGACCCCCGCTCCGACGACACTCGATACGATGGGCTCGACCTGGGTCGCCACGTCAACGTCGTCCAGCTCTGCCGCTACGAAGGCCGTTCCGGCGACGTTCATGTACAGCTTGCCCATGTCCCTGAGTGTCGGGCGCTGCCAGTAGACATGAGACACCCGCCATACGAGCCGCATCAGGGCCCCGAGCACGAGAAACGCATCGAGACGGCCGCTCTGCGAAACGGCGGTCGCGAGAAACACGCCACCCGCCACCGACTGGATCTCCGCATCCGCCTCGCCGGTGAGCGAGCCCAGCGCGGTCTCGACCTCCGTCCGCGACCCCAGCGGCTGGCCGACCAACCGTGGATTCCCTTCGAGCCTTCGTCGGAGACCGTCGAGGTACTTCTCGAATTCTGGCCCTTCGTCCACTTCCGGCGGAACGAGCGGCGCCGGCAGCCGCAACAGCAGCACCGCGGGCACGAGCAGAAGCAGGACCCAGGCCCCGACCAGGACCCAGAGGGTGATCCTGCCGGCCTCCGGGCTCCAGCCCGTGGACACCAGGTCCACGAAACCCGCCGTCTGGTTGACCATAAGCAGGAGAAACGCGAGGACCAGAAACGAGAGAATCGCCCAGCCGAGACGAACGAACGTCCTGTCGATGGTGCCGGTCATGTTGTGTCTTCGTCCTTTCGCAGGGCAGCCGCGCCTCCGGGCCGGACTCACCCCGGCCGGCGGACGGACAGAACCGTCCCGCGATCGTGCAGCGACGCGAGCGGCATCGCAACCTCCATCGGTATGTTACCGGGCCGGCAACGGAGACCCGATCCAGGATCAGCTCGATGAGACGCCTGAGCCAGACGCAGATTCGTACATTCCAGACGTGCCCCCAGAGGTGGAAACTGCGCTATATCGACGGACGGAAGGAGCCCCCGAGTCCGCCGCTCACGTTCGGCTCAGCTGTGCATACCGGCCTGGAGACATTCTACCTGAATCGGATCGCGGGGCCGGCGCCGTTGGGCGCTGTCCTCGCTTCGTTCGATGCCGAGCTCAATCCCGCTGCGTACGGATCCGCGCAGGAGTTCGAGCAAGCCAGAGCAGATGGGCACGCGATGCTGGAATCCTGGTACGGGAAACACGCGCCTGGTTTCCAGCCGGCGCTGGCCGTCGAGTTGGCACTGCAGTTTTCCATCGACGAGGTCCCGATGATTTCGATCCTCGATCGAGTGGACGTCGCCGAAGACGGACGTGTTCGAATCACCGACTACAAGACCGGGAAGTTCTTTCTGCAGCAGAAGGCGCAGGAGTCGGAGCAGCTGACCCTGTACCAGATCGCTGCCGAGGAGATGCTCGAACGGGAAGTCGAGTCGCTGGCCCTGGTTCACGTTCCGTCGGATACGGAATGGCGGGTCCCACGCCGCTCACCAGTCGAGGTCGAGTCCGTCCGGCGTCTCGTGCTGGACACCGCGGAGGCGATCGAGAGCCAGGAGTTCGAGCCCCGTCCGGGGCGACAATGCGACTGGTGCCACGTGAAGCCCTGGTGTCCCGCGTTCGCCGACATGTACTCCGAGAACTGGCCGGAGCAGATCGACTCGCTGGCTCCCTCGCCCTTGGAAGCGGCGGAACTGGCGGACGCCCTCGGCAAAGCGCAGGCGGCAAAGAAGAATGCCGAAGAGAGGATCCGCGCGGTTCAGGAGCGACTCATCTCCTGGTTCGAGGTCACGGGTCAGCGAGCCGTGGCCGGATCTGAGTTCCGGGTGCTGGCGAGCCGGACCGAGAAGACCGCACTGACGTGCACTGACGACGAACTGCGAGATCTGCTGGTGCCGGTGGGCCTGTGGGAGGGGATCCTGGCGCCGGCCTATCATCTGAAGACGAAACTGCTGGACAGACCCGAGCTCCCCGTGGAAGTCCGCGGGGCTCTCGAAGAGCGAAGCGAATCCCGGGTGAGCTGGCGGCTGACGCCGCGCAGCCTGGCGCCCGGTGACGAAGGGGAGATGACCTGAGCGCGACGACCGCCGCGGAACGAGAGCGGAACTGGCACTCTCTGGCCCCGGAGGAGGCCCGGTCCGCACTGGACACCGGTCCTGACGGGTTGTCCGAGTCCGAGGCCCGGCGACGCCTCCAGCAATTCGGCCCGAATCGGCTCGCCGACGTAGAGCGCGTGTCCCCCCTCAGGCTGTTCGCGGCTCAATTCCGCAACCTGCTGATTGGACTTCTGTTCCTCGCGGCCCTGTTGTCGTTGGCCATCGGGTTGCTTCCCGGTTCGGAACCCCACACGACCGACGCCCTTCTCATCCTGGCGATCCTCGTGGCTAACGGCGTGTTCGGGTTCATTCAGGACTTTCGGGCGCAGACCGCGATCCAGGAGCTCAGAGAACTGGCCGCGCCCGAGGCAACCGTGATCCGTGACGGTGCGCCGGGAGAAATTTCGTCGACCGAAGTCGTCCCGGGCGATCTTCTCGTCCTGGCACAGGGAGGTCGGATTCCGGCCGACGCACGGCTGCTGGAGAGCGTCCATTTCGAAACCGACGAGGCAGCGCTGACGGGCGAGAGCCTCCCGGTCACCAAGTCCACCGACGCGCTGGCGGCCGACACGCCGATCGCGGATCGCAGAAACTTCGTGTTCAGCGCGACGAACGCCGTGCGGGGCCGGGCCACGGCGATCGTCGTGGCGACCGGCATGCAGACCGAGATCGGCCGTATCGCTACCCTCGTTCAGCAGGTCGAGGATCGCAAGACTCCGTTCCAGGAGGAAGTGGACCGGCTGGGCCACCGGATCGGTCTCGGTGTGGTCGGACTGATCGCGATCGTCGCCGGAGTGCTGTTCCTGGTCGCCGATACTCCACCGCTCACGGTCCTTCTGCTCGCCGTGACCCTCGCCGTCGCAGCCGTTCCCGAAGGTCTTCCCGCCGTGGTAACGCTGACCCTGGCGCTCGGATCGAAGCGGATCCTGCGCCGGCAGGCTCTCGTCCGGCGCTTGCCCGTCGCCGAGGGTCTGGGCTCGGTCGACGTGATTCTCAGCGACAAGACGGGCACGCTGACTGAAAGCCGGATGAGCGTGGAACGACTCATCGCCGGAGGGCGCGAAGTACGGGTCGAGATCCCGCGCGAAAGTGAGGCTCCAATATTCCTGCAAGATGGTAGCGAAGTCGCTCTCGAAGGTCTTGAGTCGCTCCTCCTGTGCGGCAGTCTTGCATGCGACGTCGAGCGGACTTCCGAGGGCGAATACCTCGGCGACCCGACGGAGATCGCACTCCGGGCCCTGGCCGACCGCGCCGGGGTGACCGCTGGTCCTGAACGGTTACGGGAGGTTCCGTTCGACTCGAGCCGTAAACGGATGACGGTCGTGACCGACGGACCTCAGCCCTCGATCTGGATGAAGGGCGCCCCCGAAATCGTCCTCGACCGATGCGATTCATGTGCGGTGAACGGCGAGACGCTTGCGCTGGACGACGATCTCCGAGCGCGGATTCTGGCCGACAATCGCCGGCTGGCGTCCCGGGCGTACCGCGTGCTGGGATTCGCGCGGCGCGATGCCGACAACGCTGAGGTCGCCGACGCCGGGGATGACGAGATCGAGTCCGGACTGATCTTCCTCGGTCTGCAGGCGATGATCGATCCGACGAGACCGGAAGTCCCGGGCGCGATCGCCGACTGCCGGGAGGCGGGCATCCGGGTCGTGATGGTCACCGGCGACAATATCGAGACGGCACGCGCCATTGCCGACGAGCTGGGGCTGAACACGGAGGGGGCCCTCGCGGGCGCCGAGGTCGATTCCCTGTCCGATCAGGCTCTGCAGAAAGCGGTGGCCGAAACCGATGTGTTCGCGCGGGTGTCTCCGGGACACAAAGTGCGCATCCTCGAGGCTCTGCGGCGCGGGGACCACCGGGTCGCTATGACCGGAGATGGAGTAAACGATGCGCCGGCGCTCCGGGCCGCGGACGTGGGCGTCGCCATGGGCCTGCGTGGTACCGATGTCGCCCGGGAGGCGGCCGACCTCGTACTGCTGGACGACAACTTCACGACCATTCGCGATGCGGTGGCGGAGGGCCGCGGCATCTTCGACAACATCCGCAATTTCGTGACCTTTCTCCTGTCGGCGAACGTGGGAGAAGTCGTGATTGTGTTTGTAGGAGTCCTGCTCGGTGCCTTCCTGTTCCCGGACGTGTTCAGAGGCACTTCCGACGCACTGATCCTCACGCCGGCGATGCTGTTGTGGATCAATCTCGTGACCGACGGGCCTCCAGCTCTCGCCCTCGGGGTCGACCCGCGCTCGGACGACGTCATGCAGCGCCCTCCGAGATCCACGGACGAGTCAGTGCTGGATCGTCAGACCTCGCTGTCGATCGTGTGGATCGGCCTCGCGCTGACCGTGGTCGGTCTGGCGCTGTTCTTCGGCGCCCTGGTCCGCACTTCGGACGTGGTCGGCGCGCGAACCCTGCTGTTTACGTTTATCGTCACGGCTGAAATGGCGGTTCTCGTAGTGATCCGCGGACGATCGGGCGTGCCTCCGTTCTCGAATCCATGGCTGTTCGCAGCCGTCGCCAGTTCGCTCGCGCTGCAGTGCGTGGTCCTGTATACGTCGCTGTCGGAACCATTCGGGGTGCGGGGCCTGTCCCCGGTCGAGTGGCTCATGGTCCTGGGGGCGACAGGAGTGTTCGTGGTCCTTGCCCGGATCGGAAGCGGCCTGCTCTCCCGTTCGCCTGCCTAGCCTGGCACGCATAGACCGGACAGCCCGGATCCATTTTGTGATATCGCCCCCTTGCGCGAGCCCGCGGAACCTTTTATCTACTACAAATGTAATAGCTAGTACCGCGCCACGAGTGTGGCGGGAATCAGGACCGTAAGTCACTGTCTTTCCAGGGCCGCTGGCGACAAAGGAGATACCGACGTGAAGCCCCGACTGACCCCTCGTGAGCTGGACATCATGGCCGTGCTGTGGCACGACGGTTCCGGCACCGTATCGGAGGTATCCGAAGGCCTGGAGGCCGACATCGCCTACTCCACGGTGCTGACGATGCTGAGGACACTGGAGACCAAGGGACACGTGAAGCACGTGCAGGAGGGCAAAGCGTTCCGCTACATCCCTGAGACAGCGCCCGAGGAGGTCGGAGGCTCCGCACTCGATCGCCTGCTGACCAAGATTTACCAGGGATCGCGCGAACTGCTGGTCACCCGTCTCCTGGCGGACGAGGACGTGTCGGCTGACGAGCTCCACAGGATCCGCGAACTGCTGGACGACCGGATCGAGGAGCTCGAGCGATGATCGCGGCATGGATGCTTTACCTGCTGATTCTCTCCGGGCTCCTCGGCATTGCAGCGCTGTCGGCCGAACGGGCGCTTCGCTGGTTGCACCGGCCGGTGCGGGCCACCTGGTCGCTGGCCCTGGTCGGCGCTCCTGTGCTCGCGTTCATAGTGGCCCGCACCGGAGGCCTGGGGCAGTTCGGAGGCGCCGGAGCCGCGAGCCCCGGTCCTGCCGCACAGATCAATCCCGTTGAAGCAGTTCCGACGTCCGCGCTCGCGAGCTGGGCGTCCTCCGTCGCGGACTTCATTCTCGATCCGCTCGTGGCGGTCTGGGAGGTGGTTCAGGCGTCGGCCGGGGCCCTCGACCGTCCGTTGCTTTACCTGTGGGGCGCCGCATCGGCAGCCGTCTTTCTGGCCCTGCTGGTGTCGATACGCCGGCTGTATGTAACGAGCCGCGACTGGCCCCGACGTCGAGTGGATGGCAGTGACGTGCGCGTGTCCGAGGGACTCGGTCCGGCCGTGCTCGGAATCGGGCGTGCTGAGGTGGTACTTCCCAGCTGGGTGCTCGAGCAGGATGCGGCTAGCCGCCGGCTGATCGTTTTGCACGAGTCAGAACATCTGAAGGCCCGGGACGGGACTCTCCTGTTCGCCGGACTTCTGATTGCAGCCGCGATTCCGTGGAATCCGGTCGCGTGGTGGCAGCTTCGACGGCTGCGCCTCGCGGTGGAGCTCGATTGCGACCGGCGCGTATTGCGCTCGGGCGTCGAGTTCCGTGAATACGCTTCCCTGCTGCTGGAGGCGGGAAGTAGGCGCGCGGTCCCATTCGGGTCGACCGCGGCCTTCGTCCATTTCGATTCTCAACTCGGGAGGAGGATCCGGATGATGATGGAGAACCGGAAAGCGCCCCGGTACGTACCGGCGGCAGTAGCACTGACGATGGCCGCGGCGATCCTGATCGTGGCCTGCACAGCACCTTCACCGATGGAGAAGGACGAGGTGGGCGTCGCCGAACAGGCACCTCCGGCCACCATTGCAGGGAAGATCGTGCAAAAACTGCACGAAGGAGGCACCTGGACGGCTCATGTGGAGGGTTCGGACGACTCCGAAGTCATCGACCTGGAGTTCGGCGAAGAACAGAACTTCGTGTTCGAGTCAGACAAGGGAATTCTGCACCTGTCTCAGGACGGCGAACTCCGCGAGATCAGCAAGCAGGATCTGGGAGAGATGTTCGGCCACGGTGAGCGCGGAATATTCGAGCTCCACGGCGTGTCCGAGGAGCCTGACGGCACGTGGACGCTCGAGAAGATCGAGACCGGCCACCTCGAGCTGGCTCCCGACTTCGAGAAGCCCGATGGCACCTGGACGCTAGAGAAGGGCGGTACTGTCAGCCTGGAGTTGATCGAGAAGAAGGAGTCCAACAAGGTACGCTCCGGTCCCTGATCCGACGGCCTGGAGTCGAGAGGGAGACGAGGTGCCGGCCTCGTTTCCCATCCCGGCTGCTCACTCGACCACCCGCCCCGATCTTCCACGACCGATCGGACAGCAGTCTCTTATGTAACGAACCATTTCCGTCGCGCGTTGTAAGAGGAGGAGAAGCGCGGCCGCTCACGAGGGATCGGCGCGACTGGAACCCGCGGACCTGTCAGGGGAAAACCGCATGAGAGCTACCCGGCCGTTTCGTATCGCTTGCCTGCTGCTCGCGGGTGGTCTGTTCGGTTGCAGCAATAGTGACGGGACCTCTGGCGGTCTCGGTCTCGGCGAGAACGCGCCCCCGGTCGTCACGATCGCGAACCCGGCTGACGGTTCCGAATTCACCGAGGGAGACCCGGTGCCATTTCAAGGCTCGGCCATCGATGCAGAGGATGGCATTCTGCCCGGCGAGAGTCTCCGGTGGAACTCACATAAGGACGGCGATTTCGCGACGGGGACGAACCCGACCGTCACGACGCTGAGCCCGGGTGGCCACGCTATCACGCTAACGGCCACCGACAGCGAGGGACTATCGAAGAGCGAGACGGTAACGATCACTATCGAGGCCCGACCGCCGGAGCCGCCAATCGCGTCCATCGTCCAGCCTCTGGCAGACGAGGTTTTCGCGCAGGGAGTCGAGGTCGTGTTGCTGGGTTCCGGCGATGACCCCGATGGTCCCGACCTGGAGGAATCTGCGTTCGTCTGGTCCTCAAATCGCGATGGCGAGATCGGAACGGGAAGGCTGGTCGGTACCAGCACACTGAGCGTCGGAGACCATCTGATCACTCTGACGGTCCGGGACCGGGACGGGATCGCTGGAACGGCGACCGTCGTGATCACGATCACGCCGTAGTCGGGCGCGGACCTTCAGTTCCTACGCCGCGTCAATCACGGGCGCGGCGTTTGCACGTGCGTCCGTTTCTTCCCACATTAGATGCGGATCCCCCTATTCTCTCAAGCCAGGCCGTGCTGAAGGGACCAGCGGGCGCGGGTCGAGCGAGTCTCCTCTCCGCGAGCTACAGCTCCAACCCGCATTTTCCTGTCTCCGCATGCAAAGGCGCTGGCAAGGAGGCACCAGGTGAGCACCTTTCCAAAGCTTCTTCTCCTCGGGGCGCTTCTCGTACCGCTGCTTCCTCGTGCCGCAGTGGCGCAGGACGAGGCCATGCGTCCGATGTACGAGCTCCCCACGATCACCATCACCGCCCCGGTCGAAACGGACCCGCTGTACGAACGGGTGACCGCGCTGTACGAGCAGGCGCGATGGGTGGACGCCGCGAAACTCCACCGGGAAGCCGCGGAGAGCATGCCGAAGAACGACCCGAACGCCTACATACAGTATGATCGGGCAGGCCGGTTGTACTTCTATGGCGGTGAGTACGGGAATTCCCGGAACATGATGGAGAACGCCGCCGAAATCGCGGAGGCGACGGGCGACATGGTCTCGGCAGCCTATCGCCACATCGACGCCGCCTTCATCGCAGTGTGGGAAGGCTATCCCGGCATGCGACGTGAGCATGTAGCGACCGCGGAGAAGTACGCCACGGAGTACGATTTCGACGAGGGAGACTACGAGAAGGTGTACGCCCTGACCCGCGGCGTGGGTATACTCCCGGTCGAAGAGAAGGACTGACGAATTCGAGGGGGTGAGCGCCTGGTCGGCTGATCAGGTGCGGCGACGACCTGAGGTCCGGCCCCGAATGTCGTGGGCCGGACCTCGAGGTCACTCCGTGCCGGGCGGGGTCCGAGTCCTGGCAATGCGGAGGGCGCCGGATCCCTCGTACGGCGAGTCGCGGTCGATGCGTGCTTCCCACGCCGGATCGATGCCTCCCCAACCCGCTGGTCGTCCGCCGCTCGCAACGCTTTCGAAGTCGTCGTTGGGGATCGCGAGGCGGCGCCAAACTCCGTCCGGGCGACGCACCGCCAGCTGGACATCATCGGCCCACATCGGCCCGTCCCCGTCCAGCAGCACTCCGAACAACAGATCGAGTGCATCCTCCGGGACCCGCGTCTTTATTTCCTCGACCGACCACTGGTTCGACGCCACCCGCATGGTCCTGAGATCGACACCGGGCCCGGCGGCCGGCTGAGCGTCGATCCGGAGCCAGCCGAAGGCACCGGACTCGCAATCATCTGGCGCGCCTACGACTTCACCCGGATCCGCTTCCGGCGGGCCGCACGATGGAATTTCTGCCTCCTCCACCCGCAGGGCGACGCGCAGCCGGATCTGTTCGCCGCGGAGAGGCACGGCGTCGATGACCTGGGTCAATCGCCCGACGGCTGTTTCCGGAGAGGAATCCGGCGCTTGTCGCGCCACATCCTGCCCTGCAAGCGGGCCTGCGATTCCCGCCACGCAGAATAGTCCGACAAGGGCTCGGCAAGTTCCGACGATCGGAGGTGCTGTGGAACGCACGAGATCTCCTCGAACGAGTTCGGTCTGCTGCCCGGGTGCCCTGACATACGACCGGAATCTACCCCGGAGCTGGTGCTCCCGCTCCACGGGACACGGTATCACTGCTCGAGTCCTCGTCAGGCCTCGAGCACGACCTTCCCGAGGTTCCGGCGCTCGTGGATGTACCGATGCGCCTCCACTGCTCCATCCCGGGTAAGCGGAAACGTCCGGTCCACCACGGCGCGGAGATCTCCTGCCACGACTTGTGCCAGAATCTGCTCGAGGTGTACTCGCAATATCTCCTCTTGCGCATGCAGATGCAGGAGGTGGACACCGGACACCCCGATGCCCGGCTGGATCAGCGAAAGGGGGTGGAAGCGAGGCGTTTTGAACCACGCACGGGCTGCGCTCAGCCAGTTCCTTCGAATTCCAGGCATCGCCTCGCTGAACCCGTAGAACACGATCCGGCCGAGCGGGGCCAGAAGTCGCTGACAGGAAGCTGTCGCTGCTCCGCCTACGGAGTCTAGAGCGACGTTGATCCCCCTTTCGCCGACCAGGGCCAGAACCTCCGGCTCCCAGTCCCCACGCGAGTCGAAACAGGCCTCCGCTCCGAGTTCGTCCGTCACGTAGCGGCGTTTCGCCTCCGTGCCGGCCGTGCCGACCACCCGCACGCCGAGTTTCACGGCGAGCTGGACCGCCGCCGTGCCGACTCCACCCCCTGCCCCGAGGATCAGCGCCGTTTCGCCCGCACGTACCCGGGCCGATTCGAACAGGCATACATGGGCAGTGAGGAAGACGACGGGTGCTGCCGCAGCCTCGACTGCCGATAGCCCTGCCGGGCGACGAAAGGTATTCCGGGTCGACAGTACCAGGTCGCGCGCGTACCCTCCGTGCCGGATCAGCCCGACACACGGATCCCCTTCCTTCCATGGCTCGCCGTCGTCGCGTGTCGCGTCCGGACCAACGGCCGTCACGGTACCTGCTACTTCGAAGCCCGGGCTGTACGGCCGGGGCGGAACCGTGTCGTACAGCCCCGCCCGCATCAGCAGGTCGGCGAAGTTGATGCCCGCCGCTTCGACCCGAATCGAGAGTTCACTCGGCCCGGGATCAGGCAGGGGGATCTCGCGCTCGACAAACACTTCCGGCCGGCCGTGTTGCTCGATCCGGATTGCTCGCGTGGTTCGCCCCGAGGGCGAATCTTCGCCGGCGGGCGGATTCACAGCGCCTCGTGGCTGCAGGTGAGCGCTCCACCGTTTCCGTCGTACCAGCTCCCGGAAGCGCCCTCACCGGATGCCTCAAGCGTGATCCGCGTCGGGTTTCCGTGATCGTCGACCGCGAGGATCGTAAGGGTGTCGCCTTCTGCGTCCGACCAGGCCACACGGACCTCCGTCTGCACGTTCTCCTGCTCGTCGCGGAAGATCTCCCACACCCCGAACCCGTCCACGCGTCCGAATCGGTCTACGAGCTCGATCCTGGCAGCGGCCGCAGCGTTCCCCTCGTACGACGCATCACAATTCCACTCACCTGCCCAGGCAGCGGCAGACTCCTCGTCCGGCTCGGCGACGACGGACGCAGGGTCGAGAAATGCGTCCGCCAGCAGATACGCGGCCCGGTGCAACCCTACCCCCTGCGACGTGTTGG
This sequence comes from Gemmatimonadota bacterium, assembly GCA_039585915.1. GTDB lineage: Bacteria > Gemmatimonadota > Gemmatimonadetes > Palauibacterales > Palauibacteraceae > Carthagonibacter. Next base: position 13,307 of record JBDGUZ010000010.1, read on the forward strand.
CGGTCAGCGCCACCACCGCACCTTCGTTTGGAAGCAGGAGCAGATATGTGACACCGCCGACCGATCCCCCTCCGTGACTCACGGCTCGCATACCTTCGGGCTTCGTCTCGGTTGCCCAGCCGACCCCATATCCGGTTTCCTCGCCGGCCGTCGTCTGCTGGGAGGCCCATAACATCTCGACCGTTTCCCGCCGCAGCAGGCTCCCGTCGAGGTGCGCCATACCGAACCGTACGAGGTCAGTCGGCGTGGCCAGGTATCCCCCGCCTGCCCACTTATAGCTGTTGTCCACGTAGGGCGCGTTGAATACCCGACCGTCCCCTCCGATCGCGTAAAACCGGGTCCGGTCCGAGATGATGCTGTCCGTGTGATCCGCTACGGTGCTCGTCATCCCGAGCGGCTCGAACACGTGCTCATCCATGTAGGGCAGGAACTCCTCGCCACTCGCCCCCTCGACCACCGCGCTCAACAGATTCCATCCATAGCTGGAGTAGCGGAATCTCTCGCCGGGCTCGAACAGCAATGTGTCGGCCGCGAAGATCTCGAGCCCCTCCGAGACCGTCTCGTATTTCCTGGTACTGAGGAACTCATCACCGTCGTAGTGTCGAATTCCGGCGAGGTGTCCGGCGACCATGCGCGACGTGACGGGCCAACGCTTTTCCGGAAACGAGGGCACGTACTCTTGCACGGGCGCGTCGAGATCGAGGCGGCCCTCCTCGACCAGGATACCGATCGCCGCCGCCGTGAGTGGCTTCGACACGCTGCCGACGCGGAATTTCGTAGCGCTCGTCACGGGCACCCGGCTCTCGACGTCGGCCCAGCCGAAGCCTTCCGCCCACACGAGCCGGCCATCGACACCGACGGCCGCAGAGACTCCGGGCGTGCCCCGCTCCGTTCGCATGGTCTCGAGGATGGCGCGCGCGTACTCGACGGCAGGAGCGAGGTCGCCGTACGAGGGCGCCTCGGCGAGCGGGTGTGCGGCAGATTGAGCGAGCAGCCCAGATCCGGAAGAAAACAGCAGGCTCGTGGCGAGAATCGGAACGATCGGCAGGTATGCCTGAGCACGGAAGTGGAGTCGCATCGTTGCCTCTATGCGGAGTGTTGGACCATCTCAGTTCAGGCGCGCCGCGATCCGCGTCAGGCCCGCCGTAGCGGAGTCCGCTCGCGCCTCGAGTTCGGGAAGATCCGGCTGCCAGTAGCGGAGAAAGAACTCGTAGGCCTCCCGCGCCTCTGCGTCCCGGCCGAGCGCTTCGTAGGCCCGCGCGCGGTCGAATTCCACCAGCGGGTCGATTCCAAGCGGACCGAGGACCTCGAGCGCTTCCTCCGGACGATCGAGAGCGAGCAGCAGGCGTCCGTGGAGACGACGGAAGTCGGAACTCGGTCGCTCGGAAACCGGACTTCCCTCGTACAGCCTGAGAGCCGTCTCGGGGTCGCCCGCCAGAATCGCCAGGTGGATGTCGCCAATTCCGTCGACCACTTCGATCGTGCGGCGCGCCCCTTCCTGCGCCTCAGCCGGCATCGTCTCAACGATCGAGTCGGCGACGACAGCCCAGACCTCGGCCTCTGCCTCACGACCGACGTACCGAGCGACGAACCGGGCACACGAGACCCCGGCGACCCGCGAACCGTCAGCCTCCGGACCGCCGGCGCCATCGAGCACTTCGTACACGGCGTCGCGCCCGAAAAATCGTTCGTATTCCCGTACCGGCAACACGCCCGCAACCGTCGCTCGCGCCCCGGCTCCACAGAAGTGGCGATTCGGGTTTCTTACCTCCTGCAACACTTCGAATGCCGCGTGCATTTGACCGACCTCGGTCAGGGCCTCAGCCCCGTTCCACCGGAACTGATCCTGGTATTCGGCCGGAAAATCGGGTCGGCCCATAGCTGCCCCGGCCACCTCACCGGCCACCCCGAAGAACTCGGGGTGGGAGAACCGGATCAACAGGTACAGGTTCTCGGACAGAAGAAGATCCGGCAGTGCCGCGAGGGCTGCCTGGTGTTGTTCCTCCGTACCGAAAGCCATGTCGTACGCGACCCGCCCGAGATGCGCATGCGGCGACGCCGGAGATACGCTCTCCAGCCGCTCGACGCGCTCGCGGGCCAGGGCACTGTCCGCGAGGAACTGGAACGCGATGTCCACCGCATGGATATGATACGGAACGAACCGCGGCTGGAGCGCGATCGCCTGCTCGAAAGCCACGTCCGAGTCCCGGACCGAATCCGGGCTCAGAGTGTGATACAGCCGCTCACCCAGCTGGGCCCAGGCCTCGGCATCGTCCGGGTGCCGCTGCACGAAGGCACGCAGCGAGTCTGCGCCGATCGAATCCAGTCCCACCAGATTTCCCTGGGCCCGGAGCAGCATGCGCTCTCGCGGCGACAGACGATCGGTAAGGGCCGCAGCCCTCTCGTAGGCCTCCACCTCCGAGCCGACACCCGGCGTGTTCCTCCGCCAACCCCTGGACTGGGCCAGGCGGAGCCAGGCCAGCGCGAAGGCGGAGTCCGCCTCGATCGCGCGCAGGAACGCTTCGTCCGCCAGGTCAAAATCGCCCAGCCGGAAATCACGCTCACCTTCCACCCAGGCCTTCAAAGCTTCGGGAGAAGAACTGGCCACGCTCTCCAGGCCGATTCCCCCTTCCAGGCCGCGTTCCGGCAGGACAGCCCGGAGAATTTCGACCGACAGCCGGTCGATGAGCGGGACCAGGCTGTCTACCGGTCCCTCGACGAGGATCTGCTCCAGTATGTCCCCGGAGGACACGGACCGGACGGTCGCATCGATCCTCACCTCATCACCGGTCTCGAGGAGACTGCCACGGACTGCCCACTCACCGCCCGCCGCGCGGGCCGCGTCGAGCGATGTCTCCAGGTCGGCCGTCGTCCCTTCCGGGACCCGCTCGGCCCAGCGGGCCAGCACCGTCCCGTAATCGATCGTCCGCAGACCCCCGACCCCATCCAGGTTGGCTGACACCGTCACCACCAGGCCCTCGTCCCACACTTCGAGCTCGGGGTCCGTGGCCCGAATATCGAACGGCAGAACGGCCAGTCCTGGATCCGGGGCTTCCGCGGCGATCAGGGCCGGCGTTGTCTCCGGGACCGTATCGCGGAACTTGAGAAAAGCCATGAGGCCGGCCACCCCGAGCAGCAGCGAGAATGACACGACGCCGGCGAGCGCGGCTCGCGCCCATGTGAGGTGTGGAAGTCCACCGGCCCGGATCTCGTCATCGATCCGGTCCAGTTCCAGCTCCCAAGCTCCCGGGATGGAATCCGAAGAGGCCCGCTCGGGGGATTCGGCGGCACCCTGCACGAAGGCCGTTGCCACCACGACCACCAGGCCGACCGCAAGAAGAACCAGGGCCATGGGACCGACCCACCCGGGAAGCGTGACCATCCCATCGAGAATGTCAATGAGCTGGAGAACGACCCAGGCCACGCCGGCATAGACGGCGAGAACGCCCGCGATGCGCGAGCGTCGGAAGCGCTGCCAGGCTCCGTCTTCATGCATGGCTCGACCAGGATGATTCCGTGATTTCGGGGACCAGCGTGTCCGGTCCCCGGGATGCGATCGATTACCGTACTAGCCGCCAGAAGATCCCCTGTCCGTCCGGGAGTCAGGTAGTCCGGCCTGTACCGCACAACCGGCTGGCCGTACTTTGTCCGGCCTTCTCACATGACCGGGCGGATCCGTCGGCAACCGGCGGCCCGTCCCGCGCGAACCGTGACTCCATGGGAACTGCACCTGTCATGACCATTCCGTTCTCAGGCATCGATCGAAGCCAGGCCCGCGCCGCAGTCGGCCGCGTCCCAGGCAGATTCCGGTCACTCCTGGTCCCGTTCCTCGCGGCTGGCTGTCTCGTGACACCCGCCGTCAGCCAGGAGCCCAGCCACCCGGAAGCCGGCTCGATCCCCGAGCGCGTCGAGATCCGCCGAACCGAGTTCGGAGTCCCGCACATTCTTGCCGAAGACCTGGAAGCAGCGTTCTACGGTCTTGCCTGGGCGCACCTGGAGGACCACGGGGAGCGCGTCGTCATGGGCCTCGTCCGGGCCCGGGGAGACCTGTCCCGGCACCTGGGCCGCGAGGAGCTCGAGTCCGATTTCGAGTGGCGGCGGACGTGGAATCATGCCGTCGCCACATACGAACTGCTGGAGCCTGACACCCGGGCCATGTTCGAAGGATACGCCGCGAGCGTAAACCGCTACATCGAGCTTCACCCGGACGAGTTCCCCGATTGGGTTCGACCTGCGTTCACCGGAACCGACATCGCCGCGCGCTGGGCGGAAGAGGAGATTCAGCCGGCGGTGCGGAGATTTCTGCGCAGCCTCGAGCGGCGTGAAGCGATTGAACGCGACTCACTGGGCGGCGCCGAGGACGGGTCGAACGCGTGGGCGCTGGCCCCGTCGCGCACCACGTCGGGCGACGCGATCCTGCTCCGCAATCCGCATCTCAACTGGGGCGCCGGTTACTACGAGGCGCACATCCGCGTTCCCGGCGTGATCGACATCTACGGAGACTTCCGGGTCGGCTATCCGCTGTACTTCAACGGCGGATTCAACCGGGACCTGGGCTGGGCAACCACCAACAACAGTCCCGACATCGAAGAAATCTACTCACTGGCAGTCGACCCCGAGCGGCCAGACCACTACCGGTTCGACGGAGAATTCCATCGGCTCGAGAGCCAGACGATCACCATCGAAGTTCTGGATGAGAGCGGAGCTCTCGTTCCCGAGACCCGCGAGTCCTGGAGTACATCGGTCGGCCCGGTGATTCACCGAACAGACTCCCTGGTGTACGTCGTGAAGTCCTCGGAGCAGGGGCAGTTCCGGTTCGCTGAGCAGTTCCTGAACATGATGCGGGCGCGCAGTCTCGAGGAGTGGAAACAGGCGATGCGAATCCGGGCGCAGGTCGTGTCGAACTTCACATACGCGGACCGCGCCGGGAACATCTTCTACGTGTGGAACGCTACGATTCCCCGCTATCCCCTGCCCTCGGGCCAGGACACGCTGGCCGTCGAGGCCGTATCGTCGTTCGACGTGTGGAGCGAGATCGTGTCGTGGGATTCTCTTCCCCAGCTGCTGAATCCAGTCGGCGGCTACCTGCACAACGAGAACGATCCGTTCCACTTCGCGAACCTCAACCAGCCGTTCAACCCGGCGGACTGGCCGGCCTATTACCCTGAGCCGCGATTGCGGCTGCGCAGTCAGCTCGGTGCGACGCTGATCGCGGGCGACGACAGGCTCAGCCTCGAGGACGTAGTCGAACGGAAGCACTCGATGCGGATGCTGCTGGCCGATCGCGTCAAGGACGACCTGCTCGCAGCCATCGAGGTCGCGGATCCGGCGACCCTGGCTGCGGCTGCGTCGCAGGGGGGATCCGACGCCGCCGAGGCGGTGGCGGCCCGGCTGGCGAGAGTGGCCGCGGAGGCCGACCTCCCGGAACCGGCCAAGACTCGGGCACCGGTGGAGGTAACGGCGGAGGACCTCGCGGCCGCCATGGACCTGCTGGCGGCCTGGGACAACACGGCGGCGCCGGGCAGTCGCGGCAGCGTCCTGTTCAAGGTCTGGTACTACCGGTATTTCGACCTGGCGATCGGCGACGACGACGAGCGCCCGTTCGGCGAAAGATTCAATGCGCTGTTCGCCGAGCCGTGGACGGCGGAACGCCCGACCTCGACCCCCCGCGGCCTGGCTGATCCGGCAGCGGCCGCGATCGCGTTCGCGGGAGCCGTGGCCGAGACGAAGGGCCTGTTCGGTGCGTGGGACGTCGCGTGGGGCGAGGTGCACCGGTTCCGGGTCGGAGACCTGGACATCCCGGCCGGCGGTTGTTCCGGCACCCTCGGCTGCTTTCGGGTCGTGTACTACGCCGAGGCGGATGACGGCATGCAGGTCGCGTACAGCGGGGACGGCTGGGTGCTAGCGGTCGAGTTCGGGGACACCCCGAGGGCGTACTCCGTGCTCGCATACGGACAGAGCTCGCGCGAAGACTCGCCTCACCACACGGACCAGCTCGAGATGTTCGCGCGCGGAGAGCTGAAGCAGGTGGCGTTCACCGAGCAGGAGATCGAGCGGGACCTGGTGCGGAGCTATCGTCCCGGCATCGAGCGCCGGCCCGGCGCGGCGGACCCAGGAACCTCGCACGACACCGACTCCGGGAGTCGTTAAGCCGATGAGCGGCCCGTTGATCAGCGATCCGATGGCCGTCCTCGCGTACCTGGCCGCAGTGCTCGCGACGATCTTCTGGCTCAGCGAAAAGCAGCGCATGGAACCGGTGTTTCGTTATCTGCCGCCGGTCATCTTCGCTTACTTCATCCCGACGATCTCCACCACCCTGGGAATCCTCCCGGCCTCGTCGCCGGTGTACGACTGGATGACCCGGTACCTGCTCCCGCTCGCACTGCTTCTGCTGATGATCACCGTGGACGTGCGGAGCATCCTGAAGCTGGGAAAGACAGCCGTCGCCATGGTCACGGCCGGCGCGCTGGGCATCGTGATCGGCGCACAGGCATCCTATCTCGTATTCGGTCGCTGGCTCCCGGCGGACGCATGGACGGGGTTCGCAGCGCTCAGCGGCAGCTGGATCGGGGGCACCGCCAACATGGTGGCGATCGCCGAGAGCGTCGGAACTCCGGATGCCATTTTCGCACCCGTGATCGTGGTGGACACGGTCGTCGGATACGGGTGGATGGGGGTGCTGCTCTTGTTCAGCGCCTTCCAGCCGACACTCGACCGCTGGCTCAATGCCGACATGTCGGCAATTGAAGACACGAATCGGCGGCTCGCAGAGGTGGAGGCCGTGCGACACCCCTCGACCGTAGCCGACATCGCGGTGATTCTCGGCCTCGGCCTGGCGGGGGCTATCGTATCCGTCATTCTCGGGGGACGCCTTCCGACGCTCGGCAACCCGACGATTATCAGCCACACGACCTGGACCGTGCTCATCGTCGTGACTGGCGGGTTGCTGCTCAGCTTCACTCCGGTCCGAAAGCTGGAAGAGGTCGGCGCCTCCCGCATGGGCTACGTTGCGTTGTATTTGATGTTGACCGGGATCGGGGCGCAGGGAGACCTGCGAGCCGTGCTCGAGGCACCGGCGTTCTTCGCCGCCGGGATGTTGTGGATCGCGATCCACGCGACGGTGCTGATTATCGCCGCGCGGCTGCTGAGAGCGCCGTCCTTCTTTATCGCCACCGGAAGCATGGCCAACATCGGCGGGGTCGGGACCGCCCCGATCGTGGCCGGTATCTATCACCCGGCGATGGCTCCCGTGGGCCTGCTGATGGCCGTTGCCGGCTACATCCTGGGCATCTACGCCGGGCTCGGCTCCGCCTGGATGCTGGGAGTATTGTCGGGACTGTAAGCCCTCCACCGGCAGAAAATTCAGGACGCGACCTGTCCGAAACGGACCCCGCACCTTCCGTCCATGAGCCGTCGTGTCTATGGTGGCGGGTCGATCGATCCGTTGATTCGAACGCCCCGAGTCGAAGCCGGGGCCCGTTCAGGGAGTTGAGAAACGGCCAGAGCAGCCAAGCCTTTTGCGCGCGTTAAGGACTTCGTCCGCGAGGCGCGGCGACGGAAAGTCTGGGTCACGGCTGCCGCATACGGGGCGCTGACCGTCGGGCTTATCGAGATCTCCGGAGCAGTCGCCGAAGCGCTTCTGTTTCCCGACTGGACGGGCCGACTCGTCACGTTTCTGCTGCTGCTCGGATTTCCGATCGTCGTGGTGATGGCGTGGATATTCGACATCGATCGGGGAGGGATTCGGCGCACCGGCGCCGTGGCGGAGGTCGGCGCTTCACGTTTGACTCATGAGCCCGAGCGGCGCCCCCGCTCAGGCTTCTCCGGTTCACCGACCATCCCCGTTCCGGCAGCACCCGTCCGACGGCCCACCGTGGTCACATCATCTTCAAGCGATGCGACAGAACCACCCGATCCCGACCGGCTCAAGCGGGTGGCTCTCGGCCACGTGCGGCACGAGATGCGAACGCCGATCAACGCGATTCTCGGGTACTCGGAGATGCTCCTCGAGGACGAAGAGGACACCGAAACCGCCGCCGACTTGCGCCGGATCAATGAATCGGGCCGGCGCCTGCTTGCACTCGTGGACGGCATGCTCGACCCGGCGCGCCTCGAGGGTTCGATCGATCGGGAGATCGAGAGTTTCGCAGCCCAGATCGAGGCCGACCTCCGCACGCCGATCAACGCAGTGGTCGGATATTGCGAGATTCTGCTCGAAGGTCAGCGAGAGATCGGGCGGGACGTACTCGTTCCGGACATCGAGCGGATCCTCTCTGCGGCGCGCTCCCTGCTCGCCACGAGCGGTGACATCGTACTGGTTGCGACTCAAGCGCCCGACGCCGACGGGACACCCGTGTCGGTACGGCTGCAGAACTCATCCGATCTCACGAGGGGTGTCCTCGCCAAGCTTCCGACCACGACGGCCACGCTTTCAAACGGTATCCCCGCCGGCCAGGGTTCTTTGCTCGTTGTGGACGACAACCCGACCAATCGCGACCTGCTCACGCGTCAGCTGGCGCGTCACGGGTATATCGTCGCGGCGGCGGCGGATGGCGCCGATGCGCTCGAAAAGCTCGGCTCCCGAGACTTCGACCTCATCCTCCTGGACGTGATCATGCCGGGCATGGACGGGGTCGAGACGCTTCGCCGTCTGAAGGAAGACGAGCGCATGCGCGAGATTCCAGTGATCATGCTCTCGTCCCTGGACGAAGTCGAGAGCGCGATTCGCTGCATCGAGGCGGGAGCCGAGGAGTACATCACGAAGCCGGTCCAGGCCACGCTGCTCGAGGCCCGGATCGCCGCGAACCTCGAGGTCAGGGATCTTCGCGCCCGGGAGCGCATTTACCGCAAGCGGATCGACGCCGACGCGGAGACCATCGAACAGCTGCTTCTGTCGGCGTTTCCGCCCGACGTGGCAGAGCGGGTACGGCGTGGAGAGTCCGGGATCGCGGACACGATGCCGACCACGACCGTGGTGCACTGCGCCGCCGACCAGTCGCGATTCGGTTCGAGCCGGATACCGGAGTACGTGGCCTTCCTGTCCGATTGGTTTAACGAATTCGTCTCCCTGACCGAACAGCGCGCAGTGGACGCCTGCCTCGGGCGAAGAGACGGCTTCCTGGCAGCGGCATGGCAGGAAGATGGTAACGACTCCGCGATCGCGATCGCGGATCTCGCCCTCGCTTTCCAGGCGGAGCTGGAAGAAGCGGGATCCGATGCCGCATCCGCATTCCGGATCGGGCTGCATACCGGACCGACGGTCGCCGCCGTCATCGGGCGCGACCGGCCGCGCTTCGATCTGTGGGGAGAGGCCGTGGTCACCGCGGAGAACCTCGCGGCGGGAGCCGATCCCGGACGGATCCTGGTATCTCCTGCGACCTCGGCGCAGTTGCGGGGCCGATTTTCGCTCGAAACCGGCCGAGTCGTCGAGATCGAGGGACTCGGACAGATGCGTCCGCACCTGCTCCACGCCTCCAACGACGGCGACGTCGGGATCGATTGAGCAAAACGTGATCACGAGCCCCGATTCAGAGTACAGTCCGCTCGCTCACCGGCAATCCGCTCTGCTGCGCCTGTCGACCGGGATCGCGGCGGCACATGACGAAGGCGCAGTCTGCGCCAGCGTGGTAGACGGGCTCCACGACGATGCGCTCGGCTACAATTTCATCGGCGTATTCCTCGTCGATTCGGACTCCGGCGATCGGGTAATGAGCGCCAGCGTCGGATGGCCCGGCAGCCACGAGGACTACCGGGTACCGCCCGGCCGTGGTCTCAGCGAGCGTCCCCTGCTCGACGGTGAGTTGCACTATTCCCCGGTCGTGTCGACCGAAATCGGGTACGTGAGCGATGCCCCTGCGGGGGGATCAGAAGTTGATGTCCCGATCGAAATCGACGGAGCCGTGATCGGAGTCCTGGTCGTGGAGAGCGCCGAGGAGAACGCGTTCGGGCGCGAAGACTTCGAGATCCTCACGGCGGCGGCGCAGCAGGCTGGAATCGCGATGGCGCGAACGCGCCTGCTCGAGGCCGAGCGACGTACGGCCGGGGAGCACAAGGCCGTCCTGGACACGCTGGCCGACCTGTCGGGTGAGCTGGAGCTGTCGAGAGTGCTTCAGCGAGTGCTCGAGCGAGCAGTCTCTCTTCTCGAAGTCACCGGGGGGGAACTCGCGATCTTCGATGAGGATCACGGCGAGCTCGAAATAATGGCAAGCCACAACATCGGCTCCGATTCGATCGGTACTCGTATGCGCCTCGGCGAAGGCGCCATGGGTCTCGTCGCCGAGACACGTGAACCCATGATCATACCGGACTATAGGGCCTGGTCGGGCCGGAGCGACAAGTATGAGGACACGACGGCCCGCGGCGTAATGGTCGTGCCGCTGCTGATCGGGCACCGGCTGGTCGGCACGCTGGCGAGCGTTCACCTCGAACAAGGGCGCGAATTCGGTGCCGAGGATCTTCGGCTCCTGAACCTGTTCGGCCCACAGGCCGCAATCGCGATCGAAAACGCCCGCCTGTTCACCGAGGCACAGCAGACCGCGGGCGAGCAACGGGCGGTACTCGACACTCTCACCGACCTGTCATCCGAACTGGAACTCTCCCGGCTTCTTCAAGCCGTCCTGGAACGGGCGGTGACGCTGCTCGGAGTGACAGGTGGCGAGCTCGCGATCTTCAGCGATGACCGCGACGAGCTCGAGATCGTCGCCAGCCATAACATCGGTTCCGACTCGATCGGCACGCGCATGCGTCCGGGCGAGGGTGCCATGGGCCTGGTCGCTGAAACGCGGGAGCCGTTGATCATCCCCGACTATCGCGCCTGGTCGGGCCGGAGCGACAAGTACGACGATACGACCGCCCGTGGCGTGATGGTCGTCCCTCTCCTGATCGGCAACCGCCTGGTCGGCACGCTGGCCAGTGTCCATCTCGAAGAAGGACGCGAATTCGGACCCGAGGATCTCAGACTCCTGAATCTGTTCGCGCCCCAGGCCGCGATCGCGATCGAAAACGCACGGCTGTTCACCGAGGCAAGGCGTCAGCGCCAATACTTCCAGACTGTCGTGCAGAACAGTCCAGTCGCGATCGTGACCCTCGACCTCGGAGGACAGATAACGTCACTCAACCCGGCATTCGAACGCCTGTTCGGCTATCCACCGGAAGAAGCGCTCGGCCACGACCTCGACGCGCTGATAACGACTAGCGAGACGCGCCTGGAGGCGAAGCGGAGGACGCACCAGGTGGTCGAGGGCGATGTGGCACGCGGAACAGGGCGTCGCCGTCGGCGCGACGGATCGTTCATCGACGTGGAATTTGCGGGTGTTCTGGTCGACGTGAACGGTGAGAGTTTCGGTGTCGTGGCGCTGTATCATGACATCACGGAGTTGCTGGAGGCTCGCAGGGACGCCGAGGCCGCGAGCGGAGCGAAGAGCCAGTTTCTCGCGAGCATGAGCCACGAGCTCCGTACTCCGCTGAATGCGATCATCGGCTACAGTGAGATGCTGCAAGAGGACGCGGAGGATGAGGGACAGGACGCGTTCGTGCCCGACTTACAGAAAATCCACTCCGCTGGTAGGCATCTGCTCGCACTGATCAACGACATTCTCGATCTCGCGAAGATCGAGGCCGGCAAGATGGAACGTCACATCGAGTCGTTCGATGCTCAGAACGTCATCGACCAGGTCA
>JBDGUZ010000011.1:0-24375 GCA_039585915.1 Gemmatimonadota bacterium
GACCCACGCGTCCTGTGACACGTCCTCGGCCAGGTGATCATCCCCAACCAGTCGACGCACTACCGTGAAGACCCGACCCGAATGGGCCGTGTACAGGGCCGCCATCGCCCGCTGGTCGCCGGCACGCGCCGCCGCTAGGAGCCGAGCCTCGGACACCTGGAACTCGTTGAGTCTTCCATGGTCACCAACTGTTGGACCGCCGGTACGCCCGGGAGGGTTGCCCGAATCGGAGGACGGGCGCAGTTCCTACGGTCGATTTCCCAATCGACGGATCAACGGCGGCGCTGCGAAGAACGCTGTGAGCGCGAATACGAGCCCGGCCGCCATGTCGATGCCGTAGTGGAACCTCCCGTACACCGTCCCCAGTGTGAGGGACACCGCGAAGGGTGCGAGGATCCAGAACGCGCGTGGGTTCACGGCCCCCCCGGACAGCCATGCCGAGACCGTGGCCCCGACGTGTGAGCTGGGAAACGCCGTCCCTTTCGAAGAGCCGCTCTCGAGAATCGTATGCACGATACCGAATACGTACCCATCCGACGGAGGACCGGTGATCTTCGCGAAGTCATAGCGCGGACCCGCGACCGGGAATACGGCGAAGCAGAGGTAGCAGAGGAAGAACGCCAGGGCCGTCGTGAATGCCGCCCGTTCGAGACCTTCCCGGCCGGCCGCACGCCACGCAGCGATGAGAGCGGTCGGCACGATGAGGTAATAGGAGACATAGCCGAAGTGCAGGACTTCGGAGAACCAGCGATACGGAATCCAGTCACTCACCTTGACGCTCAGTTGCACACCGAACAAGGCCTCTTCCCATACCTGCACCGACGGGTCGAAGTAACCGGGGAACAGGAGTTGGTTCAGCGTCGCCAGCTCCATGTAGAACAGGGGCGTCACGGCCACCGGATACGCGATTCGCAGGACAGCTCCGAGTGTGCCGGCTGGACGAGGCAAACGTCCGAGACCGAACACCAGGCCGATGCCCAGGAGATGTAGCAGCGCGAGCCACAGCCCCGTCTCGGTGCGGGATATGAGGGCGATGATCGCGGTCGACGCGAGGTAGGCCGCCGTCAGAACATCCACGGTCAACAGACCCGACTTACCGATGCTCGACCCCTCGGATATCTCGCTCAACGTCCCAGCCATCCAGCCTCCCGGTACCAGTCCGCTGCTTCCGTGAGCCCCTTTCGGAGCGAGACTTCAGGACGCCATCCGAGCTCCTGCTCGACCGGCCCCAGCTCGCAGGTCCAATCGAGCCGGGTGAGGTCCCGCGCACGTCTCCGATCGAGATCCGGCGCTCGGCGTCGGATGAGGGCTGCGAATTCGGAAAGCGATCCCGCCGCGAGGAACAACGCCGCCGGCACCCGGATCGGGCGCACCTTGCGGCCGATCGCCGCCCCTAATGCGTCGGCGATCTCGTCCCAGGTATGGACCTCGGGTCCGCCGAGATGGAACGGTCCATACTGGCTTGATTCCACATCCAGCGCCTGGAGTACCGCCGTCGCAACGTCTGAGGCGTAGACCGGCTGCAGCCGGCCGACTCCCCTGGGAACCGGAACAAACCCACTCCGCGCCACCTGAAACAGCGGCAGCAGTTCCCGGTCCCGGGGGCCATACACTCCTCCGGGGCGCAAGACACGCGGTTCCAGACCTCCACCTGATTCGACCACGGCCTGGAGGCGTCTCTCGGATTCAAGTTTGCTGGCACCGTAGGCGCTCGCGGGCCCGCGAGAGCCATCTGGACCCCGGGCCGCCAGACTGCTGACAAGAATGAATCGTCCAACCGATGCGCGTACCGATGCCTCGGCAAGTATCTGCGTAACGTCCGCATTTACAGAAAAATACTCTGTTTTGCTGGAGGCTCGTGTTATACCGGCCACATGGACGACATGTGTGACATCCTGCAATGAAACGTCCAGAGCAGTCGGAGATGCGAGGTCGATCGTCGTGGTCTCGACACTCTCGACCGGCAGGCCGCGCAGCCACCTGGTATCACTCGTGGTCCGGATTGCACACCGGACACGGAAACCGCTGCGCACCAGGGCATCGGCGACGTGACTGCCGACAAAGCCCGTGGCTCCGGTCAGGAATACGAGAGAGGACACGTACCGGTCAGATTGGGCGGTCGTACAGCAGGTAGCGCTTGGCGATCACGGATCCGATGCGCTCGAGTGGTTTCCGCATGGCGGCGTTATCCTCGAGAATCCACGAGAACTCGCCTCCGATAGTCCCGGCGGCGCCGCCGTGCCGGTACAGGGCCATGATCAGGAGGTTGTCGATGCCCTGGCCGCGGGCCTCGGGCACCAGCCCCAGGGTCAGGACACGGCAGTAGTCCATCTTCGGCAGGTACTTGAGGATCTTCAGCAGGCCGAACGGGAAAAGACGACCCTTCGCGTGAATCAATGCCTGGTTTGCATCCATCAGAAACAGGGTAAAACCGATCGTCTCTCCGTCCTCCCGTTCGGCGAAGATCACCTGGGTGGGAATGCGCTTCACGAGCGGTTTGAGCTCGTGCGCCATGAAGTCGATTTCCTCGTTCGTCATCGGGACGAAGCCCCAGTTGTCCTCCCACGCCCGGTTGTACAGTACCCGGAGCCGCTCCAGCTCGCCCTCGAAATTGTTCATGTCGATGGTTCTGGTCCGGACACCGAGACGTTTCTCGAGTCTTGACTCGAGCTTCACCAGTGTCTCGGGCGCATCGCTGTTCGACAGGTGGTAGCCGATCAGACTCTGCGCTTCTTCGAATCCCGCTCCGGTGATCAGTTCGACGTAGTACTCCGGATTGTACGGCATCATCACGGTCGGAGGTTTGTCAAAGCCCATCACCAGCAGTCCAGCCATCTCGTTCAGCGAGAATGATGCAGGCCCACGCATCGTCTCGAGGTCCCGTTCCCGCAACCATTCCGCGGTCCGGTCGAACAGGGCAGCCGCCACCTCCGGGTCGTTTGCGCACTCGAAGTAGCCGAAGAAGCCCACGGGCTCTTCATGGTAGGCCACGTGGTTCCGGTTGTTGATCGCGGCGATCCGTCCGACGGGCCGTCCGTCCCGGTAGGCGATGAACGCTTGCACTTCGGAGTGCTGGTGAAACGGGTGCTTTTTCTTGTTGAACGCCGTCTTGACGTCCCGAAGAAGCGGCGCGACCCAGTTCGGGTCTGCGTCGTAGATCCGATACGGAAGATGGAGAAAGTCCCGGAATCGCTTCCGATCGTCAGCCGGCCTGACCTCGATTCGGCCGCCTCGATCGCTCACAGGACTCCGTATTTCTTGCCTGCCTTCTCCAGCACTTCGAGAACGAAGTCGAGTTGGTCGTCCGTGTGTGTCGCCATGAAGCTCGTACGCAAACGGCAGCCGCCCTCAGGAACAGCGGGTGGAACGACGGGATTCGTGAACACGCCGGCGTCGAAAACTTCGCGCCAGACCCGGAACGTCAGGTCCATCGGCCCGATGAAGACGGGAATGATCGGCGTCTCCGTCGGCCCGATGTCAAAACCCATCCCGGTGAGCTCGGCCATCATACGCTTCGTGCTCTTCCACAACCGCTCTCGCCGATCCGGCTCGCTACGAATGATCTCGAGTGCCGTCCGGACCGTAGCTACGGCGGAGGGCGGCATACTCGCACTGAAAATTTCCGTGCGGGCGTGGAAGCGCAGGAAGTCGATTACGAGATCATCACCCGCAACGAAGCCACCAATGGAGGCAAGCGACTTCGAAAACGTGCCGGTGATCAGGTCGACTTCATCTGTGATACCCCAGTGGGCCGCCGTTCCCTCGCCGTTCGGTCCCAGGACGCCGAGAGAGTGCGCATCATCGACCAGCAGCGCGGCATCGTACCGCTTCACCAGCGGGACGAGATCGGGGAGATTGACGATATCGCCTTCCATGCTGTACACCCCGTCCACCACGACCAGCTTACCACGATTCGGATCCGTGGCTTTCAGGAGGTTCTCCAGCTGAGCATAGTCCTCATGCCGGAAACGCTCGATCTTGCCCCAGCTGAGGCGCGCACCGTCCTGAAGGCAGGCATGGTCGAGCTTGTCCAAGTAGACGGTATCGCCACGTGCGACGAGGGCGCTGATCGCGCCGAGGTTCGTCTGGTAACCTGTACTGAAGACGAGGGCCGCTTCTTTCCCGGTGAAGTCGGCCAGCTCTTCCTCGAGCAGATCGTGAATGTCGAGGTTGCCGTTCAGGAAGCGGCTACCGGTGTTGCCGCTGCCGTAGGTCTCCAGCGCCTGGCGTGCCGCCTCGAGGACGCGGGGGTGGTGGGTCAGCCCCATGTAGTTATTGGAGCCGATCATTACCTTCCGGTGGCCGTCGATGACGACCTCGGTGTCATGTGACTCCGTGATCCTCTGGAAGTACGGATACATACCACTCGCCCGAGCTTCACGGGCGGTGGTGAATGCGGCGCACTTATCGAACAGGCGCATCCGGTGCGACCTCCGGAGGGGTTCTCGCGGACGGTTCCCATTACTATGGACTCCGTGCCAAACGCCGGAAGCTACCCGAGCGGTTCTGACCCGGCAAGAAAAGACCGCGTTGAAATCCTGTTGAATCCGCGGGTCCATCCTCGCGTACCGGACGCACGCCGATGTGCCGTCTACCTCCCGCGAGGTGAATGTCATGTACGATCGAATCCAGAAACCGGAGTCGGAATCCAACTGGGTGCTGCACTCACTGGACCTTACGCTTCGCACGATCGCCTGCCTGGCCGAGTCGGCCGCCGAAACAGATAGCCGCGCGCTCGTACCAGTCGTTCGGGACCTCGCCGACCAGGCGATTATCTGGTCGGATCTGCTGTATCGCAACCTTCCGGACGGGCTCACATGTACACCGCCGGGTGAAGGTTCGATAGAGGCGGTAATGCTCGTTGCACGAAGCACCGCGGGCCTTGCGGAAAGACTCAGTTCGAGCGGGATTCCGCCCCATCCCGAGGTCCGTCGTGCGGTGGCCTGCTGCTGCGCGGATCTCGATGCGCACGCACGCTGGGCGGCCGATCGTGTGCGTACGGTTGAAGTCAAGGGCTTCGGTGAACTTCTAAGGCGGGCCTGGTCCCGTCTTCCGTCCCGGCAGGAGTTCCGCGATTTTCAGTCTGTTCGGAGCGCACGCGGGGAGTCTGCGCGCGCGATCCCACGCGCGCCTCCTTGCCCGGCGAGCGGAGAGGGAGCATCCTCCGCGGCGTGAACAAGGACGCAAAACGCTCAAATCGAGATACTCTCGTCGCCGTCATGGCGATCGTCGTCTCCCTGGGAGCCGCTGCATGCGCTTCCAGCTCGTCCCCGGGCGCAGTCCCCGAACCGGGCCCGGTTCCAGCCATCGAGACGACGACATACGACTCCACGCTCGCCGCAGATGCAGGGCGTGAGGCAGCGCAGCGGGACGCCGAGGACTTGCGAGCGATCGCCGCCGAGGCCCGGGCCGCCGATTTCGGCCGTCCGCGTTCGGTGCTCCCGTTCGGCGTGATCTGGACTCCGGCCCCGGAGGAGGGTTCCGCATTTGGAATCCGAGTGCTCGAGCGTCCTTCGGGCCGCAAACCGACCGCGATCACAGGAGAGTTCGCGGAGCTTCCGATTCGGTTCGGTCGGCTGGACGACGAGTGGTTCGGCCTCGCGGCCGTCCCCATCGGTACCGGGCGCGAGCAGGCCCTCGTGTTGAGATTCGAATTCGAAGACGGACCGGCATACGAGCAGACTCTGCCGTTGACCGTCGAATCACGGAGTTTCGCCTCCAGGCAGTTGAGCGTGGCTCCGAAATACTCCTCTCCGTCCGCGGAGGCGCTGGAGCGCATCGGTCGTGAGCGGAGCCTCATCCGAACCGTTCTCGACACGGCCAGCGCGGAGTGGTTAGTCGATACTCCGTTCTGGGCCCCGCGGCCGATGACGATCACGAGTCCGTACGGACAGGCCCGGCTGTTTAACGGCGAGCTGCGCAGCCGCCACACCGGCCTCGATCTCAAGGGGGCGGACGGCGATCCCGTGCGGGCGGCCGCACGCGGGCGGGTGCTGATCTCGCAGAACCTGTACTTTTCGGGCAACGGCGTCTACATCGATCACGGGCGGGGCGTGTACACCGGGTATTTTCACCTGTCGCGCATTCTCGTCGATGTGGGTGAGATGGTCGAAGCCGGGCAGCTGATCGGAGAGGTCGGGTCCACGGGACGGGTCACGGGGCCACACTTGCACTGGTCGCTGTGGGTGGCCGGCACGAGCCTGGACGCTGGAAGTCTGCTCGAGATGACCATTCCTCTCACCGGCACAGCCCCCTGACATGCCTCATGCCAGCTTGCCGGTGTTCCATGCGCAGAGCAGTTTGACATCCTATTCTCACCCCCACGGCGAAGCGTAATGACAAAGATTGCACTCGTTCTCGGCGGAGGTGTCTCGCTAGGTTCCTATATCGGCGGGGCCGTGACCGAGGTTCTGACCGCACTATCTCGAAGCGATGCGCGTGAACCCGTCAAGCTGCACGTGATCACCGGCGGATCGGCCGGTGCCCTGAATGCGGGTCTGGCCGCGCGGGCACTGGCCGTTAACCCCCATGTCGTCCCATGGATCGAGAAGGCGTGGGTTGACGCCGCAGATGCGCAGTACCTCCTGAATCCGGGACGGAAGAACCGGGTCGGTGCCCTGGATGCAGGTGTGTTGGAGGATCTGTCGAGTGCCCTGATCGCCGGGGATCCCGCCTCGGACGATGGCCCGTCTCCGGCTCTCGGTTCTCCGCTGAGGTTGGGGATCACGCTGTCGAGCCTGCACGGGATCCGCTACGACTACCGGTACGGATTCCTCAACGTCCCGGACCGGGCGTTCGGTACGCGGACGTACTCCGACTGGATCGACTTCGAGCTGCCCACAGGCTCGGGGGCGGCCGATGACGTATGGGAGAGAATTCGTGATGCCGTGGTCGCATCCGCCGCATTTCCCTTCGCTTTCCCTCCGCGCCGCCTCACCCGGCAGAGGAGTGAGTATCCCGGGGCACGTCTCCCCGGCGGAGCCGATGAGCCGCTGAACATGTGGTATGTGGACGGAGGCCTGTTCGACGCCGCGCCGCTCGGCCTCGCCAAGGACCTGGTGGAACGTGAACCGGGATACCGCGACCAGGACTGGCGATACATCGTCGTCGAGCCGTCGCTGCGCAGCACGGGCGCCGAATCCGAGCTCGCCGCGAGCAACCCGGACTCCGTCTCTGCCCTGACGGAAAACCTCGCGCGCGCAGTGCTGGGCCAGGGCGCCGCTCAGGACTGGATACGGGCAAACCGGGTGAACGCCCGGCTGGAGATTCTCGGGGCGCTTCTCGAGCGCCTTCCGGAGATGGATGACCGGATCACAGATCCGGAGGACGTTGTGCTCGGCCGGTACATCGGCGAGCTCGCCGAACGGGTTGCGGAAATGAAAGTGGCCGCTGACCCGACTGGCCGTTCAGCGCTCGGGCCGGACCCGGCGGTCGACTACCTCGAGCGGAACATGGAGAGGATAGAATCGGATTCGCGCTACGCTGAGGTATTAGCATCAGCGGACACGCGCGCCGGCCGATCCCGCCTGGCGAAGCTGATCTTCGTGCTCGAGGCGAGCAGTGGACTGCGAGACAAGGACATCATGCGGCTCTACCTGGTCGCCCCGGAATCGGACAGCGAACTCGCGGGTGACTACCTGGGTGGCTTCGGCGGATTCCTGCATCGCGACTGGCGTGCACATGATTTCCGGGCGGGCCGTCGAGATGCGCGGCGGATGCTGGAAGCCGGATTGTCAGACGTGGTCAATTATCGACCCGAGGATGACGCGGCCTATGAAGTCGGGCAGGTGGAGCCCAGCTGGACCCAGGTACCGCCCGAGACGCGGCGCCGGGTAGAACAGGCGGTGGAAGCCGAGGCCGACCGGTGGATCAGCGAATTCCAACCCGGAGCGGTCGCATCTGCGTTCGGTTGGGCATGGAAGCCCGTCGTGAGGCGCTGGATCACCGACCGCAGCATCAAGGCGATCTCCGAGGCCCGCTGAGGCTTCAGACCGTGGCGGTCTCCGGCTCATCGAAGCCCACGATCTTCCCGGCGAACGCCGAGGCCAACACCGTGAACGGGCTGGCCAAATAGACCTTTCCCGGCCCGCTGCGGCCCGGGAAATTCCGGTTGATTGAACTCACCGTGACCTGATCGGGAGACCCGCTGATGCCCGGTCCGGCGTTGATGCAGGCCCCGCACCCGGGCGCCAGTACCCGGATTCCCGCTTCCAGAAATCGCTGGTGCCAACCCTGCTCCAGGGCGTATCGCTCCACGTCCACCGAGCCGTACTGCAGGTAGGCATCGACGCCCTCGGCAACGAACCGGCCCTCGGCCAGCGCACGCTCCACGACTCGAGCAGCCATCGCGACATCATCGCGCTTCGCCCCCGTGCAGGAACCGGCGTACACGATGTCGATCGGCACGTCGCCGATCTCATCGACCCCGACCCCGTTCCCCGGATCGCCAGGCGTCGCGACCATCGGCTGCAGGGACGAAGCGTCGATGTTCATCGTCCACTCGTACTTCGCCCCGGGGTCGCTCTCCAGGTCTGCGACCAGCCGTTCGGCCTCGGCCCGGTCCATGCCCCGGCGCTCGACGAGGAACTCCACGGTCCGTCCGTCCGGCGCGACGATTCCCGTAAAACCTCCGACCTCCGCCGCCATGTTCGTCAGGGTGGCGCGTTCATCCACGCTCAGCGCGCGAACGGCCTCGCCTCCGTACTCGAGGATCTTGCCGATCGCTTCCCCGTCGCGAACATACGGGTGCCGCAGGACCTCGAGCATCAGGTCCTTGGCGGTGACCCCGGGCCGCAGTGTGCCGCTGACCTCGACCCGGACCGAACGGGGAACGCGAAGTCTGACGTCCCGCGTCGTCCAGCTGTTCACAATCGCCGTAGTGCCGACGCCGAATGCGAAGCAGCCGATCGCCCCCGAATGTGGTGTGTGTGAGTCGCTGCCAACGATGACCTGGCCGGGCAGGGCGTACTCGTCGAGCATCTTGACGTGGCAGATCGCTTCGCTGCCCACACGATCCGGCAGCTCCCCGTGCAGGCGCACACCCTGCTCGGCCGCGAACGCCCGCTGCCGGTCGTGCAGCGCGTGTGCGGCATCCAGCAGACCCAGCTTGATCTTCTCCTCGCTGATCACCTGATCCAGGAACGCGAGGTGGTCGCGGAAGAACAGGACGCTGTCCCGATCGGCGATCGGGGCTCCCTTTCCCGCGAATTCTTCCCAGAAAGTCGACGCCATCGGCGTCACGTACTCGTGGCTGAAGCGCAGCTCGCAGCGGACGAATCCTTCATCGCCCGGCTTTACGGCCCGCACTCCCACGGCGTCGGCTGCCAGGTCGGTCACCCAGTGTCGCGCGAGGATCTTCTCGCTCACCGTCATCGCGCGTTCATCATCCGTAACGACATCCGGCACCTGGACCATTCCCTTGTACCGGGCCACCGCGTAATCGAGCAGTCCGCCGTATTCGATGATGTCACGCTGAATCTGGCCGGCCTCGCCGATGAACGTCTCGAGCG
The DNA here is from genome assembly GCA_039585915.1 of Gemmatimonadota bacterium. Taxonomy (GTDB): domain Bacteria; phylum Gemmatimonadota; class Gemmatimonadetes; order Palauibacterales; family Palauibacteraceae; genus Carthagonibacter. The sequence goes on from JBDGUZ010000011.1 coordinate 9,510, forward strand.
GGATCTCCTCGCCCCGGCGTATCCTATCGATGACCGAGAAGTCCGTGGCGGTGAGGATACCCAGGTTCTCGCAGTTCTCCCTGTAGATCCGCTCGATGTTCTCGGCGATCACGATGCGGATGCCCGCTGCCCGCTCCGCGTACGGAGATGCTTCGCGGCTGGATCCCTTTCCGCGCCGCTTGCCGGATACTGCGGCAACGAACCCACCGCCGATCACGTCACCCTTGCCGATCGGTTGCTCGCCGTTGCATCGCAATCCGACGTAGGGATACTGGCCCAGCGTCTCGTCGTAGTAGTAGCACACCCACGCCGGCGTGATCTCGTCGGTGCTGATGTTATCCCGCAGCGGAATCGACGGATCCCAGTCCAGATCTTCACCGGCCAGCTGTCGCCGAATCAGCTCCGGGTCTTCTGTCAGGAACAGAATTCTGCCAGCCAGCCGGACTGTGGATGGTCTCTTGTGGACTTCGCGGGCGAGCAGTGTCTCGAGCATGTACGCTTCCAGTTTTGCGGACGAGCCCTGCCGCACGGACCGGGCAAGCGACCCGGCGGACCCAATCGACCTTCGGCGGCCTCGCCGGAAGGCGGCCCAATCTACTCAGGGTTCCAATTCCCTGCGAGTCGGACGCACGGCCGGGCGCCGGACAGATTTTGGTCGTCCTCGCGCGCCGCGGGTACCCTGCCTATACTCGTCTGCCCAATATCCTGGACGAACGCTCAGTCGAACCGAGAACGCCCAAATCCGTTACGCGGGAGACTGCAGTGGAGAAGATCGACTGGACCGACTTCGAGAAAGTGGACATCAGGGTAGGCACGATCGTAGAGGCCGGAGAATTCCCCCGCGCCCGCAAGCCGTTGTACCGGCTCCGGATCGACTTCGGCCCGGAGATCGGTTTCCGGTGGTCTGCCGCCGGCCTTCCCTCCCGTTATGGTGTGGAGGAGCTCGTCGGGACTCAGGTCGTTGCCTGCCTGAACCTCAGCCCGCGAAACATCGCCGGATTCATGTCCGAATGCCTCACGCTTGGCGTACCGGACGAGGAGGGTGAGACGATCCTTCTTTCGCCAACCCGGCGTGTACCCGAGGGGGGACGGCTGTTCTGAAAGGAGATCAGACGTGACCGACGTGGTACGGCAGTGGACTGCTCTCACCGAGACCGTCGGTCTGTACGAGGACATGTCACGAAGCATTTGGCGCGTCGATGGAGCGGGAGCCCTGGATGCTCTCCACGGACTGCTCACTAACGATCTCCGCGGCGCGGATGAAGGTCACACCATCCCGTGTCTCGCGTTGACCCCGAAGGGACGGCCGATCGCGGACTTGCGAGTGTGGAAGCGCCCGGCCGGAGAGGGTCCGGCCCTGCTCGATCTGTCGGCGGAAGGCGCCGATGCTCTGTACGAGCACTTCCGTCGCTATCTGCCTCCCCGCTTCGCCACGATCGTACCCCTTCCCGAAGCGAAGATCCTCCGCCTGCTCGGGCCGCAAGCCGTCAGCGCGTTGCTGAGCGTGTTCGGAACCGACCTGGCATTTCCCGCCGCGGACCGATTCGTCCAGGCGCAGCTCACCAGCCCGTCGAGCCCGAATTCCGAAGAACAGGCCGCCGCCCCGATTCTGCTACGTCGTGCGGACTCCGAAGGAGGAGGCTGGGATGTCCTCCTCCCCGCGGAACTCCCCGGGGTCGCCGAAGCGCTTCTGGATGCGGTCGAGTCCGTGGGTGGGTGTGCTGCCGGTCCAGAGGCGTGGGATATCTGGCGGGTGGAGAGGGGGATTCCGGTCTACGGCAGGGACTTCGGACTCGAGAACCTGCCCCAGGAGACAGGTCTCACAGAGCGGACCGTGAGCTTCGACAAGGGTTGCTACACGGGCCAGGAAGTCGTGGCACGAATCCACTACCGGGGGCATGTGAACCAGCGCCTGATGGGACTCCAGGCATCGCGAGACCAGCCGCTTCCGCCCGCCTCAGAGCTGTTCAGACAGGGACGGGCGACTGGCAGGATCACGTCCGCCGTTCGTTCGCCCCGGTTCGGATTCATCGCCATCGGGATGATCCGGCGCGAAGTCGACCCGGGAGCATTCCTCGCGGTGTCACCAACCGCGAAACCAGACATCAAGGTACGAGATCTACCCTTTACGTTATCGTAAAGCACCACTGCCCACCGTTTGTTCTTTCCTGCACGCAACCCTATGTTCGCGCGACGGGAGCGCCGGTTCGCCTGCGGTACAGGCGGTCCGGAGACGCCGCTCGACCACCATGGACTGGGCCCGGCACGGGCCTCACGTGATGACAGGTAAAGGATCTGAGCCCGCTCGGACGTGAAGACATGCGAGCCCTGTACCGGCACATGGTGCTGACCCGGGCGCTGGAGGATCGGCTCGAGTCCCTGTTCAAGCAGGGACACGTGGTCGGCGGGCTGTACCGCTGTCTCGGGCAGGAAGCCACCGCTGTGGGAAGCGCATACGCACTCGCGGACGGAGACTGGCTGGCTCCGTCGATCCGCGATGTGGGCGCTCTTTACGTTCGCGGACTCCCACCGATCGCAATGCTGCGCCAGTACGCCGCGCGAGAGGGATCTCCATGCAGCGGCAAGGACAACACCACGCACTTCACCATTCCGGACCTTGGACTGCTGGGACCCATCAGTCCGCTGGGAACACAGCTGTGCGTGCTCAACGGGATGGCCCTCACGTTCAAACAACGCGGCGAGACCCGGGTCTGTATGACGTACCAGGGCGAAGGAGCGTCCCGTACCGGGGCCTCTCACGAGGGATTTGTCATGGCCGCCGCGCTCGACTTGCCGATCGTTATCGTTCTCGAGCACAACCGGTGGTCTTTCGGCACTCGAAGTGACCGTGCCGCCGCCGTCGAGGACTGGTCACTCACTGCCGATGCGTACGGACTGCCGGTGCGCTCGGTGGACGGCAATGACGTCCTCGAGGTGTTCGAGGCGGCACGCGAAGCGGTGGAGCGGGCCCGGGCCGGCGGCGGACCGGGAGTGATCGTCGCGGAGACCTTTCGCATGCTCGGACACGCGCAACACGACTCCCAGAAGTACGTGGCTCCCGAAGAGCTGGAGGAATGGAGCGCACGGGACCCGATCCGCCGGTTCGAGCGCGTCCTGATCGATGAGGGCTGGCTGTCGGAGTCGGGGCTCGAGGAGATCCGTGGAACGGTGGACGCCGAGATTTCCGACGCTGTGGATACCGTACTCTCTGAGACGCACCCCGCTCCGGAAACTGCGCGTACAGGGGTGTTCGCCGACCCGGCGGAGGACCCGGATGTGCCATGGACTCGCGTGGCGCATATCGGGTACGCAGACGTGACTCTGTCTGAAATGCGAGGTTCGGGAGCCGGACTTCACGGAGGAGGCCGATGAGCGAGGAGCATCCGGTGGCTGTCAGCGACGACGGGCTCCGCGAGACCACGTATCTCGAGGCGATCCGTGACGCGATGCGCGAAGAGATGCTCCGGGACGATTCCGTGTTCATCCTCGGCGAGGACATCGGTGCGTACGGCGGGGCATTCAAGATCACGGACGGATTCCTGGCGGAATTCGGCCCGGACCGCGTGATCGACACGCCGATCAGCGAGGCAGCCATCGTGGGGGCCGCTATCGGTGCGGCGCACATGGGTATGCGTCCGATCGCCGAGATGCAGTTCATCGACTTCATCGCGCCGGCGTTCGACATGATCGTCAACTTCGCCGCTAAGTCCCGGTACCGGACAGGAATCGGCGCCGGGATCGTGATCCGGGGACCGTGCGGAGGGGGCTCTCGCTCGGGACCGTTTCACTCACAGAATGTCGAGTCGTTCTTTGCGAACGTTCCCGGGCTGAAGATGGTCGCACCGGCCACGGCGAGAGACGCGAAGGGTCTGCTTACCGCAGCGATCCGAGATCCTGATCCCGTGCTCTATTTCGAGCATAAATTCCTCTACCGGCGGGTGAAGGAGATGCTCGCGGTGGGCGGGGAGATCGTCGTCCCGCTCGGAACGGCACGCACGCACAGGCCGGGGACCGATCTCACGATCGTTACCTACGGGGCGATGGTGTGGAAGTCCGCCGAGGCGGCCGACTCTGTCTCGCGGGAAGACGGGCGGGAGATAGAGGTGATTGACCTGCGCTCGATTCGCCCGCTGGACATCGATACGATCGTGGAGAGCGTCCGGCGCACGGGAAGACTGCTTATCGTACACGAGGCGCCGAAGTTCGGCGGCTTCGCCGGAGAGATAACTGCCCAGGTATGCGAAGAGGCGTTCGAGTGGCTGGATGCGCCGATACGCCGTGTAACCGCAATCGATACACCGGTGCCGTATGCACCGACGCTGGAGGATTACTACCTCCCGCAGACGGAGGACATCGCCGCGGCCGCGAGGTGGCTGCTCGCATATTGATCTGAGTTCGGATCGAGACGTGAGCCCGCCCGCAGGGCCCGAGAACCGCAAGCCAGCAGCATGGGGAAGAGTGAGATGGCCAAGGTCGACGTGATCATGCCCCAGATGGGTGAGTCCATCGCAGAGGGCACGCTGACGAAGTGGCTCAAGCAGATCGGCGAGAGCATAGAGCGCGACGAGGATCTGTTCGAGATTTCCACCGACAAGGTGGACGCCGACATCCCATCTCCCGCCAGCGGCACGCTGGTCGAGATCCTCGTCGAGGAGGGCGCGACGGTCGAGGTAAATACGGTCGTGGCACGGATCGAGACGGAGGCCGGCGCATCCGCGGAGGCGCCCCCGGCCGAAGCTGAAGCTGCGGCTGTCGGATCGACTGAGCCGGAGCCATCCAGCGGTGAGGTCTCGGAGGTCGCAGCGACCGAGACTCCTGCGCCGGAAACGATGCCGGGCCCGGTCACGACGGCTCCCGAATCCACAGCGGAACCGGGGAGCAGGGAAGATCGGCTCCAGTCGCGCAGCACCCCACTGGTCCGGAAGATCGCCGCCGAGCACGAGGTGGATATCTCCGACATTGTCGGCAGTGGCATCGCGGGCCGCGTAACGCGTGATGACATCATCGCCTACATCGACGCGAGGGAACGCGGGGAGGTCGCACCCAGAACTGCGGCCCCGGCTGCGCCCGCAGCAGCGGGAACCGGAGCCCCCGCTCCACCGGCAGAATCGGCGCCCCCGGGAGTCATGCGGGTACCGATCCATGGTGCGACGCTGGACATCAAGATCCCCTCGGTGACGATCCGCGAAGGAGACCGGGTCGAGGAGATGAACCGTGTCCGGCTTCGCACGATGGAGCACATGCTCCTGTCCAAGCGAATCTCGGCGCACGTCACCTCGGTGAACGAGATCGACTTCGAGCACGTCGTCAAACTCAGGCGGAAACTGAAGTCCAAGTACGCAGAGCAGGGCGTCAAACTCACCTACGGGCCGTTCATCATGAAGGCGGTGACGGAGGCCCTGCAGGAGTATCCGATTCTCAACGCCTCGGTGGACGGCACCCGGATCGTATACCACGCGGATATCAATATCGGAATCGCGGTGTCCGTGAACGACGGCAAGGAGCTCATCGTCCCGGTTCTCAAGAACGCCGACAGGCTGTCCCTGATGGGCCTGGCGGAGGGTGCGAATGAGCTGGCGGAGAAGGCCCGGACCAAGAGCCTGGACTTCGATGACATCGTGGGAGGCACTTTCACGATCACCAACGTCGGCGTGTTCGGGAACCTGTTCGGCACACCGATCGTCAATCAGCCGCAGGTGGCGATCCTGGGCACGGGCGTAATCGAGAAGCGACCAGTCGTGGTGCAGGACGAGATGGGCGACGATGTGCTCGCGATTCGTCACATGTCGTACTTCGGGCTCAGCTATGATCACCGGGTAGTGGACGGCGCGATGGCGGCGTTCTTCCTCAACAAGCTGAAGGATGTGCTGGAGAATTTCCCCGAGGACGCCGTGTAACCAGCTGTCCTGCCGTGCGTCGGTGACGCTGCGCGACCCCGTGAATCTCCCGGATTTATGGGGTTTTCGCGTTCGCACTGCCGATACGGCCCGGTTTTCCGCGACGACTGGCCGGCCTGAACGCGATTGGCCGAGAAGTCAGGGCTTGCGGCAGAAGACTCACCGACCGAGTGTTCGGATCCGGTACACAGCGTCCCGACTTCGGACGAACCGGGCCTCGGCCAGATCTCCGAGCCGACGCAGCAACTCAGTGTCGCAATGGTAGTTACCGATCCGGATCGAGTACGCCCGGATGGCACGCCGATTGCCTGTCTGGTTCCATGCCCCCGTTGTACGGGCCTGGTAGACCGTGCATGATGGACGGCCGTGAACCGGTGAGATGATTCGAGATGCGCAAAGCTGATAGTTCGCGCAGGAGGGAAATCCCCTTCGTTGGTCCGTTCGGGCGGACTCACGGTGGGGATCGGCACCTCCGAATTGCACAGCATGCCGGAGATGCGGGTCAGTCGCAGCCCATCTCCGGGATGGATGTGCCGCGCGAGCCAAAGGGGCCCGGAAGGCGCATCGCCCTCATGCTCGTTGTTCTCCTGCTCCTCGTCGCCGTAACCATATTTCTCGGGCGGCTCGATCCGGCACTTCCCGGCGTGGACAGCGACCTGATCGTCCTCGCTTCAGTCGAGCGCGGCATGTTGCCGCTCGAGATCCGGGGATGGGGAGAACTCAAATCGGACCAGCTTCACCGGGTCGAATCCTCCGTCGGCGGTCGGGTCGTCAAGGTTCACGTGGAGCCAGGAGATGTCGTATCACCCGGGACTCCACTGATAAAGCTCTCGAGTCCCGATCTCGCGCTCGAAGCGGCCAAGGCAGAGCAGGAATTCACCGCCGCGCGCGCGGCGTTTACCGCTCTTCGCCGCTCCATTGGAACGCAGAAGCTAGAGCGGGAGGCGTCGCTCGCCGCCCTGAGCGCCGAGCTCACCCGAGCAGGCAGGTCCGTCGAAAGGCGTGAGGCATTGTTCGCCCGCGGGGAGATTTCCGAAGCAGAACTCACAGCGGCCACCGACGCGGTGCATGCGATCGAGCAGCAGCTCCATGTCGAGGAGGAAATGCTGGCCCTGTTGAACGAGACGGGTGACGAGCAGGTTTTGCTGGAGAAGAACCGACTGGTAGCCCTCGCGGAGGTTCTGCATCGGGAGAGCGAACGGCTCTCGGCGCTGCTTGTCGAGGCCTCAGACAGCGGGTTGGTAGAGGAGGTCTCGACAGCGGTCGGGGACTGGGTCTCACCGGGTTCGGAGCTCATCCGTCTGATTCGTCCCGAGCAGCTTCAGGCGGAGCTGAAAGTACCGCTCCCCGGAGCCACCCGAATTCGCTCGGGGGACGCCGTCCTGCTGGTGGACGCGGTGGGCGACACGACAGATGGCAAGGTGAGAGTCGTCGGAGAGACATTGCCCGTGAAAGGCGATAAGTACGCCCGCGTGAGCGTCCAGCTCTCGAAGCCTCCGCGAACCGATGCTGTAGTCGACGCGGGCGTCGATGCGATCATCAACATCGGTCTGCTCGACAACGCCCTGTTCGTCAAACGGCCCGCGTGGGCAGCGGACGACGGAGTGGCTTCCGTCTTCCGCATCGACCCGGACGGAAAGACTGCTGAGCGGGTCAAGGTGAAGTTCGGCACGGGCTCATGGGACCGGATCCAGGTCCTTGATGGGCTCGAAGAAGGAGACGTGATCATCGTGTCTGACATGTCCCGGTTCGACGATGTCGACTGCGTTAAGTTAGAGCCATGAACGTTCACCTGGGATCGAATTCATGAATGACGAGAACGAACCGCTGATCCGTCTCGTCGGCGTCCGGAAAGTGTTCTATACGGAGCAAATCGAGACTCACGCCCTGTCCGACGTTCACCTGGAGGTTCACTCCGGACAGTTCATCGAGGTAATGGGGCCATCCGGCTGCGGGAAATCGACCCTTCTCGCTATCGTCGGATTGCTGGACACGCCGACGGAAGGCGAATACTGGCTCGAGGGACGTCCGGTATTCCGGCTGTCCGGCACCGAGCGGGCCAGGGTACGGAACGACTCGATCGGGTTCATTTTCCAAGCGTTCAATCTTATCGCCGACATGACGGTGTTCGAGAACGTTGAACTTCCGCTCACCTATCGCGACCTCGGACAGGCCGAGCGCCGGCGAGCCGTGCTCGACTCGCTCGAGAGGGTGGGGATGTCACACCGGATGGACCACTACCCGGGCCAGTTGTCGGGTGGCCAGCAGCAGCGCGTCGCGGCGGCCAGGGCCGTCGTGGGACACCCGTCGATCCTCCTGGCCGACGAGCCGACAGGAAACCTCGATTCGACCAACGGCGAGGCCGTGATGCAGCTGCTCCGGGACCTGCACGCCGAGGGGACTACGGTTCTCATGGTAACGCACGATCCCCGGTACTCGCGATTCGCCGAGCGGACCGTTCACCTGTTCGACGGACGGATCGTCGAAGAAAGCGTGGCCGACCTGCGTCGCGCGGGCGCCTGAACAATTCCGACCACTACAACTCCGAGAGGCACGAAGTGAACCGTACGGCCCCCAGGATCCTGGTGGCGGACGACCAGCCCGATATCCTCGCGGCGGCTCGGCTGCTGCTCAAGAGCGAAGGTTGCGAAGTCGTGACTGCGGCATCACCCGGCGAGGTGCTGGAGTTGCTGGAAGGGGACGAGTTCGACGTCCTGCTGCTCGATCTCAATTACACGCGAGATACAACTTCCGGGCAGGAAGGGCTCGATCTCGTACCGCGAGTCCAGGCTCTCGACTCCACGCTTCCGATCATCGTGATGACGGCCTGGGGCAGTATCGACAGCGCCGTGGAGGCCATCCGGCGAGGCGCGCGGGACTACATCGAGAAGCCGTGGGACAACGATCGACTCGTAGCAGCGGTGCACACGCAACTAGATCTCGTTCGAGCCGTTCGAAAGGCACAGATCCTGGAAGCCGAGAACGAGTTCCTTCGCACAGGCGGCGACGTCCCGGAATTGATCGCGGAGTCGAAGGCCATGTCTCCGGTGCTTCGGCTGATCGAGAAGGTCGGTCCGTCAGACGCGAACGTGCTGATCACGGGCGAGCCGGGAACAGGGAAGGAAGTAGTGGCCCAGTGGCTTCACTTCCGGTCGAATCGCTCGAACCGGCCACTGGTGACCGTAAACACCGGCGGCCTGTCGGAAGGCGTGTTCGAGAGTGAAATGTTCGGTCACGTGAAGGGCGCGTTCACGGACGCCAAGAACGACCGGATAGGCTACTTCGAGCTCGCTGATCGCGGAACCCTGTTTCTGGATGAAATCGGCAATGTGCCGCTCGCACAGCAGGCGAAGTTGCTCAGGGTGCTCGAAACCGGTGAGTTCCAGCGAGTAGGCTCCTCCAAGACCAAGAAGATAGATGTCCGGATCCTGAGTGCCACGAACTCCCAACTCGACCGGGCTGTGGCCGACGGACGGTTCCGGGAAGATCTCTATTACCGGCTGAATGCGGTCGAGATCTTCCTGCCGCCCCTCAGGGAAAGGCGGGAGGACATTCCGCTGCTGGCCGCCCACTTTCTCGCCAGAAGCGGGCGCAAGTACGGCCGGCCGGACTTGAGTCTCACTTCTTCCGCCGTAGAGGCGTTGATGCGCCATGCTTGGCCCGGGAACGTTCGCGAGTTGCGCCACTCCGTCGAACGCGCGGTGCTTCTCGCGGAAGCAAACGAAGTGAACCTGGAACACCTGGGATTGCGCCAGGCGCCGGAGGGATCGCTTCGACTGGAGAACATGCAGCTGGACGATGCAGAGCGAATTCTGATCCGGAAGGCGATCGCGCGAAACCGGGGCAACGTAAGTCGGGCCGCGGAAGACCTCGGCATCAGCAGGAGCGCTCTGTATCGTCGGCTGAAACGCCACGGGCTGCAGGTCTGAGGACTGGAGATTCGGTGAATTCGCCGGCCCGAATCGGTCGGGTGCGACTCTGGCTGACGTACCAGCGACTGGTCCCGCTTCTCGCGCTGGCCTCGGGAGCGCCAGCTACGGCCGTCGCACTTGTCCTCGTGTGGATTGGTGACTTCGCGGAGCGCACGCAATGGAGCGTGACGGTCTTCTTGCTTGGAGCGTGGTTCATCCTGCTGTTCCACATGCGCGAAAGGCTGGTCCGACCACTTCACGCAATTTCGAACATGCTCGAGGCGCTGCGGGAGGGAGACTACTCACTCCGCAGCCGGACCCCGAATCGGGATGATGCGCTGGGTCTCATTCTGCACGAGGTCAACCAGCTGGCCCAGTCCTTCCACGACCAGCGCCTGGATGCCCTCGAGGCGTCGAACCTCCTGTCCCGCGTGATGGCCGTGATCGATGTGGCGCTGTTCGCGTTCGACGAGAATGACCAGTTGCGCCTCCTGAACAGTTCGGGCGAGGCGCTGCTCGGACGCTCGGTGGACCAGTTGATCGGTCGGGACGCTACCGAGCTGGGCCTCGCCGACTGCCTCGACGGCCAGACCCCGCGGGTTACCGACCTGACGATTTCCGAAGGCTTCGGACGTTGGGAGTTGAGGCGACGCACATTCCGGTGGGACGGCCGACCACACCGGCTGGTGGTCCTCACCGACCTGAGCCAGGTGCTGCGCGAGGAAGAGCGTGTAGCCTGGCAGCGCCTGATCCGTGTTCTCGGTCACGAGATCAACAACTCGCTCACTCCTATCAAGTCGATCGCGGAGAGCCTGGCCACGCTGCTCGAGCGGACCGATTCGATTGACGAATACGGCGACGACCTGCGCGACGGCCTCGCCGTGATAAGCGGCCGGTCCGAGGCTCTCGGACGCTTCATGTCGTCGTACGCGCGGATGGCGAGGCTCCCGCCGCCGAACCGAAGACCGTTCGAGGTGGGAGCCTGGGTCAACCGTATCGCCAGCCTCGAGACACGCCTTCCCGTACTTGTGGTCGAGGGAGAGAAGATCGAGATCGAAGCGGACAACGATCAGCTCGACCAACTGCTGATCAACCTGGTCGAGAATGCGGCAGACGCCTCACTCGAGACCGGCGGCGGTGTCAGGATGGGCTGGGAGCGGGTGGACGGCAACGTCGAGGTCTGGGTGGAGGACGAGGGACCGGGAATCGCGGCCACCGCGAACCTGTTCGTCCCGTTCTTCACGACCAAACCGCATGGATCGGGAATCGGCCTGGCCCTCGGCCGTCAGATCGCCGAGGCGCATGGTGGAGTCCTCACGCTGCGAAACCGGGCCTCGCAGGCAGGCTGCGTGGCCCGGGTGCGGCTGCCGCTCGGTCAGCCGAAATTCGAGCCCGCCTCGAGCTAATACGAGGGTCCGACTGGCCTGCGGAGCGCATTGAACAGCAGGGGAACGGTGGCTCGCGCCTGGCCGCGGAATTGAGGCTGGAAACCGAACAGCAGAATTCTCCCGCGACCGAAGGGCACTTCCACCAGGGCTCCCGCACCGGCCAACCGCGCCTCGCCGTGTACCCAGCCCGACAGCACTATGGGCGATGCCGCGTAGCGGGCGAGCACGCGCGCACCAGAGCCGTCGCGTGGCCGAAAGTCGCTGCCGCCATCTACCCATGCAGAAGTGCGTGCCGGCACGCCACGTCCAACTGCGTGTGTCGTGTCGACATCCAGGGCGACGATCGCCCCGGCCGCGAGCAGCTCCTCCTCCGGCAGCCCGGTGACCGCGTCGTCCACCCGCAGCTCTAGCTGCTCAATCGCGAAGCGTGAGGCCTGGTTGAGTGCGACGAGCGTTCCTCCCTGTTCGACGAAGTCCCGGAGGGCCAGAACGCCTGTCGCGCCGAGACCGCCGGCGATCAGCGGGGATTGCTCGCCGGCCTGCCAGCCGTTCAGCAGCGTTTCCTCCGACGCCGACGGCAGGATGACCGCCGTTAGAAACCGGATCAGGTCGCCGGCATGGATGTCGGAATCGTTCAGCACGACGTAAGGGATCGATGCCCTGTCCAGCCACCATCTCGTCCAACCTTCATCCGTCGAAGGAACGTGGGACTGGTAGAGTCCGACGAGTGTTCCCGTGTCATCGGTGAGACCGGTCGCCACGAGCCGTGGGTTGGTGGACTCGAGCACAGGGAAGATCTCCACCGACGGAACCACGTCGAGGTGCAGCACTTCGACCCCGAGCAGCAGAGACAGGGTGTGAGCGGTTCCGTCGTACGGCGCGACCGGACGTCCGTGGTCGTCGAACGTCGGCGGATACGGCTGTGGATCGAGCACCACGCCGGCGAACGAGGCATATGGCTGGCGGGAGTCCACGAGGAATGTCCCGGCCGGGATCGCGCGCCCGGACAGATGAAACGCCTCCCGCGTGATGCCGACCTCCACACCCCCGGTGCGCAGCGCGTCGACCATCGCCTCCGCCGCTCCTGGGTCTCCGGCGACAGGCGTTATCGCCCACATCCGGGGGAGTCCGCGTCTGCCGGCCACGGCCCGCTCGCCGATCGAGACGAACGACTCGAGCCACGCGGCTCGATCGCGGCTGGCGATGCGAAGGAGCGCCATCGCTCCTGATTCCATGTAGTCGAGAATGTGCGCCAGGTCCCACCGGCCTCCGGCCCAGGGCCAGGGTTGGTTCCACGACGCCTTGCGCGGATCGTATCCGCGGCCGGGACGGAGCCGTTCGACTGACAGGTTCACGGGACTCGCCAGCAGCGCGCTCGCGGTCTCACTGAGAATTCGTACGCCGGCGTGATAGTGAGGGTAGGCCCGCGCTGGGCTCCATGCGTCGAAGTCACCGGCGACGACGACACCGGGGAGCCCACTCAACGTCATCGACCATGCGATCGCCGTGCCGAGCGCGTTCGCTCCGGCAATCAGAGCCGGATCTACGTTCGGCTCTATCGGGTCGAGCCACGGCGGGACGAAGTAGCGGCTGCCGTTGGCCCGCTGTTGATGAGCGTCGTAGACGATCTGCGGGTGCCACTCGTCGTGCACTCGCTCCACGATAACTCTCGTTTCGCGGAGTGTGAAAGCAGTCCAGTCACGGTTGTTGTCGTGCCCCGCGTAGTGGTGATACAGGAACGGGGGCTCTGCTCCTTCCCACGGCATGTCCAGGGTCGAGTCATACCACTCTGCGACCATGTCCAACCCATCCGGGTTCAGCGACGGGACGATGAGCACCACGGTCTCGTCGAGGATGCCTTGAATCTCGGGCGACCCGGACGAGGCGAGTTGGTACGCGAGGCGGACGGGCAGCAGGGAAGACCCGACTTCGTTGGAGTGTAGAGCTGCAGTCACGAGCACTACGAGCCGGCCGTCGCGGATCAGCTCTGTTCGCTCCTGCTCACCCTGGATCATCCTGGGGTCGGCGAGCCGCGCTTGCACCGCCTTGATCGCATCCAGGCCAGCCTGGTTCTCCCGAGATCGCGCTCCAGCCGGCCAGCCGCCGAGCCTCCCCCGGTCGGAAGCCAAGCACCGATTCCGGTGTCGGCAGGAGCTCCACGCCCTCCTGGGCCTCTGCCCGATCGACCCATGCGCCTGGAATCGTTGTTCCGGCGCACACCGTGATCGCGGTGATCAGGCGGATCCATTGGCTCGACCGGGCAGCCATCGATTCGACCTCAGGCGACTACGAGATACGGGATGTCCGCCAACGAGTCGACCACGTGATGTGGACGGTGTTCCGGCGATGCCAGGCGAGTGGCTTCTGCGTTGTACTTCCCGGTGCGGACCTGGATCGTCACAAGGCCTGCCGCCCGACCTCCACGCACATCGCTCTCGAGGTCATCGCCGACCACCGCGAGCGCTGCGTCCGAAATTTCGAGTCTCCGAGCCGCCATGGCGAAGAACTCAGGAGCGGGTTTTCCGATCAGCGTCGCCGTGGCGCCGGAAGCATACTCCAGAGCGGCAACGAACGGACCGGCATCCAGCGTCGGACCGGTCTCCGGGAGCCAGAAGCGGTTCCGGTGGATCGCCACCAGCCGGGCCCCCGATCGGAGACTCCGAAACGCTGAATTCAGGCGCTCGAACGTGAACTCGGCGCCAAGGTCTCCGACGAGCACGGCCTCCGGCCCGTCGTCGCTGAGCTCGAGTCCGGCGAAGTCCGCGTGCGTGGATTCGGACACGAGCAGCTGGACCCGGTGGACCCCCTGCGCTTCGAGCCATGCGGCGGCGGCTACCGGCGCCGTGAGAATCTCGTCCTCGGTCGCATCCAGGCCCATTTCAGAGAGGGAGGCAACGACATCGGCCCGGGACTTCCGGCTCGTATTCGTCGTGAACAGGAATGGAAAGCCGGCGGAGCGCAGGGAGGCAACGGCGGCAGCCGCCCCCGGAACGAGTTGGTCGCCGGCGTACACGGTTCCGTCAAGGTCGAGCAACAAGCCCTGAATCATTCGCAAAGGCCCTTCCTTTCTGTCTGGCGAACGGGGTACGGCTTGCAACTGGTCGACGCACACCGGACCTTCGGTGGTCAGGGTCGGACGGCTCAACCTAGAGGGCCGCGGCCGCGCGTCAAACCCACCAGCTCGAGAGGTATCCGTGCCCGACCTGTATCCGTTTCCGGCTCTGCGTTACGGCCGGCTCGCCGGCAGTCTATCGGACCTGCTCGCTCCACCCTACGACGTGATCACCGTGGCCGACGCCGAGCGACTTCGTGCTCGACACGCGGGGAACGCCGTGCGACTGGTCCTGCCGGAGGGAGAGGCCCCGGAAAAGTACGTCCGAGTTGCTGCTCTGCTCCGGCGGTGGCGCGAAGCGGGGCTGCTCGAATTAGACCCGGTGCCATCGGTCACCGTTTATCGTCAGGAATTCGTGGGTCCAGACGGACCGATCTCCCGCCACGGCCTGTTCGCGGCTCTCACCTTGAGTCCGCTCGACCGGGGTGAAGTTCTACCACATGAGCGAACGCACTCGGGGCCAAAACGCGACCGGCTCGCGTTGACGAAAGCGACACGCACGCAACTTTCTCCCGTGTTCCTGACGGCCCGAGATGAGTCATCTCGGCTGTTCGACGG
>JBDGUZ010000012.1:0-22206 GCA_039585915.1 Gemmatimonadota bacterium
TCCGTAGGCATACGCCGGCAGATTTACAGTCTGCTCCGTTTGGCCGCTTCGGTACCCCACCCGAATCTTGTACGGCCCCCGCCGCTTCCGGCGTGGGCCGCTTGGACAAGTCACACTCCCGCGCCGCCGCGTACCACTCGGGGGTCAGGAGCGTCTCGTCGCTGGAGCTGGCGGTGGGACTCGAACCCACAACCTTCGGATTACAAATCCGATGCTCTTTCCGGTTGAGCTACGCCAGCCGAAATCAGATCGTCAACATATCGGCGAGATTCAGGCACGTCAACTGTCGGTCACGGCGGTTCCGGAGGAGGGGAAACGCTTCATTCGGAGGCGCCTGCGAGACGCCACCTCGGCCCGGCGGGTGTATCCTCGATCGAGACTCCACATTCCAGTAATTCATCCCGGATTCTGTCCGCCAGCGCGAAGTCCCGCCGGTTGCGTGCGTCCGCCCGAGCCAGCAGCCGCTCCTCGACCCACGACGCGACGTCGCGGTCCGCCGTCTTCTCCTCCGTCGTACGAAGCGCCAGCACGCCGAACACCCGATCGAAGTCGGCGAGTGCCGGCCGAAGCTCCATCGCTATGCTGGATGCGGCGGCCGAGTCTGCCGCCGCATCCAGCATGGAGTTGCCTTCCCGGACGAGTTCGAAGGTGGCTGCAAGCGCGTCCGCCACGTTCAGGTCGTCGTCCAGCGCCGCCTCGAACGACTCGCTCCACGATCCGGCGAGGCGGCCGGCTTCGGCCGTCCCCACGTCCCCGGGATCGCCAGACGCCTCCGTCGGCCCAATCGGGCTCCCGGCTTCCGCATCGCGAAGGCGCCGGTCGAACTCGTATAGACGGTCGACGGCCTTCGACGCACGATTCAGCCCCTCGAGCGTGAAGTTGAGCTGCTGCCGATGATGACCGCTGAGCAGGAGAAATCGGATCGACGACGGCCTGTAGCCCTGATCGACCAGCGACGGGATCGTGTGGAAATTGCCCAGGGATTTGGACATCTTCGCGCCATCGACGAGCAGGTGCGCGGCATGCAGCCAGTAACGGGCGAACTGCTTGCCCGTGGCCGCCTCGGACTGCGCCATCTCGTTGACGTGGTGGGGGAATATATTGTCCACTCCACCGGTGTGGATGTCGAACGTATCGCCGAGGTACTGCATCGCCATCGCCGAACATTCGAGGTGCCACCCGGGCCGCCCCGGGCCCCAGGGCGAGTCCCAGATCGCGACATCCGACTCGGAGACCCGCTCGCCTCCCTTCCACAGCACGAAGTCCCTCGGATCGTCCTTCGAGTAATCCTCATCCCCCTCGACGCGTGAGCCCGCCCGTAGGCTCTCCGGGTCGAGATCGATCAGGCGGCCGTATCCGGGAAAACGATCGATCGCGAAATACACGGATCCGCCCCTGACATACGCGTAGCCCTCAGATTCGAGCTTCTGGACGAGCTCGATCATCTGAGCGACGTGCTCGGTCGCGCGCGGCTTGTGTTCCACCTCCTCCAGGCCGAGTGTACGCCAGTCCTCAAAAAACGCTGCCTCGACCGGATCCGTGACTTGCGAGAGCGACTCTCCGCGTTCCACGGCGGCACGAATGGTCCGGTCATCCACGTCCGTGATGTTCATCACCTGGATCACACGCCATCCCTTCCACTCGAGATAGCGGCGCAGGAGGTCCTCCCACACAAACGATCGGAAGTTGCCAATGTGCGCCTGGTCGTACACGGTCGGACCGCACGTGTACATGCGCACAGTTTCCTGCTCGAGAGGCTCGAACTCCTCTACTTGCCGACCAAGCGTATTGTAGAACCGGGTGGACATACTGATTAGCTCTCCGCGGGCGGCGGTTCGTCGGATGGAACCGGCTCGACGGACAGCTCGGATTCGCCCTCCAGCGGCGCAGTCTGTTCCGCCGGGACGATTTCCTCGAGTTCCGGGGCGGGAAACTGCAGTTCGTGCCAGGAGCGGTAGGCTTGGATCGCTTCCGGGCGGGATTCGGCCCATTCTCCGGCGCAGGCTCCGATCTGTCGGTCACCGACATCGACGATGAGCGCCGGCAGGTGACCGTCGAGGCGGGCGAACGCCAGGGCATCCAGGGGACCGAACGGCGGCCCTCCGAACAGGGTCCGGGCCACGATCCACCCATCGATGAACGACGACACGGCAGAGGCTTCCCACTCCACGATCGAATCGCACAAGGCATCCGGGTCTCGACTCCGCACGTTGCGCATTCGCATCACCGAGTAGCTCGCGTAGGCCCGGTCCGCTTCACGCAGATTGCCGGGCGTGATAACGTCGACCACTGAATCGCTGAGAACCTCGATCGCGTTCCACGGCCATGCAGGCTCTGGATTCGCCTCGGTAGCACGGTCTCCGTATCCGATCCCGTACAGCACTCGAGGATCTTCCTCCAGGTCACGGCGCAGAGCGCGGGTCGAATCGAGCATCTCGCGCACCACCGCTGTTTCGACAGTAATCGTGTCCCCGGCGGGCGAGACGACTCTGTACTGGGCCGGCAACGGACCAGATACGAAGAGACACGCGGCCCCTGCCAGTACCGCAGCACGGCGCCCCCCCCGGTGGAGAGACCGCATCCTCATGATGGGGGGAGCATATTGGTCGAACAGCATCTGATCTCGTTGAGATGGTCGGATCCGCCCGCGAACCGGCCTTCGGCCCGGGAAAGGATAGAACACCAGGCGGCCCCGCGCGATCCGGCGCGGAACCGATCGGTTCACTCGACCGTAACGCTCTTGGCGAGGTTTCTCGGCATATCCACGTCACAGCCCCTCACGAGAGCAATGTGATACGCCAGAAGCTGGAGCGGGATTACCGTCAACAGCGGCTGAAGCGAGTCGATCGTAGCCGGCACGGCGATCACATGATCGACTTTCTCGTCCAGGTCGTGGTTCCCCTCCGTGACGATGGCGATCACGCGCCCACCGCGGGCTTTCACCTCTTCGATGTTGCTGGCGACTTTCGGGTACACGGAGTCGCTCGGGGCGATGAACACCACGGGCATATTCTCGTCTATCAGGGCGATCGGCCCATGCTTCATCTCCGCCGCGGGATATCCTTCGGCGTGCACGTAGCTGATTTCCTTGAGTTTCAGCGCACCTTCCAGTGCGATCGGAAAATTGTAGCCACGGCCGAGGTACAGGGCGTTCGCGTGACGCTGATAATCGTGGGCGATTTCCGCGATCTCCGAATCGAGATCCAACGCCCGCTCCACGGCGGCTGGAAGATTCTGCAGCGCCGCGACCATGTTCCGGCCATCGAGCAGGGACATTCCACGCTTGCGGGCGAGCAGCAGTGTGAACAGCGCCAGCACCGTGAGTTGGCCGGTGAACGCTTTAGTCGACGCGACACCGATCTCAGGCCCCGAGTGGATGTAGACCCCGCCATCCGACTCGCGTGCGATCGAGGAGCCGACGACGTTCACGATTCCCATGACGGGCGCGCCCTGGCTCTTCGCCTCCCGCATCGCGGCGAGAGTGTCCGCCGTCTCTCCAGACTGCGAAATGGCTATCACCAGCGTGTTGTCGGTCACGATCGGTCGCCGGTACCGGAACTCCGAAGCGTATTCGACCTCGACGGGAATCCGGGCGATATCCTCCAGCATGTATTCCCCGACCAGCGCCGCATGCCAACTGGTTCCGCACGCCATGAACACGATCCGTTCGACCCGATCGAGAACCTCGTCGAGGAATCGGAGTCCGCCCAGCCGCGCGCTGCCATCGTCCTCCAGCAGGCGCCCCCGCATCGCGTCCTGGATCGTGGAAGGCTGCTCGAAGATCTCCTTGAGCATGAAGTGATCGAATCCGCCCTTCTCGATCCGCTCGAGGTCCCAATCGATGTGTCGGACTTCCCGCTCGACCCGATTCGGGTTTCCCGCCGGACCATACTCGGACAGGGAGTGAATCTCGTGTCCGTCCCGGCGCAGGACCGCTAGCTCCCCATCGTCGAGGTAGACGACCTTGCGCGTGTGCTCGAGTACCGCGGCCACATCCGAGGCCACGAACGTCTCCCCCTTCTCGTCTTCGCCTACGCCGATGAGTAGAGGAGAGCCCCGGCGAGCGATGACGATCTTGTCCGGATCACGACTATCGATGACCGCGATCCCGAACGCCCCCTCGACCCGAGTGAGCGCGGCCGCGACGGCTTGCTCCAGCTTCCCATCGTATACCTCGTCGATGAGGTGGCACAGCACTTCCGTGTCGGTCTCGGTATGGAACTCGTGGCCCAGTTCGCCGAGCTTCGCCCGCAGAATCTCGTAATTCTCGACGATCCCGTTGTGAACCAGTGCTACGTGTCCACTCTCCGCGCAGTGCGGGTGTGCGTTAATCGTTGTCGGCGCACCGTGCGTGGCCCACCGTGTGTGCCCGATGCCGCAGGTGCCCGGCAACGGATCCCGGGCCAGACCCTGCTCGAGCACGGCGATCTTCCCGGCGGCCTTCCGGACTTGGATCTCTCCGTCCCTCTGCACCGCGAGCCCCGCTGAATCGTACCCGCGGTACTCCAGCCGCCTGAGTCCGTCGAGGAGGATCGGCTGAGCCTCTCTCGCTCCTATGTATCCGACGATTCCGCACATTTATCTGGATCCTATCACGACTCTGTTCATTCCGTTTCGAGCGCATCCAAATGTGAACCAGCCCAATCCGCCAGCTCTCCCGCCCGATCTGCCTGCGGCGCCTCTGCTATGATACGCAGGATCGGTTCCGTTCCAGACGCCCGGACATGAACCCACTCCCGCGCCTCCGGCCAGACGATCCGCAGCCCGTCCGAACGGTCGAAATCCGCGCCGGCCCCGGACTCACGCTCGAGAGCCGCGAAAGCCCGTTGAGCCCCGCCCGCAGGGCGCGCCGCCTTGCGTTTGACCATCGAATACCGCGTTCTACTGCCCAACAGTTCCCGGGGTCCGACCTGTCGCGCCGCCAGATGGCTGAGCACGAGCGCCGCCGCCAGGGGCGCATCCCTGGTGAGATTGAGGTCCGGAAGCATGACCCCGCCGTTCCCTTCGCCTCCGATCACGGCTTCGGTCTCGGCCATAAGCTCCGCCACCCTGGCCTCTCCCACCGGGCTGCGGAAGAACGGGACACCCGCCGTTTCTGCTGTGTCCTCTATGGACTGACTGGATGAGAGATTCGTCACAACGGGTCCCGGGCGCCGACCGAGCACGTACTCGACCGCGAGCGCCAGCGTCCAGTCCTCGCCGATCGGCGTCCCTGTTTCGTCTACGATCGACAGCCTGTCCGAGTCGGGATCGACCGCGAGACCGACCGGGGAATTCGTTGCCCGAACCAGCTCTCCGAGTTGTGCCAGGTTCTCCGGTGTCGGTTCGGGATTGCGCGGAAAATGACCATCGGGCTCGAGCCCGATCCCCCTCACCCGGCACCCGAGTTGGCGCAGAAGTTCGGGAATCACGACGCCCCCCGCGCCGTGCACACAGTCGAGCGCGACGACCGGACCCCAATTCTGAACTGCCTCGACGTCGATGAGGTCGAGTCCGAGGATCCGCTCGATGTGATGTTCGATTACGCCCAATCGCTCTTCTCGAGACCCGAGGCTGTCCCAGCCTGCCAGTTTCGGCCCCTGTTCGAACAGTGATTGGATCTTGTTCCCGTCGGCTGGCCTGACGAATCGCCCGTCGGCAGAAGCGAGTTTCAGGCCGTTCCACTCGACGGGATTGTGGGATGCCGTGACGATCAGGCCACCGATCGCGTCCGGATCATCCCGAACGGCGAGGAGATGCGTGGGCGTGGGAGCGATACCTGTCATACGCACGTCCACGCCCACCGCGCAGAGTCCCGCCGCAGCGGCATCGGCCAGGAGTGGACCGGAAGTCCGGGAGTCGCTGCCAACCAGGGCGTAGTGTCCTGTGACCCCGCCACTCCCGGCACGCTCGCGCTGGAACGCGCCGAACGCGGCACCGTAGCGGGCGGTGATCTCCGGTGTCATCGTGTGGCCCACGATGCCCCGAATTCCGGACGCGGAAATGATCAGCGGGTGCGTGACCGCCACATCCCTCTCCATTCAAATAGTCTCGCGGCCGGGTTTCGGAAGACCCGGAACCTGGCGACGTCGTGTGGAGCCGGATATTAAGCCGGCACCGGGAATCTAGCCCGGGGAGGGATCGTGCGGGATAGGCCTTTGGTCCACCTTCCGATGCGCAGGCAAGGATTCGCGCTTCAGTCGCGTACACGAAGCCGGAGGGCCCGCAGCCGGACTTCCGTTACGGAGAGAGTAAGACACGCGAAGCCGGGCGCCCAGCGGATTGGACGTCCTGCGAGCACCGCGGCGTCCTGAGACCCCAGCTTGAGCGATGTTACAACCGCGCCGATGGAGTGAGCGGGCTTGAACCGCAGCACGAGGCGCGCTCTCGTGGCCGAGACCTTAACGGCGACGGGCTCGATATCGAGTCGGCGGCACAGAGCGATCAACTGGGCCTCGATCGATGTTCTCGCTCCTGGTGCAACGAGCGGCAGCCGATCAAGAGTCGACCACACGACCTCGGCGTACATGCGGTGCGCCGCCCGATTCGCCAATCGATCGGCGTACGGGGCATCGGGGCGGGAGTTGCGGCGGTTCCCGGGTTCTGTCCGGGCGGCCGCCTCCTGAGCTAGCCCCGCCGCATCCCGGGCACCGGGGCTCGGGGCCGAACCCACGGCTGCCTGCGCAACTGCCGCGCCCAGGCCCTCTGCGGTTGTAGCTCCACGTTGTCTGAGCCGCCGTCTTGATCTGTCGTTCCAGGACATGGACAGATGTTGGCCCGGACACTCATCCCCGGATCAACGGATGGAGCAAGGGAGTAACTACGAGTTCGACCGGTGCGCCGCGCACCCGCAATGACGTAGCTTCGGGCGCGTCCGTCCGATCGCACCACGGCAGACCACAGTCAGCAGAACGAAGGAATTGAAGGGAGAGGAAGCCATGCAGACGCTTCCCGAAGACGGGTTCGGGACTCTCGCGATCCACGCCGGCCAGGAGCCGGAGCCGGTCAGCGGGGCGATCATGACCCCGATCTACCAGACGTCCACATACGTGCAGGACGGAGTCGCACAGCCCCGGACCGGGCACGAGTACGCCCGGGTCACCAACCCGACTCGAACTGCGCTCGAGGCGAACCTCGCCGCGCTCGAAGGTGGTGTCGCATCGCGGGCGTTCGCCTCCGGACTCGCGGCGATGGAAGCGATCCTCAAGGCGACCCTGTCCAGCGGTGACAGGGTCGTGTGCGGGGACAACCTGTATGGAGGAAGCGAGCGACTGTTCCGGTTCTGGGAGCGGTATGGAGTCGAATTCGAGTTCGTCGATTCGGCAGACCCGGAGGCTGTTCGAACCGGGCTCCAGACGGGGGCCCGGCTCGTGTTCATCGAGACTCCGACGAACCCCCTGATGCGGCTCACCGACATCGAGACCTGCGCCACGATCGCGCACGAGGCGGGAGCACTGCTGGTGGTGGACAACACCTTCGCGACACCCTGGCTCCAGCGTCCGATCGAACTCGGCGCGGACCTCGTCGTGCATTCCTCGACCAAGTACCTGGGTGGCCACAGTGACGTGATCGGAGGCGTAGTCGTGGTGAATTCGGAGCCGCTCGCCGAAGCGCTCGGCTGGCAGCAGATGGCGACGGGCGCGGTTCCCGGCCCGATGGATTGTTTCCTCCTGCTGCGATCGACCAAGACCCTTCACGTCCGCATGCGCGCGCACTGCGACAATGCGGCCCGGATTGCCGTGTTTCTGGACGAACACCCGGAGGTCGAGCAGGTCCTGTATCCGGGCCTGCCCGGACATCCCCAGCACGAACTCGCCCGGAGGCAGATGCGGGGATTCGGCGGGATGATCACTTTCGACATCGGAACGCCAGAGCGGGCCGAACGAGTGGCAGGCCGGACCCGGTTGTTCGCGCTGGCCGAGAGTCTGGGTGGCGTCGAGAGCCTGATTTCGGTTCCCGGCCGCATGACGCATGCGTCCGTGCCCGTCGAGCGGCGAGAGATGGTGGGGCTCACCGACAGCCTCGTCCGACTGTCGGTCGGAATCGAGGATCCCGAGGACCTGGTCAACGATCTCGCGGACACGCTAGGCGGAATCTGAGTGCCCCACGAACCACGAAGCTGAAACCGCGGACCGAAGGTTCGCGTAGTGCCCGGTAACGAGTGACGGGAGCGGTCTGGACCGGATCCCGGGACCTCCCAGACACATGGAAGGCGGAGATGGACGACAACGACAGCAAAGACACTTCGCAGCGTCGCGTTCTAACTGATATCAGCGCGATCGCGTGGGAGCATCCCGCAGACCGGGCGGCGCTGAACGCCTTGCGGAAGATCCCGGGATTCGACCTCGCGCTGCGCAAGGTGTTCGGGATGTTCGGAGAGCGAGCGATCCGCCTCGCGTTCAAGGCGAACGCCGTGCGCGTGTCCGAGGTACAATATCCGTGGATCCACGAACGGCTGTTGCGTGTTTGCGAGATCCTCGACCTCGAGAAGGTTCCCGAGCTCTACGTATCGCAGACTCCAATCGTGAATGCCGGCGCCGTGGGACTGGGTGACCCGTTCATCGTGCTCAATTCCTCGATGCTCGAGGTACTGAATCAGGACGAGACCGAATCGGTGATCGCGCATGAGGTCGGACATATCCTCAGCGGTCATGTTCTGTACCGGACCCTGCTGCTGTTGCTCATGCGGCTCACGATGTTCCGATTCCCGCTCGCGGGAATCGCAGCGCTCCCGATCCTCCTGGCCCTTCTCGAGTGGTACCGGAAGTCAGAGCTGTCCTGCGACCGCGCCGCCCTGCTCGGAATGCAGGACCCCGAGATCGTGATGAGCTCGCTCATGAAACTGGCCGGGGGCACGCGGGGCGAGCCGCTCGACCTCGACGCCTTCATCGAACAGTCGGACGAGTACCGCGCGGGCGGAGATCTGCTGGATTCCGTATACAAGGTGCTGAACGCCATCGGAGCCACGCACCCGTTCGCCGTGGTTCGCGTGGCAGAGCTGCGCGACTGGATCGACACCGGCGCATACGAGAGAATTATGGCCGGTGACTACCAGCGCCGCGACGAATCCGATACGCGCCCATACAGGGAGGACGTCGAGGAGGCGATGCGCGGATATTCGGACTCGGCGCACGAGATCCTCGATGAGGTGGATGCCGCGGTGGACCGGCTCAAGTCTAAAGTCGGAGACGTGTGGCGGAAATCGCGCGAGACCTGAACAGGCAGGGCATCCAGGCCGCCGAATCGCGCGGCCCCTCCCGCCGGGTGGCGGGGGCGGGCCGCGCTCTGCATCGTGCCCACATGAACTCGAAAACGATCCTCCTCGTGGGAAACGGCGGCCGCGAGCATGCGATGGCCGCCTCGATTCGAAACGACGCTCCGGAGACGGACCTCCTCATTGCTCCGGGCAATCCGGGAACAGCGCGCCTGGGCCAGAATATTCCGGTCGCGGCCGACGATGTTCCGGGCCTCATCGAGCTGGCCCGGGGAGAGCGGGTGAGCCTCACGATCGTGGGGCCCGAAGCACCGCTCGCAGCCGGCATTCGAGACGTTTTCGCCGCCGAAGGACTTCCCCTGTTCGGCCCGAGTGCGGCTGCCGCGCGAATCGAGTCCTCCAAGGCGTTCTCCAAGCAGTTGATGTTCGACGAGGGCGTTCCCACGGCGGGATTCGAGGTGTTCACGGACTCGGACGCCGCACTCGCCCATGTCCGGGCGGGTTCAGGCCCGGTAGTGGTGAAGGCATCCGGTCTCGCGGCCGGCAAGGGAGCCATCGTCTGCGACGACCGGCAGGAGGCCGAACGGGCCGTCCGCGAGGTCATGGTGGATCGGAGATTCGGCGCAGCAGGAGACGAGCTTGTCGTAGAGGAATTCATGGAGGGAGAGGAGCTGTCCGTGTTCTTCCTCACCGATGGCGAGACCGCCGTTCCCCTGGTTCCCTCCCGTGACCACAAGCGTCTTCTGGAGGACGATCTCGGGCCAAACACTGGTGGAATGGGTGCGTATTCCCCAGTCCGGGGTGCCGACGCCGATCTCATCGACCGGATCCGAGCGGAGGTGGCCGAGCCGGTTCTCGCCGGCCTGGCATCCCGCGGCTGCCCGTACAGGGGATTCCTTTACGCGGGCCTGATGCTGACAAGCGACGGTCCGAAGGTCATCGAGTTCAATTGCCGACTCGGTGATCCGGAGGCCCAGGTCGTACTTCCCCTCACGAACAGTGACCTGGTCGAACCAATGCGCGCCGTGGCGCGAGGAGCGGGTCTCGAGGGCTGGACTCCCGACCTGTCGCCCGGAGCGGCGCTCGTCACGGTCGTGGTGAGTGGCGGTTACCCCGGGTCGTATGAGAAGGGGATTCCGATCGAGATCCCGTCCGATCTGGAGGGACCCGCGGTGCACCTGTACCATGCGGGCACCGCGATGGGCCCAGACGGCCTGGTCACGGCTGGCGGCCGCGTATTCGGGGTGACGGGCATCGGCGCCGACCTTGCCGAGGCCGCCGAGCAGAGCCGCGCCGCCGCCGCCCGCGTCCGATTCGAAGGGGCGACCTGGAGGAAGGACATCGGACGCTCGGAACTGAGCTGATGCCGGAGCTTCCCGAGGTAGAGACAATCCGCCGTGACCTCGCCCCGGAGCTCGAGGGGCACCGGATCACGGCGGTCCGGGTCCACCATGACGACATCATCATCGGCACGCTGTCCGGCGCGGATTTCCGCGACCGAATTGAGGGCCGCCGTATTCTCGGAGTGGATCGGCGCGCGAAGTGGCTCCTGCTGCGACTCGACGAAGGAATCCTGGTCACACAACTGCGCATGACCGGGCGCTTTGCAGTGGGACGCGGATCTGTCCCACCGGTCGCAGACTTCAGGCACGTGGCCGCCGAGTTCGATCTTGACGATGGGCGGACGCTGTTCTACGACGATATGAGGCGACTGGGAGGATTCCTGCTGCTCTCCGAATCGGAGTGGTCGCGGGAGGAATCGCGTTTCGGGCCAGAGCCGCTGCACGACGGATTCCGGGCGTCCGACCTCGGACAGGCGCTTCGCCATGGCCGCGCGCCGGTCAAGAACGCCCTGATGGACCAGTCCCGGGTGGCGGGAGTCGGAAATATTTACGCCAGCGAAGCGCTGCACGGGGCACGGATCGAGCCGACCCGACCGGTGTCGGGCCTCACAGATAAAGAGATCCGACGGCTGCATCGATCTCTTCGCCGCATCCTCAAGTCGTCGCTCGACAGCTCGGGGACGACGTTCCAGGACTACCGGGCGGTGAACGGCCGCTCCGGCTCGTTCCAGACCCTGCTCAGGGTGTACGATCGCGAGGGGGATCCGTGCACGAACTGCGGCCGGATCATCCGTCGGATCGTGCAGGCGGGCCGGAGCACCTACTACTGCCCCGGCTGTCAGATCTGATTCGCGGGGGGCCGGCCGTATAGGGTGTGAACGGGGTTCCGTCGGGAAGCGACAGGTGTGTGATTTCAGCCTTCCCGCGCTCCACCGTCGCGATCGCGACCGACGCCGGGTGCCCGGCCCGGGGCTTGTTGGCAGCGCCCGGGTTCACGATCCACCGGTTACCCCGACGATCGCAGCGCGGCACGTGGCTGTGACCGTGGACGATCACATCGGCCGTCGGAAAGACCTTGAGCAGCGAATCGAATCGCGGCGCGACGAGGTCCCCGTGTGTGACCGCGAAATGGACCCCTTCGAGCTCGAGTTCAATCGATTCAGCCGTCCACCTGCGGATTTCGTGACCGTCCACGTTGCCCCATACGGCATCGAGCGGCGCTATGACTTCCAGTTCGTCGAGCAGCTCGAGCCGCTCCACGTCTCCGGCGAACAGAATCCTGTCCACACCCGCCAGAAGCTCGGACACCTCGGCCCGGAGCCTTCCATGAATGTCGCTGATCAATCCGACTCGCACTGATCTCTCCTCGGCCCGTGGGCAGCCGTACCGTCGGACCGGGAAACGTCAGGAAGCCCGGGATTCCTGTTGTCGAAGAACCGGCCCGGCGTCTAGGTTCCCGCCACGGTAGGGTGGAAATGACGGGGCGGCAACGCCGGCGCTGAAGCAGTTCAGGAGGAGCGGCGGAACGGATTGGACTACGGCGAGAAGACCGACCAGGATCTCGTCCGACTCAGTCGGCGCGGCGATGAGCGGGCCGCTCGCGAGCTGGTCCACCGATTCGAGCGTCCCGTATTCTCCATAGTCTACCGCATGGTACGTGACCGGGAGCTGGCCGAGGATCTGTCGCAGGACGTGTTCGTCCGCACGTTCAACAACCTGGACCGGTACGACCGCTCGTATCGCTTCTCTTCATGGCTGTTCAAGATCGCCTACAACCTGACCGTCGATCATCTCCGGAAACGGGAACTGCCTGTGATCTCCGTGCACGGCGCCCCGGATGCGCTCACGCCGGAGCGCCAGGAAGCAACTTCCTTGAGCCTCGAATCCGACGAGGAGGCACCTGACGACCGCCTCGTCGCGAAGGAACTCGCCGGCGAGCTGGAGGAGGCGATCGCCGGCCTGCGAGAGGACTACCGGACGGCGATCCTGCTGCGCCACGTCGAAGGACGCCCGTACGAAGAAATCTCCGAGATCATGGGAATCCCACTGGGAACCGTGAAGACATACATCTTTCGCGCGCGCCGCGAGCTGCGGGCCGTTCTTTCCGAGTCATACGGGGAGTCGGAGGACTGAAACCCGAAACCCCCGGCCTCCGTACGGTCGAGGGAATGGAGGAAACGCTGTCATGACCGACACGACAACCGGGACGAATTCGCACCTGGCCCCCGAGGCCAGAGAGCGCATCGGTATGGGTGGTGAGCCCGGGCCGGGCGAGTCGCGTCATCTCGCTTCCTGCATACCTTGCAGGCGGGAAGTCGCGGAGATCCGCTCGCTTCAGGAGCGGTTCTCCGCCCTGATGACGCTCGTCCCGTCGGCCGGGTTCGCGGATCGCGTCATGGCTTCCGTCCAGCTGCCGGCCCCCAGATGGAGCCGGGTGCTGGATGGACTCCGCGTGCACCCGCAACAGGTAGCCGCGATCGCCGCGACGGCGGTCGCAGGCGTGATCGGCACGATCGTCTGGCTGACCACGTATCCGCAGGTCACGCCCGGCGTCATAGCGAAGCTGGTGTTCGAGCGCGGGACAAACCTTGCCTGGCAGGCGGTCGTGGCGGTCGGAAGGGTCGTGTACGACTCAGGTATCGCGACGTTGGTACAGGCATTCCGTGCCGACTTGAATGCGTGGAGCGCCGTCGGCGCCCTAGCGACGTTGACGCTGGTGGGGATGGTCTCGATGTGGATGCTGCTGAAGCTGATGGAAGTCTCGCCCAGTGCGATAAGAACCGGAGTAAGACGAATTGGATGATCAACGGCAGAGCGCACGTGGAAGCGTGTGCCGTACGACAGGACAGGCGTCCGGGAGATGGAGGATGATGATGATGAAGGTCGAATCGGGATCGGACACGGGGAATCTCCGTCTCCTTCGCAGAGGGGTCGCGTCGGCGGCAGTCCTGTTCGGACTCCTCCTTGTGACGGGAGCGGAGGCGGTCGCGCAGGAAAATCCGGTCTACGGCAGCGCCGTGACGATGTCATCCAGTGAAGCGACGCTGGAGCTGGACCTCGCCTCTGGAGAGACGCGAACGATCTCCTTCCGGGACGGCGACGTTCTGGTGGACGGGAACGTCAGCGGATCGTACGAGGCTGGCGGTGCGCTCGAGCAATCCTGGCGCGAACTCCTGCGTCATCCGGACGTGCTCGATGCCGACGCGGTGGACGAGCTCCTGCTCGACTGGAGCCCGCCGTCGGAAGCGAGTTCCGCATCTTCCAGTGCGCTCGCCGCCGCGTTCGGCGTGCTGGTGCCGGCAGCGCCGAAAGCAGTGCTCGCGGGCGAGACCGCTGAGGTTGCCGATCTTGGAGATGGTCGGGTCACCATCGCGCCCGGTATTCCCTCACTTGATGGGCTGACCCGGAGCATGGAACAGCTCCAGCGCTCCCTGTCGCGCATCGGCTCCCAGGCGCTCGTGTCGGGCGAGGACGTCGCGCTCGTTATTCACGATGACTACGTCGTGGGACCCGACCAGGTCATCGAAGGTGACCTGGCGCTGCTCGATGGCGATGTCCTCCTGGAGGGCACGATCCGCGGCGACGCGATCGTGCTGAATGGTGAACTCACCCTGGCGGAAGGCGCTCGGGTGGAAGGTGACCTGCTGCAGGTGGGTGGAGATGTGCTGCGCGAGGGCGGCGTTGTACTGGGTGAGCTCGTATCCGTCTCGTTCGATTTCGAGGATCTCGAGGGTCTGGAGGACCTCGCCGATCTGGACGTGGACGTCTCGGTCGTCCCTGATGTCAGGGTTCGCACGGGGCGCCATGATCGAGGCTTCTTCGGCCGGATCGGACACAACATCGGCCACGCGGTCGGCGGTATTGCCCTTACGTTTGCCTGGCTCATCGGACTGGGCGTGCTTGGCGCCGCGATCGTCTACTTTTTCCGACCGCGGCTTGAGATCGTGGCAGATACGGCTCGCCTGAATCTCTCACGGTCGTTCGGTGTCGGACTGGCCGGACAGCTGCTGTTCGTTCCGATCGGGCTGGTCCTCGTCGTGGGAATCGTCACCTGGCTGGTGATCCCGTTCTACGTCCTGGCCGCGGCGCTCGCGATTCCCGCTGCGCTCATCGCGGCCGCGCATGCGACGGGCGAGGTGTTCGGCATGAGACGGTATGACTGGGTCGAGCGCCTCAACCTCCGTCGCTCGGACTCCTATTGGTACGTGTGGACAGGCCTCGCGCTGCTGTTCGCACCGTTCGCGATCGGCTCGGCGATGTACCTGTTCGGCGGCATGCTCGGATTCATCCGCGGGCTCGTGTTCTTCGCGGGCGGCGTGATCACCTGGGCAGCCATCACGACGGGCCTGGGAGCGATTTTCCTCTCCCGTGTCGGGAGCCGTCGGGAGTTCGTCGAAGGTTCCGCCGCTGACCTGTTCACCGAGGCGGAAGAATTCGCCTCTGAGGCGCCCGGTGCGTAAGGCGGGAATTACCCTGGTCATCCTGTTCGGGTTCTGCGGTCCGCTCGTCGCGCAGCAGCCCGACTGGACGGATCTGTCCGCGCGGAGGCAGACGGACGGGATTCGCTCGATCGCCGCGCGGATTACCTACGTGGCCGGACAACTCGAAGTGTTCTCGGCGGAGCAGGGGCTGCTGTACGACATCGGTCTCAGATACGACGCGGCCCGGCTCCGGCCCGAGCGATCGTGGACCGTCAACGGTCACGAGGGACAGCTCGACCTCAGGTTCGACACGGCCGGAGACGGCGATACGGAATGGGACTTCGACGACGATGAGTTCGGTGAGCTTCGCCTGGGGCTCAGCCGCGAGGTCCTGGCATCCCTCAGACTAGACGTGGGTGCGGCCGAGGCTCGGCTCGAGCTGGGCGGAATCCCACTCACCCGTTTCGTCTACCGGACCGGCGCTTCGAGCACGACAATTACATTCGACTCCCCGAATCCGACCCGCATGGACCGTCTGGAGCTCGCCGCCGGCGCGGCGGAATTCGAGGCGTCGGGCCTTGGGAATGCCGGCTTCGAAGTCCTCAAATTCGAGGGCGCGGTCGGGGATGTGACGCTTGACTTCACGGGTGAGTGGACGCGCGATGCCAGCGCGGAAGTCTCCGTCGGGCTCGGCGCTCTGCGCCTGGTCCTTCCACGGGATATCGGGGTGCGGCTGGAGAAGACCGGGTTCCTGGCCGGGTTCAATTCGAGTGGGATGGAGAACGTGGATAATGGCTGGCAGACAGAGAACTGGGGCAGCGCGCCACATCAGTTCCAGATCGACCTGAAGGCCGCCTTCGGGAAGGTCGACATCGTATTCGACAACTGATTCGCGGGCCCTGTCCCGGGCCCGCGGTTCCCCCGCGGGCGTATTTCAGTCCCGCTCCGGCCTCACGCTGACGGATTCTCCACGCCCCACCGACAGGCGATCCGTGGCGCTCCCGTCCCGCACCGCGATTTCGAGTGTTCCGGCTGACCCGATCAGTGCCACGAGTCGATCGGACTCGACGCTCGTGTAGCCGCTGCGGACGCCGGAGATTCCGAAACCCCCGATCTCCGTCAGCGCCGACGGCGCTATCCACGACGCGGGAATGTCCGTGATCAGGTTTCCAAACCTGTCGACGTGTGCCACCCGGCCTCGAACGCAGTCGCGGCTTCGCTGCGGCTCGGGGAGATCCAGCCGGACCAGGTCTGAGGCTGACAGCGGCATCCCCAGTTCTTCCGGCGATTTACCGCTCACGATGAGAGCCGCCGCAGGCGCAAACGCGTCGCGACCGTGAAACGTCGAACTGATCGGGCCCGGAGCGTATCGCCCGGGATCGAGCGCCCATGAGCTTCCCGTCGAACCCGCCGGGAAAACCCGGCTGACGATCCCGTTGTCCGGTCCGATAAACCACCGGTCCCGCGTGCTCAGGGCCAGCGGCCGGCGCGGGCCGCCCACCCCGGGATCCACCACGACGACGTGGACGGATCCGGCCGGATAGCACTCCCAGACCCTCCACAGCACCCAGGCTGCAGCCTCTACGTCGCCCGGTGGGATGTCATGGGCGACATCCACCAGTGCGGCTTGCGGCGCCCGGGAGAGGATGACGCCCTTCATCTCTCCCACGTAGCCGTCCGCGGTCCCGAAGTCCGTGGTCAGGGTAACGATTCCCATGTCGCACTCCTCCAGCCGGTCGATCTCTACCGAATCGGTCAGGAGGCCGTAGTCTCCCGCTCCCCGGTGGAGACCATCTCCTCGACCCGTTGGGCCACCGCGGCCAGCGCCTGCGCCTCGGGCGAATCCGGTCGCCCGATCACGGTCGGCGTACCACGATCGCCCTCCTGTCGGACAGCCATCCCCAACGGCACGGCACCGAGGAACGGCACGCCGATCGATGCGGCCAGCTTCTCGCCGCCGCCCGATCCGAACAGCTCGTGCGTCGTCTGGCAGTCCGGGCACGCGAACCCGTGCATGTTCTCGACGATCCCGATAACCGGAACGTCGACGCTCTCGAACATCCGGATCCCTTTCAGCACTCCCTGGACAGCTACGTCCTGCGGAGTCGTCACCATCACGGCGCCCGAAACATGGACCAGCTGTACGAGAGACAACTGTGCGTCCCCCGTGCCCGGCGGAAGGTCCACGATCAGATAGTCCAGCTCGCCCCACGCGACCTGGTGCAGGAACTGGCGAACGATTCCCATGATGATCGGCCCACGCCAGATGGCCGGCGTGTCGTCTGACACCAGGAACCCGAGGCTCATCAGCTTGACGCCGTGCGCTTCTACCGGGATGACCTGCTCGCCTTCCATCCGCGGCTTCTCGTACGCTCCGAACATCGTCGGGATGTCAGGTCCGTAGATGTCGGCGTCCATCAGTCCGACGCGGTACCCGGCACTGGCCCACGCCGCCGCGAGATTCGTCGATACCGTGGACTTGCCGACTCCTCCTTTACCGGAGCTCACGGCAATCACATGCCGTACGCCCGGCAGCGGCTCCGCTTCGCTCGGGTGGCGCGTGGCCTCCTCCCGGCTGACCTGGCCCGGCGACGGCGGCGGAGTCCGGTCGTCTCCCGGTGGCGCCATGACGGGCAACGGCCGGCGCCCACCTTTTCCGGACGAGCCTGTCGCGGCGCCCGCTGCGGGAACGCTGCCCGCTGGCGGCCCGCCGGCCGGGTGCGCCAACTCGAAGGTCGCCTGCGAGACCCCCCGCACTCCGGTCGCCACGAGGCGGATCGTCTCCACGATCTCCGGCGGCACACCGGGTCGCAGCGCGATCTTGATTCGGACTTCTCCATCCCGACCGGCAGTCACAGACCGTACGACGCCTGCGTCCACCACATCCGGACCACCGGCCTCGGTCCGGACTCTGGCCAGCGATTGCATCACGCGATCTTCGAGGGAACGGGTCTCCATGTCGTGTAAGTCTCGCATCTGTGGTTAAGTGATGTTGCCAGGGTTCCGGCAGGGATTCGTCCCGGGGACGCCGGCAGTTCAGCCGGTCTCCACGGACTCGACGCTGCGGACCTCCGGAATCAGCATTCGCAGGCGCTGCTCGATTCCCGCCTTCAGCGTCAGTGTGGACATCGGACAGGCGTAACAGGCGCCTACCATCCGGATGCGGACGACTCCGGTCAACTCGTCGAACTCGACAAGCTCTATGTCACCGCCATCGGCACGGATCGCCGGTCGGATCGATGCGAGAACTTCCTCGATTCGATCTCGAGCCGGGCGTGTCGGAGCGGAAGCAGTTGCGTCGTTCATGCGGGTCCGTGTGCACGTCTTCGTGGAGGCGCCGGACATTCCCGCCGGCGAGTTCGGGAAGCTATCCGAGCCGCAGAAGCCCGTCAACGAGACGCGTTCTCAACGAGTCTACGATCCGGGCGCCGTGTTCCCTGCCATTCTGAATAAATATCCGGTTCGCGTCGAATCCCGCCGCCAGCACGCCAGCGATGAACAGGCCCGGAACCGTCGTCTCCATCGTCGCGGGGTCATGCGCAGGTACACCCGTATCCGGGTCGAGCTGCGCACCCAGAGCCTCCAGGAAGCGCGGATCCGGCCGGAAACCCGTCATCGCGAGCACGAAGCCGTTGGAGACCCACCGCTCGGCGCCACCATTCACTGAACCGATCCTCACGCGATCCGGCTCTATCGCGATCACGCGGCTGCCCCACACGACCTCTATTTCACCGCTGTTCGCTCGATTCCGGATGTCCGGCAGAACCCACGGCTTCACGCCCCGGTCGAAGTCGTCGAACTGATGGACCAGGGTCACCCGGGCCCCGGCCCGCCAGGTCGTGAGAGCCCCTTCCACCGCCGAATTGCCGCCCCCCACCACGAGGACATCCTGGTCAAAATAGCGGTGCGGATCGCGGAAGTAATGCGTGACCTTCGGCAGGTCCTCGCCTTCGACCTCGAGCAGGTTCGGCGTGTCGAAGTACCCGGTGGCGACTACGAGGCCTGCGGCAAGATAGCTGCTTCCGGTGCCATCCGCGCGCCGCGTGTGCACGGCGAACTCCCCGTCCAGCCGCTCGACCCGAATAACCTCCTCGTATTGCCGGACGTCGAGGACGAAATGCTCGACGATCCGGCGGTAGTAGTGGAGCGCCTGGCTGCGCGTGGGCTTGTCGCTGTCCGTGATGAACGGCACCCCACCGATCTCCAGGTGGTCAGCCGTACTGAAGAACGTCATTCCGATCGGATAGCGCTCGATCGAGCTCACGACAGGTCCCTTGTCGAGCAGCACACAAGACAGCCCGGCCTCGCGCGCGGCCACTCCAACCGCCAGACCGCAGGGTCCTGCGCCGATGACGAGAAGCGTCGTCCGTTCACTCACGGGGTTCGTCCCCTCATGGCTCGAGCACGAATGTGTTCACGGACCGGGCCCTCGCCGACTCCGCGTCGAGCGGAACATCGACTAGATCTCCGGCGCGCCAGCGCAGGTTCATGTCCCGATAGTGTGTGCTCAACGGATTCCCGCTCTGGCCGGTCGGAACCAGGAACCGCCCGTGGATTCCTTCCGGCGACACGTCCGCCACGAATCTCTCCGACGGCCCGTACTCGGCGGTCCACGGCGGCGTCCACGAGCCGGCGTCCAACGCCGCCCACACGCGGTAGTCGTCAGGCCTGAGCGTGTTCGGGCCCCCGCCCGACGCATAGGGCCCGATATGGAGCCCGAGGAGACGATTCAGCCAGCCGACGGCCCCGAGCGGGTGCGAGTGCCGTTCCTGGTGCAGGTCCCCCCAGGTCGCTCCGGCGGTGACGCGAATCGCATCTTCAAGGGCCCGTTCCTCGAGCTGCTCGAGCGACTCCACCTCCGGTGTCGACACGTCGTCGATCCACGGGCTGCCGTCTCCTTCAGCGAGCGTCCGCAGGGTCGCTTCCAGCGGAAAGAAAGCCCACTCTGGCGCCGCGCTGTATTCATCAGCGGCGATCAGAGTTCGCAATCGGTAGAACCAGCTGTAGAACAGAGGCGCCGCGCGGGAATCGACGCGGACATCGCGATCCCAGCGCTCGAGCCGCTCTGCCTCCACCGTCAGCCCCAGTCGTCGGGCCGCCGCCACGGCTCGACCGATCGTCCGGTCCGCCAGCAGGCTCCGGGTGTCGTGCTGCAGGTCGTAAGTATCCTCGATCGTCCAGTTCCGGCGCACCTCCAGCGCCTGCGTGATCCTCAGAACGCGGAGTGGAGCCGCGTAGTCGGAACTGATCGAGCGGCCGAGTCCCCGGGCCTGCAAATTATTCGCGGTGGCTATGTATCCCCGACGCGGATTCTGCTCGGCCGGATGCGCGTCCATCGGCCAGAACCCCTGCCAGCCCGGACCGACGGAGTCTGACGGCAAGGGAGTCGCGCCGTCCCTCCCACCCCGCAACGGGATCCTGCCGCCGAGTCGATATCCGATCGTTCCGTCCCGTCCCGCATAGACTACGTTCTGGTGCGGCCGTCCGAACTCCCGGATCGCTTCGTCGAGGGATTCCGGTCCGTCGGCATGGTTCAGCCCCTGGATTCCAGTCGTCGCCGAGGTCCCCACGGACGCCACCCACAGGACGGACAGGTCGGCGTCGACTCCGGTGAGTGCATCGCTGAGCAACGGCCCGCGACGCGTATTCCGGATGCGAATCAGTTCGGGCTTCTCCCCACGCACCAGAAGCGTGTCCGTGCGCGTTTCGATTTCCCGCCATACCTCCTCTCCACCGACCCGATCCCTGTACCGCAGGCCGTCCTCCGACAGGGTCTCGACCACGAAGTCGACATCGTCGACCATGCCGTTCGTGAACCCCCACGCTACGTCCCGATTGTGACCGACGACTACACCGGGGACGCCGGGCAGTGTGAATCCCGCCACGTCGAGTCCATCGGCCTCGCCATGCACCGCGGCGAGATACCACAGAGACGGCGCCCGGAGCGCCAGATGCATGTCATTGGCGAGAATCGGGTGGCCGGATGCCGTCCGGTCGCCCGAGATCACCCAGGAGTTCGATCCGGATCGGGCCGACATGGTGGCCAGCAACCGAAACGGGAGCCACTCCGCGTTCACCGCTTCCGGACCCGGGCCCTGCGTTCGTGCAGAGGATTGCATCGCGACCGGGACCGCGGCAGCGGCCGGTACCGAGTCCGCCTCTGTCTCTGGGGGGAACGCCAGTCCGGCTCCAGGTGGCGGACTCCATTCGCTGTCCAGGATCGTCGGTCCCCAATCCGGATAGCCGTCGTCGAGCAGCGCGACACGCTCGGAATCCAGATTTCGAAACGCCCAGAACCTGGACAGCTCCGCCCGCCAGACCGCGAGATCGAGATTCATCACCATCCCGACAGCGAGCGTCGATTCCACGTCCCACGGCTCCGGCTTCAGCTGCACGACACGGAATTCCGGTGGGAGCGGTGATCGCCGGGACAGGAATGCGTTCACGCCAGACACGTAAGCCTCGATTAACTTGCGGTCGTCGGGAGCCAGCGTTGCCACGGCCTTCTCCGCTGCCTGCCTGGTGCCCAGTGTGCGAACGAAACGATCGGTTGCCAGCCCCGGTTCACCAAACACTTCCGACAATCGGCCCGCGGCAATCCTCCGGAACAACTCCATCTGCCACAGACGGTCGGCCGCGTGCAGGTATCCGAGCGCCCGCAAGGCGTCCGACTCGTTCCCGGCGAACACGTGAGGGATTCCGAAGCTGTCGGAGTAGACCCGCACCGGCGCAGACAGACCTGCCAACTCTATGTTTCCAGATGGTTCGGTGGTGGATCGCCACAGGTCGAACCACACCCAGGTGATCCCCAATCCCGCCAGCCAGAGCAGGAGACAGACACCACTGATGATGATGCGTCGCAGCTTCGGGACTGTCATCCGTCGAGGGGTGCAGGCCGGTCGATACCCCGGAGCTCGTCCGGAGCGCGCGTGTCGTCCGCCGCAGCTGCGGTGAAGGAAAGAGATTCGAACGCGCCCCCACACCGGCGGACGAGACGGCGCCGGTGCAGGTCCGACAGCAGTTGCTCGCAGGAACCGGGCTCCAGACCCATCCTCCGGGCGAGCTCATACGAACCGATTCGCCCACACGCGCACAGCATGCGCCACGCCTCGCCGGCATCCGGGTCCACGTCTCCCAGCAGCACCGGCTCCCCACTGGCCCGCTCGGCCGCCACGGCCAGCCCTCTGCGCCGCAGAGCACCTTCGACGGGGTCCAGGTGGTGCTCGTGGACGCCGCGCACTAAGACGAA
>JBDGUZ010000013.1:0-21855 GCA_039585915.1 Gemmatimonadota bacterium
CCTGCAGAGCTCGCAGATCACCCTGCTGGAGGCAGAAATCGACCAGATCCGCCGACGCTTCGACTACCAGATCGGACTCGCCCGACTCGAGGCCCTGCTCGGCGCCGACCTGCGGAACTGATACGGGGGGGGTGGCGGTATTAACTCGTCCGACGACGCGATGGTCGCGTCCCCCGGACGAGTCTGTGGATGGTGTACCTGAACAAATGGATTGATGGAACCGATGCAGAAGCACTTGAGGACCAACCGCCGGCGGGCGGTTTCAGCATATGGCCCTGCCCTCCTGGCAGCAGCATCCGTGATCGCCGCGGCGTGTGACTCCACGCAGGCGGATGAGCCCGCGATGGGGCTCGAGACCGTCGCGGCCGAGCGGCGGGAGATCAGCTCCAGCGTTGCAGCCACAGGCACGATCGAGCCGATCACCGTAATCGACGTCAAGTCCCAGGCCTCTGGCGAGGTGCTCCAGGTACCGGTCGAACTCGGGGACAAGGTCGAAAAGGGAGCCCTGCTCGTTCGCATCAACCCGCGCGACGTGAGCAACGCGTATGAGCAGGCGGAGGCGGACCTTGAAGTCGCCCAGGCCCGGCAGTCGATCGCTAAGCGACAGCTCGAGCGCACGAGCGCGCTGCGCGAAAACCAGGTCGTAACCGAGGAAGAGTACGAGACTTCGCTGCTCGAGGCCGCCAACGCCAAGGCGGCCCTGACCAGAGCGGAGACCAATCTCGAACTGGCGGCGGATCGTCTCAACGACGTGACCGTCCGGGCGCCGATCAGCGGCACCGTCGTCGAGAAGACGGCGGAGGAAGGTCAGATCATCACCTCTGCGCGCGAAATGACCGGAGGCACGATCTTGATGCGGATGGCGGACCTCAACGAGGTCCAGGTGCGCACACTGGTGGACGAGACCGACATCGGTTCGATCCAGCCCGGGCTGGACGCCACGATCCGGGTGGAAGCGTATCCGGACCAGGAATTCCGTGGGAAGGTGCTGAAGGTGGAGCCGCAGGCCGTGGTGGAGCAGAACGTCACGCTGTTCGCCGTTCTCACCCGCATTCGAAACGATGAGGATCTTCTGAGGCCGGGAATGAACGCCGACGTGGAAGTCCTGATCGGAATCCGGGAAGACGTGCTGTCGCTTCCGAATGGTGCCATCCGTACACCGGACGAGGCACGGCAGCTCGTCTCGGCGCTTGGCATGGACAGCGAGTTGCTCGAGGCACGGGTACCAGAGGAAGGCGGCACGGAAGAGGCAGCCGGTTCCGAACAGGAGTCGGCGCCCGAAGCCAAGACCACAGAGGACGGTCTGCCCACGATGGCCGCCCTGCAGGCGATGTCCCGTGAAGAGCGCATGGAACTCGTGCAGAATCTCGAGCCGGCCCAGCGGCAGAAGTTGTTCGGAATGTTCCAGCAGATGCAGGCGGAGAAAGAACAGGCCGCACGGGCGGACCCGAGCAGGCCGAAGGACGCCTTCGTATTCGTCAATGACGAGCAG
Source organism: Gemmatimonadota bacterium (assembly GCA_039585915.1). GTDB lineage: Bacteria > Gemmatimonadota > Gemmatimonadetes > Palauibacterales > Palauibacteraceae > Carthagonibacter. The sequence goes on from JBDGUZ010000013.1 coordinate 1,493, forward strand.
GGTCTGCTGACGCTGCGGCCAGTTCGGATCGGCCTGTCGAGCTGGGAGTTCACGGAGGTGCTGGGTGGCGTAGAGGAAGGCGACGAGGTGTTTCAGGTCCCGATGGCCCTCGTGAGTCAGACCGAGATGCTCGAGCGGATCCGGAGCCGCACGTCGATACCCGGCGTGAGCCGCAGCTGAGGCCGGGGGGAACGGGAGATGTTATTCGGTGAGATCATGCGAGTCGCCCTCGAGGCGATCGCCGCCAACAAGCTCCGCAGCATGCTGACGATGCTCGGGATCGTGATCGGAGTCGCGGCTGTGATCACGATGGTCGCGCTGGGAACGGGCGCGCAGAAAGCGGTTCAGGAACAGATCGAGCAGCTGGGCACGAACGTCCTTTCCGTTCGTCCCGGGCAGGCCTGGTTTCGGGGCACCAGGGGTGGTGGCGACGCGAAGATGGAGGTGAAGGACGCGCTTGCCGTCGAACGTGAGGCTGAGACGATCACGGCAGTCGCACCGGAGATGCAGCGAAATGCCCAGGTCGAATTCGGCAGGACCAACGCGAATCTCCGGGTAACGGGCACTTCTCCCAACTATTACGACGTCAACAACTACGACGTGATCATCGGCAGGTTTTTTGACGGTCAGGAAAACGAAGGACGGCGCAGGGTAGCCGTGCTCGGGGGCGCGGTTCCCGCAACGCTCGGCACCACCCCTGAGATGATCGTCGGTCAGAAGATCTCGATCCAGAACGTGACGTTCGAGGTGGTCGGGGTCCTGGGAGAAAAGGGTGGGTGGAGCTGGTTCAACATGGACGAGAGGATATTCGTTCCGATCAATACCGCCCAGTTCCGGTTGTTCGGGACAGAGCGTATCGGCTCGTTCAACGCCGTGGTAAAGGACGGGTCCAGCCAGACCCTGGCAATGGCGCAGATCGAGGAAGTCCTGCGACGTGAGCACCGCCTGCGAGTCGGAGAAGAGAGCGATTTCTGGATCCAGGACCGCGCCGAGTTAATGGGAACTCAGCAGGAGACGACCAAGACCTTCACCTACCTGCTGGCCGGGATCGCCCTCGTAAGTCTGCTGGTGGGCGGAATTGGAATCATGAACATCATGCTGGTCTCGGTCACGGAGAGGACACGAGAGATCGGAATTCGCATGGCGCTCGGAGCGACGCGAAAGGCCGTTCTCGGGCAGTTCCTGTTCGAAGCCCTGGTGCTGTGCCTGGTGGGCGGCCTGATCGGTATCGGGATCGGCTTTGGTGCAGCCTACGCGCTATCGGAATTGGCGAATTGGAATACGGCGGTTTCACCGCGCGCGGTCGTGCTGGCGGTTGCCTTTTCCGCGACTGTCGGACTGTTCTTCGGTTTGTGGCCTGCCCGGCGGGCGGCGTCACTGAACCCGATCGAAGCGCTGCGCTACGAATGAGTCACGTCCCGTTCGACGCTCTTCCCGACGAGGCGCGCGTGTGGTGTTTCGCGGCGGAGCCGGAGCCTGGACCGCGGGAGGCTGCGCATCTACTGGACTCGATGCAGCGCTTCGTCGAGCAGTGGACGGCGCACAGACAGGATCTCACTGCCGGTGTAACCTGGGTGCACCGGCGGTTCCTGCTGGTCGGACTCGACGAGAGCGGAACAGGCGCTTCGGGTTGCTCGATTGACGCGCTCATGGGCCACCTCGGGGATCTCGAGCGCGAGTTGAACATCCGACTCACCGACGCGTCTCCCGTGTGGTACCGGGACGAAGAAGACCGCATTCGGCGCGTCATGCGAGAAGATTTCCGGAAGCTCGCGAAGTCCGGCTCCGTTGGACCGGACACCCCGGTTTTCGACCTGACTGCGTCGAACATCGGACCGATCCGCTCCGGCGGGCTGGAGCGCCCGGCTTCGACGTCATGGCACGCGCGTTTGCTCTGAGCGACTCTCTTGCCGGACGAATCGCGGACTCCCGGAGCTGACCCCGCTGCCGAAGCGGCAACAGCAGTTGTTCTGTCGGGCGGCGGAGCCCGGGGGGCCTACCAGGTAGGAGTCCTGCGGTGGATTTCGCAGGAGTATCCCGAGTTGCGGCTGCCGATTCTGACCGGAGTCTCCGCCGGCGCGATCAACGCCGCCTTTCTCGCCGGCCGTCCGGAGCCCCTTCCCGAAGCCATGGACCTCCTCGCAGACGTGTGGGGCGACCTGTCGACCGACCAGATTCTGCGGGCCGATGTGTCTTCGCTGCTGGGCAATGCGCTCAAAGTCGTGATGAACCTGGGCAGCGGTGGAGCCAGGCTCGCACCCCAGGTGCGGGGACTCGTGGATACGACCCCGCTCGAGCAGACTCTGCAACGCGCGCTGAACCCCGAGGGCATTGCCGACAATATCTCGCGGGGTCGGCTTGCGGCGGTGGCCGTGTCAGCCACATCGTACGGGACGGGCCGAACGGTCACGTTTGTCCAGGCGGCATCCGGCATCAGGATGTGGGAGCGTACGAGGCGTCACTCCGTCGCAACTCACGTGGGCGTCGATCACGTAATGGCCTCGGCAGCGATTCCGCTGTTCTTCCCCGCACGATCCGTCGAAGGCGAGTGGTTCGGGGACGGCAGCTTGCGCCAGGGTAGCCCGCTGGCCCCCGCCGTGTACTTGGGAGCCGATCGGATCCTCGTTGTCTCGTCCCGCTATCATCCTGGCCCGCGCGAAATTGCAGGGCCCGACGATGACGGATACCCACCTGCCGCACAGATCCTCGGCCTGATGCTGAATTCGATCTTCCTCGACAACCTGGATGCCGATGCCGAGCGTCTCGAGCGGATTAACGAGATCGTCACGCGAGTGCCGAACGAGCGACAATGGCTCCTGTCCGAACGGCCGGTCAGAATGCTCGTACTCCGCCCGTCGAGCGATCTCGGACGTCTGGCAGCGCGCTACGAAGACCGGTTGCCGCGGGGGCTCAGATACCTGATCCGGGGACTCGGGAGCCGGCGCGTCGCCAGTCCCGACCTGCTCTCATATCTCATGTTCGAAGCCGAGTATCTGCAGGAGCTCATCCGGCTTGGTGAGCGGGATGCCTCACGAAACTGGTTACGGATCAGGCGATTCCTGAAAGACGGGGATGCGCGGGACACAACTTCCGGATCCGGCTGACAGACCTGCCGTTGATGAACCGAGTTCAAACGTGGTTGAGCAGCATCAGCTCGTGCGGGTGCGGCCACAGGTAAACCTGGTTCTGCAGCGTATCCACCTCTAATTTCCGCACATAGTGACGCAGTAAAGTCACGGGTACGATGAGCGGAACGAGCCCCGCATGATACTGCCCGATCGATTCCGTGAGCTCGTCCCGGTCGTCCGGATCCAGCCCGTCCGAGACATACCCAGCCAGGTGCCGAAGCACGTTCGTGTGCCCCTTCCGGCTCGGGGCTCTGCGCATGACTTCGGTGAAGCCGGTCCGATAACTCGCAGCCACTTCGCGCATTGAGTCAGCCCGTCCAGTCTCTCCGAGAAGTCTGCCGAGCCGGCGCATTCCTGCCTGATTCCTCGACATCAGCACATACTTGTGCGCCGCATGGAACTCCATCAGGCGGCGCCTGGTCGGGCCGGCCAGCTCCAGGTCTCTCAATCTCTGATACGCGAAAATGCGGGTGATGAAGTTCTCTCTCAGCTTCGCGTCATTCAGTCGGCCCTCTTCCTCCACCGGCAGATCCGGTGCGAGCCTGAGAAGCTCGGCAGCAAACGTACCGACACCATTCCGCGCGGGCATTCCATTCGGATCTCGGATTTTCACTCGCTCCATCCCACAACTCGGAGAGTCCTTCTTCAGCACGTAGCCGGCGAGACCATGCTTCTCGAGTCGCCTGATCCTGTCGTCGGCGTACTCCTGCATCTGATCGGTCAGATCTTCTCCCGTCGAAGGCATTACGAGTCGTGCGGAGCCGTCTTCCGCCCGTTCGAGCCGGATCGTCGGCCGTGGCGTCCCGAGGCCGATTTCGACCTCCGGGCACACCGGGACCCACGTCACGTAGTCTCCAAGAACATCGGTCAGGAAGCGATCACGTTTGTGTCCGCAATCGTGCCGGACCTTCTGGCCGAGCAGGCACGAGGAAATTCCCAGTCGGAGCGGCTCGTGTGGTACTGCGGATGGTCCGGTCATGGCGATCGGCCCTCCGCCGTCCGCCCCAGCATGTGCCGGAGGGCTGGCTCGAGCTCAGGGTCCTGGAACCTGAAACCTGTTTCCACCAACCGCTCTGGCATCACCCGGGCGCTGGAGAGCAGGAGTTCGTCGGCCATTCGACCCATCGTCCTTCTAAGTACACCCGCCGGTACGGTGAGCATCGTGGGACGTCCGAGCACGGACCCGAGGATGGATGTGAACTCTTCGTTTCGAACCGGATCGGGAGACACGACATTTACGGGGCCCTCCAGTGAACGTGTCCCGGCCGCGTGAAAGATCACGCCGATTGCATCATCGAGAGACACCCAGCTCCAGAACTGTCGGCCGGTTCCGATCCGGCCGCCGGCGCCGGTTCTGAACACAGGCAACATCTGTTTCAGGGCTCCGCCGGACGGCCACAGAATCATGCCGAACCGGAGGTGCACGACTCGGATTCCCGCTTCTCGTGCCGGATCCGCCGCGGCTTCCCAGTCGCGACATACCTCCGCAAGGAAACCGCTTCCACCTCCTGAATTCTCCGTCAGCAGTTTGTCGCCCCGATCTCCGTACCACCCCGTGGCCGAGGCGCAGATCAGGGCCTCGGGGGGAGACTCCAACGAACCGAGGGTCTCAGCCAACAACCGTGTGCCGGCGACCCGGCTGTCGCGTATCGACCTGCGGCGGTCGTCCGACCAGCGCCCGGACGCGATCGACTCACCGGCCAGGTGTACCACGTAGTCGGCTCCCTCGAGACCCGCGGCGTCGATCGAACCGGAACGCGGATCCCAGACCATGCTCCCGGCCGCCGTACGCGGGACGCGGGACGACTCGCGGGCGAGCGCGATCGGAACGTGGCCTCCCGTCGACAGAACGGCGCAAAGCCCGGAGCCGAGCAGGCCGCTGGCGCCGCTGACGACGAACCGGCGACTGCCGCCGAGCGGGCATCTGTCGTGGAGCGCCAGATCACGAGATGTGACACGGTGCCGGAAGTCGAACGCTCGCTTGAGTTTATCGGATACGGCCCGGCCAGACAGAAGCGAAGATGCGGGTTCGAGGGGAAGCGTGTACTCGACCCGGTCCTCGAGCAGACATGCGTCCGTATCGACCGGTTCGAACCGATGCGCGTGCTCCCAGCGAGCGAACGGGCCCTCGAGCTGGACGTCCGTGAACTGCCGGCCAGGGATACAGTCGCGATGCTCGGCTACCCACGTCACCGGCACCGGACCGACGCGGACCTCCAGTACGGCCCTGGCGCCATTCCCGATTCCCCCGGTGTGCTCCAGCAGCTTGACCGGCTCCCACGGCGGAGACAATCGCTGCAGGGCTCCCGGGCGGGCATGCCAACCGTACACCATTTCCGGGGGAAACGGTAGACGGCTCGACTGATGAAACACATGGAATGCCAAAGCGATCAACTCCCGGTCGGATTGAACCAGATCGGCGAATCAACTGGATTCACATTACAATGTCCGGGGTGTTCGCGCCGGTGAACGGCCACACCGGACGGCGTTGTTGTCTTCTTTCCCAACGGATCGCCCCGTGCACGTGTTGTTCACGGGTCACGGTCAGCAGTGGGAAATCGCATTCGGGGAGGTCCGGTTGTTTCTGTCAGACACGAGCATCCGTCGGCCGGTGCTCACGTCCATGGTGGCTCTGGCCGTCGTCTTGTTCGGCGCCCTCAGCTTTACCCGGTTGTCGGTGCGCGAACTTCCGGACGTGGACACTCCCAACGTTTCTGTCTCCGTATTCCTCCGCGGAGCGAATCCCCGGGTCATGGAGACCACCGTAACCGATGTGCTCGAGGAGGAACTGAGCACGATTTCCGGCGTTCGAACCCTCAGGAGCACCAGCTCCGAGCAGTCCACGAATATCAGCCTCGAGTTCGAGCTGGGTCGCGATCTGGAGCTCGCGGCGCAGGACGTCCGTGACGTCGTGTCCCGCGTCCGTGGAAGACTTCCGGAGGACGTCCTCGATCCTGTCGTCGCGAAGCAGGAGTCCGACGCTCAGCCGTTCATGTGGCTCGCTCTGTCGGCCGAGAACTTCGATCTACTGCAGCTGTCAGACGTGGCAGACCGCGAGGTCAAGCGGCGCCTGCAGTCGCTGGATGGCGTCGGCCGCGCCATGATCGCGGGAGAGCGACGTTACTCGATGCGCGTCTGGATCAAGGCACAGGAACTGGCGGCACGAGGCCTGACCGTGCAGGACGTCCGGTCGGCGATCCGGACGCGCAGCGTGGAGCTACCGGCCGGGCGGATCGAATCTGCACGGCGGGAGTTCACCGTACGGTCGCTGGGCGAGCTCAAGACCCCGGAGGAGTTCGGGAACCTCGTGGTCTCCAGTCTCAATGGACAGGTCGTGCGTCTCAAGGACGTGGCACGAGTCGAGCTCGGGCCGGAGGACTATCGCTCTGCCCTGCGCTATAACGGAAGCCCGGCGATCGCGATCGGCGTGATCCGCCAGTCCAAGGCGAACCTGATCGAGGTGTCGGACGCCGTTCGTGACGAGCTTCCCGCCATTCAGGCTTCGCTGCCGCCCGGAGTCTCAATCGACATCGGATTCGACCAGGCGCTGTTCGTGCGACGCTCGATCAGGGAAGCCGAGGACACCCTCGTCCTCGCGGCGATTCTGGTAATCCTGATCATCTTCGTGTTCCTGCGGAACATGCGGGCCACGATCATCCCGGGGCTCGCGATCCCCACATCCATTCTCGCCGCGTTCGGGGTCCTGTACGCGCTCGGGTTCACGATCAATAATTTCACTCTGCTCGCACTCATCCTGGGAATCGGGATCGTGGTGGATGATGCGATCATCGTGATGGAGAACGCCTATCGACACCAGGAGGAGCTGGGTGAATCGCCGGAGGTCGCTGCTCAACGGGGAACGAGCGAGATCGCGTTCGCCGTAATCGCCACGACCGTGGCGCTTGTGGCCGTGTTCACACCGCTGGCGTTCCTGCAGGGCACGGCCGGGCGCCTGTTCAACGAATTCGGGATCGCGCTCACGGGCGCCGTGATCGTATCCAGCTTCATCGCCCTGACCCTGACGCCGATGCTGTGCGCGAAGGTTCTCCGGGTTCCGACATCGCATGGAAAGCTGTTCCTTGCATTCGAGAACGCGTTCACGGCGATCGCCGAACTGTACCAGAGGAGCCTCGAGTTCGCGGTCCGGCATCGCGCGTTCGTCATCCTCGGGGCGGCCCTGGTCGTCGGTCTGGCCATCGTGCTGTTCAACCGCCTGGAGAGGGAGTTCCTTCCTCCCGAAGACCGCGGAGCGATTCTCACCTTTGTCGTCGCGGCCGAGGGTTCCTCCCTCGAGTACACCGATGGCTACCAGCGGCAGGTGGAGGCGGTGCTGGAAAGCGTGCCTGAGGTCCAGGGCTATTTCAGCATCGTCGGGGGCTTCATGGGAGGAGTGAACCGGGGGATCATCTTCGCGCGCCTCACGGACTGGGAAGACCGGGATCGCTCCGTCCAGGAAATCACTAACGAGATCCGTCCTGTCCTGTTCGGCATTCCGGGCGTCATGGCGTTCGCCAGCGCTCCCCCGGCGATAGGGTTCGGCAGCCCGGTGCAGTTCGTGGTACGGAACCCGGATTTCGACTCGCTCGCCGCGGGAATGGACCGGATGACGGCGCGTGCCAGACAGGTTCCCGGCCTGATCAACGTCGACACTGACCTCCGGGTCAACAAACCGGAGATCACCGTCGAGTACGACCGCGACCGTGCGGAGGATCTCGGAATCACGATCGCGGACATTTCCGGGACTCTCCAGGTGATGCTGGGTGGGCAGCGTGCGAGCAGGTTCACGCGCGACAACAAGCTGTACGATGTCATCATCCAGCTCGAGTCCGAAGCCCGATCGACGCCGGAGGCGATGTCGATGATCTACATCCGCGGTAGGGAAGGAGTGCTTGTGACCCTCGACGCCGTTGCCCGGATCGAGGAAACCGTGGGTCCGAGACAGCTCAATCACTTCGAACGAGTCCGCTCGTTCACTCTTTCCGCGAGCCTGGCGGACGGGTTCCCGCTCGGTTCGGCGATCGACTCATTGTACGCCATCTCGGCGGAGATCCTTCCCCCGGGCAGCAGCATCGCACTCGCGGGCGAGTCCCGGGAGATGGAGGAGGGCGGGAACGCCCTGTACTTCGCGTTCGCGCTCGCCCTTGTCGTGGTGTTCATGGTACTCGCGGCGCAGTTCGAGTCGCTCATACATCCGTTCACGGTGCTCCTCGCCGTACCGCTCGCCGTAACCGGGGCCCTGGCGACGCTGCTGGTGGCCGGCTCGACTTTGAATCTGTTCAGCCAGATCGGGATGATCCTCCTGATCGGCATCGTGACCAAGAACTCGATTCTGCTGGTCGAGTATGCGAACCGGCTTAAAGACAGGGGCATGAGCGCGGTGGAGGCGATGCTCGAGTCGGGTCGCATCCGGCTGCGGCCGATTCTCATGACCTCCGTCGCCACGATCATCGCGCTCACGCCGATCGCATTGGGGCTCGGGGCCGGCTCCGCGAGCCGTCGGCCGCTCGGTTACGCGATCGTTGGAGGGCTTCTGTTCTCGACGGTGCTGACGCTGTACCTGGTTCCCGTGGTCTACGTTCTCCTCGACCAGGCCAGGGGCAGTATAGCAAGACTCGCCGAACGACTCGAGCCGGCGGAGGCGGAGTCGTGATGAGCATGGAGGGCGTGAACTGCGCCCACCGGGTCACCGCCAGGGCTGTGGCCACCGGGTGTGCGCTTTTTCTGCTCCTGGTGACCAGCCCGGCGCGAGCCCAGGATCCAGTGGCCGAGGTGGCCGCCGCGTACGAGAACGCGCCGACGAGAACGGTTTCGCTGGCCGAAGCGCTGAACCGGGCAGCAGGAGTCGATCCTGATTACGTGGCGGCTCTGCGTCGTGTCGGGGACTCCGAATGGGTACGCCGCTCGGCCTGGTCGGCATTTCTGCTGCCCGTGATCGATTTCCGGTGGTCGTGGAGCAAGTACTCCAGCCCGCAGTTCAACATCGGGACCGGGGAGGAGACGGACCAGCTCACGCAGTTCGGGCTGACAGGGGTGTACACCCTGTTCAACGGCGGATCCCGGATCTTCGACATGAAGGCGGCGAACGCGGATGTCGATGGGGCGGAAGCTGGAGAGCGCCGGCAGCGCTTCCAGACTGCGCTGGGCACGGAGGCCGACTATTACAATGCCCTGGCCCAGAAGGAGCTTCTGCGGGTCGCCGACGAGAGGAAGAGTCGGGCAGTGGAGCAACTCGCGGTCGCGCGGGCGCGCGTTCTGGCGGGCGCCGCCGTGCAGACAGATTCGCTGCAACTCGTTCTCGAACTCACCCGGGCGCAGGTGGACCTGCTTCGCCAGGAGTCGGCGTTGTCGGTTTCCCAGATGCAACTGGGGCGCCGGGTCGGGATACCTGGCCGGGTGGCCGCGGAGCCTCTCGATCCTCTGCCGGCTCCGGCTCTCCCGTTCACGGAGGCCCAGGCGATCGACGAAGCCGTGACCGTGAGCCCGATCGTACTGTTCGCGCGCGCTGAAGAGCGGAGAACGGACGCCGTGTTCAAGTCCGAGCGCGGCGCCTACCTGCCAACAATAAGCCTGTTTGGGAATTGGGCCGGATTCGATGATGCCATCATTCCCGACGCAACCAAGCGCGCTACGTTCGGCGTGACGCTCAACTTCCCGATCTGGGACGGGGCGCTGCGCGAGATCCGGGTGTATCGGGCCAGCACCGCGCGTCAGATCGCGGAAACCGCCCGACGCAACACGGAGCTCGGCGTCGGACGAGACATGGCCGAAGCATACCAGGCCTACAGCGTGGCGCGCGCCAGCGCCGGGCTGGCGGCTAACGCCGTCCTCGTGGCGCGGGAGAACCTCCGGGTGCAGGACGAGCGCTATCGTGCGGGCGCGACGACGATCCTCGACCTGCTCACGGCACAGGTTGCTCTGACCGAAGCGGAAGCCGGCCTCGTCCAGTCACGGTTCACCACCCGTCTCGCGCGGGCGGGAGTAGAGGCCATTCTCGGACGACGACTGACAGCAACACGATGATTCGGGAGGAGGGCGCGGCGATGGCACACGCTCGAGCGTGGCGGGCCGCAGTGACCGCATTGGCGTTCGTGGCCGCTTGCGGCGGTGACGGAAGCGAGGCGGGGCCGGGTGAAGGCCAGGGCCACGGAGATTCGCCGCCCATGCCGGTGGATGTGGCGCTGGCGGTGACGGACACCGTTCAGGAGGAAATCCGGGCCACGGGGCAGATCGAGGCCGTGCAGTCGATCGAGCTTCAACCCGAGGTATCCGGACGACTCGCGAGCATCCCGTCGACCGAGGGGCGGGAGGTGCGGCGTGGAGCACATCTGTTCAAGGTGGATGACACCGAACTGCAGGCGCAGGTCGCACGGCTCGAGGCGCAGGTGGACCTTGCAGAGCAGGCCCTCGCTAGAACACGAGACCTCCTGGAGCGGAATGCCTCCTCGCAGGCGGACCTGGAGCAGGCGGAAGCCACGGCCCGGAGCGCACGCGCCGAGCTTCTTCTCCAGCAGACACGACTCGAACGAACAGTGGTTCGGGCCCCGTTCTCAGGCGTGGTCGGAGAGCGCCTGGTAAGCGTCGGCGACTACGTCACACCACAGACGAAGCTCACTACGCTCCAGACCGTCAACCCTCAACGAGCCGCGTTCCAGGTCCCGGAACGTCACGCCGACGTGCTGGCGGTGGGTCAGGAGGTGATGTTCGAGGTCGCGGCGATGTCGGCGCAGTCCTATTCGGGCATAGTAGACTTCGTCGATCCCCGAGTTCAGCTTCCCGGTCGCACGATCATGGTCAAGGCCCAGGTGTCGAACGAGGATCGATCTCTGAAGCCGGGAATGTTCATCGAAGCTCGACTCGTCGTCGCCACCCGGCCGGAGGCGGTAGTCGTGCCGGAAGACGCGATTCTCCCGCTTTCGGGCGCCGATTATATATGGGTAATCACACCGGAGGGGACCGCCACTCGACGAGAGGTCCAGATCGGGGTACGAACCACGGGATTCGTGGAGATCCGGGACGGAATCTCGGCGGGCGAGCAGGTCGTCGTCGGAGGGATCGAACGGATGGGAGAGGGATCTCCCGTCGCTCCCAACGTGGTCGAGCGCCCGCGCGACTGAGCCTTCGGGTACCCGACTGCCCGTCGTACGAGCGACGCTAGCCCACAGCGCTGGCTGATGCCGGGCTCTCCGGTCCCCACGAGAGTCGAAAGCCAGCGGTCCCATAGTCGAGGATGGCGTATACGGAAGCCGTTCCGACCAGCAGGATAGCCACGTTTATGTACGCTGGCGCGAGAATCAGCGTGAACAAGGCGCAAAGCTGGAGTGCCGTCGTGATGCGGCCGCCCTGTCGCGACTGGAACGGAAGGTGCCGCCCGGCCATCCTCGTTACCACGAATACGCCGCCGGTGAAGATGTCGCGCAGGATCAGGGTGACGAACCCGGCCCAGTCGAGATATCCGGTCGGGAGGAACGACACGAGGCCCAGAAACACGAACACGCGGTCGCACAACGGATCGAGCAGTGCACCGATCTCGGTCTGCGTGCCCGTGCGACGGGCAATGAAGCCGTCCAGCAGGTCGGTCGCGGCGCCCGCCGCCACGATCGCCGCGATCCAGTCCAGATCATGGACGGCAAGGAACGCCAGACCGAGAGGGATCCTCGCCAGAGAAAGTAGATTGGCGGGCGTGAGGAATCCGACATCCGGCGCTGGTGCGTCGCGTGAGTCGATGTCGTGTGATTTCACGCGGGCTCCAGGTAATCGGTCACAGCATCCGCGAACGGCAGTGGCTTCAGGTTGAACACCGTCCGCACCGGGTTGTCATCCGTGGGCAGAACGCTGCCGAACCGGAGCATGTCGAGTTGCGCGGTCGAAAACGGGCTGGGCAGGCCCAGCACGGCGGCAATGCGTGACGCCGGACCCGCCAGGGCCTGGGGAAGCGGAATCACCGGCCTCGGGCGTCCGATCGTCTCTCCCAGGATCCGAACGATTCTCACGAAGCTGAGCCGCTCCGGCCCTGCGAGATCCAGCGATCGACCAGCGAGGTCGGGACTCTCGACCGCCTGCGTCAGAACGTCGACCATGTCCTCGACCGCCAGCGGCTGAAGCTCGAACGTACCATCTCCGATCATCGGAAACACGGGCAACGAATCCAGAATCCGCACGACCGGCGTGGTGAAATGATCACCCGGCCCGTACACGACCGACGGTCGAAGAATCACATACTCGAGATCCGCCGAAATCACGACGTCCTCCGCCTCGAACTTCGTGCGAAAGAACTCTCCGGAATCGGGGCTCGCTCCCAGGGCGCTCACGAACACGATCCGCTCGACATCGGTCTTTCGGATCTCCCACACGAGATTTCGCGTTCCCGTTCCGTGCTCCCGTCCGAGGCTTGTCTCCCCCCGGGCCACGAAACGTCCCGCCAGGTGAACGACACAATCGCAACCGGCAGCGATTCCGGCTATCGACTCCCGCTCCGTCAGGTCGGCCTGTCTCCACTCGATACCGGGGTCCTGACTCCCAGGCAGGGTCGGCGCCTCGCGGCAGACCGCACGGACCCGGTGTCCTCGCGAGACCAGTCGCGGAAGCAGATGCCGTCCGAGAAAGCCGTCGGCTCCCGTGACGAGCACGCGAAGCGAAGACGCAACCTCGACCTCGATCGGCTGCGGACGCTCCTGCGTGGCGAGATCCTCGCCTCCTGACGACGAGGAGTCGCCATCAGGTGCGGGAATCGGGGCTCTCGGCATGCCTGCTCCTGTCCCGTGGCGTCGTGAACTCCTGAAGATTCTGGTTTCTCCGACACCTTCGCAACGGGCTGAGGGCGACTAGTCGAGCGCGTCGACCTCCGAATCGTCGAAGGCGTCCGCATCCGCACCGGCACCGTTCTTCCTGTCGAGCATCACGAATTCCTGAACGATCACGTCAGCAGTCGGGATCGATACCCCTTCCCTGTCATACGCGCCATACTCCAGTCGGCCCTCGACATAGATGCGGCTGCCGCGACGCACATAGCGCTCCACAGTATCCGCCGCTCCCGACCAGAAGGTAAGACGGTGCCAGTCCGTCCGGCGCTGTTCTTCACCTTCGCGAAGGAATACACGATTGGTGGCGAGCGAAATGTGCGCGACTGTGCGGCCGGTCGATGTGCGTCGGACATCAGGGTCCGCCCCGGCGTTTCCGACCAGGATCACGCGATTTACAGAACGGCTCAACGGGACCTCCGGGACTGCGGTTCAGGGCGCCGGGACCTCGTGTCGCGGCGCGTCGTCAAGCAGACCATGCATCGGTTCCGATCCCGAAGGAACAGAGCTTCGGACAGTTACCGGATCGTCAGGTCCGCCCCGACGGACGGCCGAAGGGGCTGAAGAACGACTGCACGACTACCGGCGCTCGACTCCGGTATCGCCCGGTCGTACCATCCGGCATGGACGCGCGTGACGGACGGGGTCAATTGAGGTGGACCGACGTGGGACCGGGATTGCTGATCCTGGGCGTTGGACTCGTCATCTCGTTTGCCACGTTCTTCGGAGACGCGATTCGGCGAGCGACTGCCGAAGGCCCCCGGCTCATGGTGCTCGCGCCGGAGGTCGCCGGGCTGGAGCGGGGTTCTGCCGTCTGGTTGGCGGGAAAGCCCGCGGGGCGTGTACTCAGCGTTCGCTTCCGCGAGCCGGGCGGTCCGATTGGCGAGCGTGTATCGATCGAGACTGTCCTGTTATGGGAGGCGATGCCATTCCTCCGCGAGGACGCGCGGATCACCATCGGATCCGCTGCCCTCCTCGCACCTTCCGTCATCAAGATCGCACCCGGATCCGAGCACGCGCCGCCCGTCGGGGACGGCGATACGCTGCGAGTCGTTTCCAAGCTCGATATAGAGGCGTTCCGGACGATGGCGGATTCCGTTCGCACGGCGATCGGTGACGTGGCGGAAGGCGCATCGCGCCTGGGCGAGCAGATCACCGGGGGAAACGGGTCCGCGGCGCGCTTCCTCGCCGACCCCGGCTCCCTCACACAGCTTGATTCCACCCGAACGCGGCTGGATCGACTGGCTCTTGCCTGGCGCCAGGGAGAGGGGCTGTCACGACTCGTGCGCGAGGACTCCGTCCGGGCGTCCGCGATGCGGGCGATTCAGACGCTGCGAGACCTTTCCCGTCCGGAGAGTCGTCCCGGGGCGACCGAATCCCTGGCCCGCGCCGGGGAAACGCTTCAGCCAGTCGTGGAGCGTGCCCGGGAACTCGGCTCCGGAATCGCTCGAGCCGACGGAACGGCCGGTCGAGCGCTCAATGATCCGGCCCTGCGGCTGAGCGCGGAACGCACCCGCGCCGTGCTGGATTCACTGACGACGGAACTGGGGGCGAATCCCCTTGCGTGGCTTCGGTTTCGACTGTTCTGAATGCCGTTTCATCGAGGCCGATGGCGAATGGCGGAGTTCGGTCACTGCCTGAGCGGGGGAAGTCGGGACTCGATCGCGAACTTCACGAGCTCACCGCGTGGACCGTCCTTCCCCGGTCTCGTCACCACGATGATCTCTTCCACGATTTGATCGGGATCCTCCACGGCGATGCGTACCCGGGTGGTTCCGTCCACGGATCGGATCTCGGTTCGCACGATCCGGCCTGGAGCTGCCCCGGCCCGCCGCGCGGGATTCCGGAACAGAGTCTGACTCGAGCGGCGCCGCCCATCGAGTAACTGACGAGAGATCTTGATCCGGCTCAGCCAGTCGGGCTGGTATCCGATCCGCCACAGACGACCGGTCTGGTCGATCCCTCGCGCTTCCCGATTGTGGCGCGCCATTACAACTCTCCCGTGTCTTGTGTGTCCCGGAACACTCGTGGCGTTCGAACGTATAGTCCCCGAGTTCGTCCCGCGATCTTGACCGACCGCGATCTCGAGAGTAACGTTTTCTGACCGCCTCTGATTCTCACCCGAGCTTTCGAGCCCCGGAGCGACACAGGCTGCACTGAAACGCAAGGACCACCTACCCGTCCCCGACAGACGGCGCCGAGCAACTCATCGACCGCTCGCACCAGGGGACAGCACACCGACGGAGCGACCCTCGTGGACATTGCCGAACTGAAATCAAAATCCATTTCCGAGTTGCACGAAATGGCCGAGGAGCTGGAGATCGCCAATTTCTCCGGTCTACGGAAACAGGACCTGATGTTCCGGATCGAGCAGAACCTGCTCGACTCGGACGTAGTGCTGCGTGGAGAGGGCGTTCTGGAGATTCTCCCCGAGGGCTACGGATTCCTCAGGAGCCAGGACTGGAACTACCTGTACGGCCCTGACGATATCTATGTATCGCCGTCGCAGATCAAGCGCTTCGATCTGCGTACGGGGGACACGATTCTCGGACAGGTCCGGCCGCCGAAAGAGGGAGAACGGTATCTCGCTCTCCTCAAGGTCGAAGAGGTGAACGGAGACGACCCGGAGAAGGCGAAGCATCGAATCGCCTTCGACAATCTCCGGCCGCGGTATCCCGAGAAGCGTCTGCAACTCGAGCGTGCCGACGCTGATATCTCAATGCGAGTCATGAATCTCATGACCCCCGTCGGGAAGGGACAGCGGATGCTGATCGTTTCGCCGCCGAAAGCCGGTAAGACGATCCTGCTGCAGAAGACGGCCAACGCAATCCTCGAGAACAACCCCGACGTACACCTCATCGTGTTGCTCATCGACGAGCGGCCGGAGGAAGTCACGGACATGGAGGAGAACGTAGCCGCGGAGATCATCTCGTCCACGTTTGATGAACCGGCGGATCGTCACACGCAGGTCGCGGAGATGGTGCTCGAGAAGGCGAAGCGTCTCGTCGAATACAAGAAGGACGTGGTCATTCTGCTGGACTCCATCACCCGTCTCGCGCGTGCCTATAACACCACTGTGCCTCATTCCGGGAAGATCCTGTCCGGCGGTGTGGACGCGAATGCGCTGCACAAGCCGAAGCGGTTCTTTGGCGCGGCCCGGAACATCGAAGAAGGTGGCAGTCTCACAATTATCGCCACGGCGCTGGTGGAGACGGGCAGCCGCATGGACGAGGTGATCTTCGAAGAGTTCAAGGGCACAGGAAACAGCGAAGTCGTTCTCGATCGGCAGATTGCCGACAAGCGGATCTACCCGGCCATCGATGTGAACCGCTCCAGCACCCGGCGCGAAGAGCTCCTGCTGGACGAAGTCGAACTGAACCGGATCTACCTGCTGCGGAATTTCCTCGCCGACATGCCGCCGGCTGAAGCGATCTCATTCCTCATCGAGCGGATGCAGCGGACGGACACGAATCAGGAGTTCCTCGATTCGATGGCCGCGGGTGGCTGATCTCGGGGAGGTGGCGCGCGGTCGAACTGACAGCAGTCTGGCGAGGGCCGATCTCGAGGATCCGAGGCCGGCCCTTCGTGATCTCCTCAGACGACTTCGAGCTCAGGATGCCGAGGCGTTTGCAGAGGCGACTGACCGCTACGCACGGGTGCTTGTCCCTGCAGCGGCTTCAGAGGATACCGATCCGCTGGAGGCCTGGATCGATTACGCTTGTTGGCTGGCCGACAGGCTCGCGAGCGGAAGAGCCGTGATGATCGACGTCACGGGCCGGGCATCGCAGGCATCCGGCGGGCCGGAGCCCGGCATGCTCCTGGTTCACCTGCCGGATGAGCAGACGACTCGTGCGATGGTTCTTCTCGCTCCCCGACAACTCAGCGAACCGCAGCGAGAAACGGTCAAGCTGCTTGTCGGGTGATTCTGTTTCCCGCGCCACGGATCACGCCGCTCTACCCTTGTGCCTGCCCCTGCTCGCCCCGACCTTGCCGAAGGTGACCCGAAACCCATCCTCCAACGCCTGACGGAGAGCGCAGCCCAGGCCATGAAGACCGCTCACAAAGAACGAATCGTCCCCCGCCTGATCGAAGAAGAACTCCGCGACTCGTTCATCGACTACTCGATGAGCGTGATCGTCCAGCGTGCGCTTCCGGATGCCCGGGACGGACTCAAGCCCGTGCACCGGCGCATCCTGTACGCCATGTACGAACTCGGCCTGCTTCCCGAGCGTGACCATAAGAAGTGCGCCACGGTCGTCGGAGACGTGCTGGGCAAGTATCACCCGCACGGCGACAGTGCCGTGTACGATACGCTCGTCCGCATGGTCCAGGAGTTTTCTCTGCGCTATCCGCTGATCGATGGTCAGGGCAACTTCGGGTCGATTGACGGGGATTCCGCGGCCGCCTATCGCTACACGGAAGCGAAGCTGGCGCCGATCGCTCTTGAACTGCTGGCCGACATCGACATGGAGACCGTCGATTTCGTCCCGAATTTCGATGGCCGGCTGGACGAACCGACTTCCCTTCCCGCCCGACTGCCGAATCTTCTACTCAACGGATCAGACGGAATCGCGGTCGGGATGGCGACCAAGATCCCGCCACACAATCTGCGGGAGCTTGTGGGAGCAACGGATTACCTGATTGCCAATCCGGACTGCCACCTGGATGACCTCATCGAGCTGATCGAGGGACCCGACTTCCCGACCGGCGCATACATCTGGGGGTGGGAGGGGATTGGAGACGCCTACAGGACGGGACGCGGTCTGATCGAAGTACGTGCCCGAATGCACCTCGAGGAAGGCAGCTACGGAAAGAGTTCCCTCATCATTACCGAGCTCCCGTACCAGGTCAGCAAGTCGCGTGTGATCGAACAGATCACGAAGATCGTGCGCGCCGGACGTGCGGACGACATTACCGACCTGCGGGACGAATCGGATCGAGATGGACTGCGGCTGGTGATCGAACTGAAGCGTGATGCCGATTTCCAGAAGCTGATCAAGACGCTGTTCCTCAAGACACAACTCAAGACGACGTTCGGCGTCATCATGCTGGCGCTCGTCGACGGTCGGCCCGTTCAACTCGACCTGAAGCAGGCGCTCTCCTGTTTCGTCGGTCACCGGCTGGACGTGATCCGACGTCGGGCTGAATTCGAGCTGGTCAAGTCGGAAGACCGGGCGCACGTACTCGCGGGCCTTCTCACTGCACTCGACGATATCGACCGTGTCATCGAGCTGATCCGCGCATCCGCGTCGCCGAAGTCGGCGGCCGGTAGCCTGTGCATCGAGTTCGGGCTGTCCGACCGTCAGTCCGAAGCGATCCTCGCCATGCGCCTCGCGAGACTCACGCAGCTCGAGCGGCGCAAGCTGAAGGACGAACTCGAGCTTCTCGCCGCCCGAATCGAGGAACTGCGGCACCTGGTCGAACAGGATGACGTTCGTCGGGTTCTGCTGCGACAGGAGCTGGGCGAGCTGGCCGCTCGATACGGCGACGTCCGGCGGACAGAGATCCTCGACGAGCAGGAGCCGTTCCCGCTCCCGTCCGGCAACGGCAGAGAGTCGTCGCTGGTCATGCTCAGCCGCCGCGGTTACGTGAAGTCGCAGTCAGTACGCGGATCGGGAGACGGGGTCGCCGGCGCAGAAGCGATGGAGGAACGTGAGGGCGACTTCGTCACGCAGGCCTTCATCGCCAGGGGAGACACGCAGCTGCTCAGCTTCACGGCGAGCGGTTCGGTGCACGCGATTCCGGTTCGGAGCCTGCCGCACGGAACTCGCAGTTCACGAGGCAGACCATTGGTGGAGTTCCTCGAACTGGAGCCCGGAGACCGAGTCGTAGCCGTGCTTCCGGTGACCGAATTCGAGCCCGATAAGTTCGTGCTCGTCGCCACCGCGCAGGGGCAGGTGAAACGGACTTCGCTCGAGGAGTATTCGAACGTGCGAGGTGGAGGGATTCGGGCGACCGGCCTCGGGCCGGAAGATGAGGTTCTCACCATGCACCCGACCAGAGGGCTGGGGGATGTCCTCCTGGCAACACGGCACGGGCAGGTGATTCGATTCGGTGAAGACGAAGTCCGGCCGATGGGTCGATCCGCCCGCGGAGTTCGAGGGATTGAAATCGATTCCAACGACTCGCTCGTCAGCGCGCTGCTTCCCCGGCGGGATGCGTCGCTCGTGATCACGACTGCAAACGGCCACGCGAAGCGGGTGCCGTTTACCGAGGTGCGACGACAGGGCCGGGCCGGGAAAGGTATCTCCATCCTCCCGGAACGAAGCACCTCGGGAGACCTCGTGGGAGTGCTGGAGACCCACCCGGGTGATTATCTCGTGCTCGAGATCTCGGGATCGGAGGTCGTGCCCGTGGAAGCTGACTCGATTCGTGAGAAGGCTCGGCGTGGCGCGAGCGTGCGGATCCCGGATGTTGTGAAACGGGCAGGGCCGGTCACCGGTGCCTACCCGCTCCGCTCGGCTCCTGTGTCCGATCCGGAGACCTCGGCCGACGAATCGATCGCGGCGGACAGACTCGCTATGGCGTCAGCGGACGAGTCGGACTCGCTGGGCCAGGTCGAACTGGAACTGGAGGCCGACTAGGCGTCCGGAACAGTGAGGGGAGGCTCGCCCCGTTGTGAATAATCAGGGTCGTCTCGACACCTCGAGACTCGCAGGCGAATCCAGGGTGCGTGAGCCGGTCGCGACGTCCGTGACGTTGACCCGCAGAGCATACGACCCCGGCTCGGTATCTCCGAGATCGAGCCGCAGGACGATCGGTGTAACGATTCGCGCACCGCCGGATGCCGTCCCGCCGTACTCCTGCTGAAAGGCCGGCGTCTCGCCGCCTGCGGAATCGTACCTGTCCAACCGTACCTGCGCGGTGAAATCTCCACCCGGCGTGAGGTTGTAAGCTTCGAGGTAGATCCACGCCAGGCCGTCCGGGCCACTGCGGTGGGCGGGTGATGGTCGCAGGTTGAGTCCAGCTCGTGGTTGCCAGGCGCCCCCCGAGTCAGCGGAAACGGCCACGTCCGACAACAGCGGAATGGTCCCGCCGAAGTCACGAACGATCAGGCTGTCTCGCACGAAATTTCCGTGCTGACGCAGATCATCTTCGTCGCCCGGAACTCGGATCTGGACCAGCGTCTCGTATCGACCCGGAGATACTTCGAGCGGAACACGGATGCCCAGCACGGTTTGAGGAGAGCCGTCGGGCGGAATTTCGAGATCAAAGTCGACGGGAACGGTCTCCAACCGTCTGCCCGACTCGTCGAGCAGTGAAACAACCAACTCGACCGTTGCGTTCCGCCTGTCATCGGCAACCCGCCGCAGGTCATCACTCCGAAGCTCCGCATTTGCCCATACCCGGGTCGTGGATGGACGGGGCGAACGGAACTGGATCCACTCCCGATCGAACTGGAGATCGAAGTCCAGGTAGGGCCTTTCCGGCACTTGCT
>JBDGUZ010000014.1:0-21796 GCA_039585915.1 Gemmatimonadota bacterium
ACATGCGAACCGGCCTGGCTTCCGCTGCTGCACGCAGAGCCGCTGGAGACAGCGAATCCCGACAGATCCAGCGCCATCAGCAGCGTCGCGACGTCGGCACCCGGGATCCCGATACTCAGAAGCTGCGGAAGCCGCTCCGGAGCTTTGCCGGCGTGGACGACGAGGTCCGGAATGCCCGAGCGGAGCTCTGCCTCGAGCGCGTCGCGCATGGAGGTCCAGCGCGCCGCTGACTCCGGAATTTCCTCGACGGCCGCGCGTGCCGCCGCCGCGAACGCCGCCGCGCCGAGCGGGTTCTGCGTGCCGGGCCACAGTCCGCGTTCCTGGGAACCTCCGTATGCGAGCGGCTCGAGCGCGACATCCCCACGAACGATCAACGATCCAATTCCCACCGGACCGCCGATCTTGTGTGCCGTCAGGCTGAGCAGATCTGCCGGGACTTCGTGGATTGACACGGGGAGCTTCCCGAGCGCCTGGACGGCGTCCGTATGAAACAGCGCCCCGTGCTCGTGGGCGACCCGGCAGACCTCCCGGACAGGCTGCACCGCGCCGACCTCGTTATTCGCCCACATCACCGAGACGAGGCAGGGGCGGCCCGCCGCTTCGCGAAGGATGGTCTCGAGCGCGGCCGGGTCCACGACGCCGTGCGTGTCGACCGGGAGCATGACCAGCTCTGCGCCCTCAATCTCTGCCCGCCTCGCCGCAGCAAGGACTGCCTTGTGCTCAATCGCGGTGGCGACGAGCAGTGGTCGCTCTCCCGCGTGGGCTCGGGCAAACCCCAGCACCGCGAGGTTGTCGGCCTGTGTGCCGCCGGCCGTCCAGACGACCTCCGAGCGCTGTGCGTGCACGAGATCTGCCAGCTGTTCTCTGGCGGTCTCGAGCCTGTCGTATGCCAACTGCCCGAGGCTGTGCGCCGAGGCGGGGTTGAAGTCCGCCGAGCCGATGCTCGCCTCCCAGGCCGCCTGCGCTTCAGAACGGAGCGGGGAGGTGGCCGCATGGTCGAGATATATCGGTGCTCGATTCACGTTCGGTCTTCTACTCTTCTGCCAGGTCTCATCATGAGTTCGAGGTCCCATCTGCCGGAACTCGGAATCCGTATGTAAGAAAGTGTATGCCGGAAGCCTGAGCGGAGTTCCGGTGGTCCGTCGTGCGGCAGACGCGGACTAGAGAGAGAACACGCCGAGAGTTGCGAGGTCGTCGACTTCGATCGTCTCTGCCGTCCAGAACGGCTCTCCATACGGACGACGAACGAGTGACCCGTAGTGCCGCGCCTGCGACTCCACCAGTTCGAACAAAGGTTGTCCGGTAGGAAACAGCTCGCCCGCCTTCGTGGTGTCATCGAACTGCGAGGCGTAGCAACGAATCGCCTCGATCTTTTGCCCGAATTCCTTCTCCGTCAGTCCCACCACGAAGGTCGGTTTCACCGGATCCTCCCGATACGCCAGGGCGTGGATCACCTTCGTCGGCCTGTGGGGAGCCATGGCGTGCAACTCCGCGTCGCCGTAGTTGCCCAGCCCGGAGAGGAAGCAGGCGTCTCTGCCGAGCTCGGCAGTGATCCGGTGGTCCGGGTGGCGGCCTGTGAGGAACGGGAGGATCACGACCCGGGGCTGGAGCTGTCGAAGGATCGCGACCAGCCGGGTTCGAAAGTCGTCGGTGTTGAACAGACCTGCGTCCGGCAGACCTGCATTCTCCCGTACGACGACACCAAGTGCCTGTGCCGCTCTCGCCGCTTCTTCCGCTCGCTGACCCGGAGTGCCCTTCGTGCCCGTCTCGCCGTGTGTGAGATCGAGGATTCCGACCCGCCGCCCGAGCGCCGCGGACTTCGCCAGAGCGCCGCCGCACAGCAGTTCGGCATCGTCTGGATGGGGCGCGATGGCCAGGATGTCGAGCGCGGGCGTGTTCATCACTCGTACCGGAGGGCTTCGACCGGATCCAGCTTTGCTCCGCGGGCTGCTGGATACAGGCCGAATCCGACGCCGGTGAGAACCGATGCGGCGAGCGCGATCGCGATCGCCCACGGTGGAACGGAGGCGGGAATCGGTGTGAAGTTCGTCACCAGCCACACGACGATGCCGCCCAGCGCCATCCCGATGGCGCCGCCGACGGCGGTCAGCGTGGCTGCCTCGACGAGGAACTGAAGAAGAAGATCCCGCCGCCTCGCGCCCATGGCCTTTCGGAGACCGATCTCTCGCGTTCGTTCGGTGACCGAGATCATCATGATCCCGATCACTCCGACTCCTCCTACCATCAGGCCGACTCCCGACAGCGCAACCATGACCGCGAACAGCACGCCGGTCAGTTTCCCCCACAGATCGATGAACTCGTCCTGGGTGATCATGTGGAAATTATCTTCCTGGCCCGGCTTGAGGCCACGGATCTGGCGCATGGACCCGCGAACGACGTCGAGCGCCTGCTCGAGAGGGATGTCTTCTTCCGGACGGACCGTGAACACGATCATCCGCTGCCACACGTCGAGGTACTTCCGCGAGGCGGTGAACGGGATGTACGTCCAGTGACTCGCCAGGCTGGAGAACACGTTCGGCGGACGCCGGTACAGTCCGATCACTCTGAATCTCGCGTTGCGGTTGCCCGGTCTGCCGATCGTAATGTACTCGCCGATCGGGTCCGCACCGGCGAACAGGTCCAACGCGACCTGGGAGTCGATCACCGCGACTGCAGCCCTCCTCTGGTCCTCGATGGCCGTGAACCAGCGTCCGTCGGCAATGTCCCCTCCGTCGATCTCGAGGAAGCTCGCATCCACCGCGTACAGGCTGATCCGGACGTCCTCCTCTCCCGATGAGGCGTGAAAGCCGCTCTCCCCGAGATCGGCCAGCGCGCTCACGCTCTCGATGCCGGGCAGCCTGCTCAATTTCTCGGTCCATTCCGGGTCGAGCGGCGGGTTCTTGAAGAACTCGTTCTCTTCCTCCTCAAGTCCCGTGCTCACGCCGCCGCCACCGATCGGGGCGTGGAACACATAAAACGTCGTTGCGCCGCGCGAGGAAAGCGCCTCACTGAAGCTGTCGTTCAAGCCCTGCACGACGGCCGCCATGGCCATCACGACCAGCACTCCGATCGCCACGCCGAGAATCGTCAATCCGCTGCGGACCTTGTTGGCGCGCAGCGAATCGAATGCCACGCGAAGCCCCTCGCGGAGCGTCGCCAGCAGCCCCATGCCCTTCTGCCGGCTACTCACTGCGCAACGCCACGATCGGATCCTGCTTTGCCGCTCGATACGCCGGGTACAGACCCGAACCGACCCCCACGATGAGCCCCAGTGTCAGTCCTACGGCGATGCCCCATGGAGGCACGGAGGCCGGCATAACGGTGAACCGCTCGACTCCCATCGCGATCCCGATCCCGAACAGGATTCCGATTGCCGCTCCGATGATTGACAGGGTCGAGGACTCGGCGAGGAACTGGATCAGGATGTCCCGCCGCCTTGCGCCGACAGCCTTTCGGATTCCGATCTCACGTATACGCCCGGCGACGGAGAGGAGCATGATGTTCATGATCACGATCCCTCCGACGACCAGGGAGATCGAGACCAGGCCCGGGATCGCCGCGAACAGGATGCGGCTGATCTTCTCCCACGTGTCCAGCAGCTCGCTCGAGGTCTGAATCCAGAAGCTGCTATCCTCGCCCGGGCGCAGTCCCCTGTCCGAACGCATTGCCCCCTCAACGGCGATCTGCGCCGCCTCCATTTCTTCCAGGCTGTGCATCTTCACGCTGATCTCGCCGACGTACGACGGATTTCGCGCGAATGTCTGACGGTAAACCGAAAACGGCACCAGGACCGAAGCGTCCCGGATTACACCGAGGAGCCCTCCTTGCCTCTCCCACACACCCACGACGTCGAACCGATGAGCTCCGATCCGGATCTGCTTGCCGACCGGCTCGACGTCGGTGAACAGCTTCTCGGCGATATCGGCTCCGATCACCGCCACTTTAAGACCCCGGCGCTCGTCCAGCGGTGTAAGGCCACGGCCGGACTCGATCTCCCATCCCTGGAGAGTCTCGTACCCGTCTGAGCCGCCGATGAGGCGGATGTTGCGCCGTCGCCGGTCCTTGTAGGTGACCTCGTCGAACCCCCGGTCATCGTTGTAGGCGAAGCGCCAGGCGTCCGGAACCGCCGCGCGGACGACCTCGACATCGTGAAGCGTGAGGTGCGGATTCCGAGCCTGCCGGCGGCGCCGTTCTTCGGTCTCCGATCCGGTGGAGATCCGACTGCGACGGACGACCGTAAACGTATTGACGCCGAACAGAGATCCAGCGAAGTCATCCTGCACGTATCGGTTCATGCCTTCCACCACGGTGATCACCGCGAGCAGGAAGGTGATTCCGATGATCACGCCGATCAGCGTGAAGGCGGACTTCAACTTGTTCGCCCACACCTGCTGCAGCGCGATCCAGATTCCTTCGAGGATATACACGCGTCCGGGTCTCCTGGCTGCTCAGGCTCGCGTACCCTAGAGCAGGCCGTCTGCCCGGGCATCGTGCGACTCGATCAGGCCGTCACGCAGCGTCACGACTCGCTTCGCATGCTCGACGATGTCGTGTTCGTGAGTGACCATGATGATCGTCTGGCCTGTCGCGTGGAGTTCCTCGAATACTTTCATGATCTCTGCCGAAGTCTTCGAGTCGAGGTTCCCGGTCGGCTCGTCGGCCAGCAGGATCGAGGGGTCGTTCACGAGCGCCCGGGCGATCGCGACACGCTGTCGCTGGCCGCCGGACAGCTCATTCGGCTTGTGATGAGCGCGATCGGCAAGGTCGACGAGCCCGAGGGCGCCGCGCGCCTTCTGCTGCCGCTCCTTGGAAGATACCCCGGCGTAGATCAGGGGCAGCTCTACGTTGTGCAACGCGCTGGCCCGTGGGAGCAGGTTGAATGTCTGGAAGACGAATCCGATCTCACGATTCCGGATCCTGGCGAGTTCGTCGTCATCCAGGCCCTGAACCGGAGAGCCGTTCAGGATGTACTCGCCCTCGGTCGGCGTATCGAGGCAGCCGATGAGGTTCATCAGGGTCGACTTGCCTGAGCCCGACGGGCCCATGATCGCGATGTATTCGTTACGCCGGATTTTCATGTCGACACCGGCCAGCGCGTGGATCGTCTCCGAGCCCATCTGATACAGCTTCTTCAGATCGTGGGTCTCGATAATGACGTTGTTATCGCTCGTCTGCATCCGCCGTTCCTCGCTCATTCTTCCGGGGCCTGCGTGCTGTCGGAACTCGTGGCACTGACCAGGTCACCGTCGTTGAGTTCCCGTATCACCTGGTAGGTGCCCGACACGACGGTCTCGCCCTCGTCGAGTCCTCCGAGGACCTCGAAGTAGTTGTCCCCGGCCACACCGATTTCGACGGGCCGGAAGCGAGCCAGGTCACCATCGATCACGAACACGCCCTCGATCGGATCATCGCTGTCGGTCGTATCGGCCATCGCCTCGCCTTCGATCTCGTTCGGGATTCGCTCGAACTCGTCCGGATCCATCAAAGTGAGGGCGATGATCGGGATTGCCAGGGCGTCGGGCCGTACATCGGTGATTACGTCCGCCGAGGCTGACAGATCGGGTCGCAGCTCCACCCCAGGGTCTTCGAGTGTCACACGGACCTCGAAGTCGATCGCCTGGTCGGAGCTGGCTACCTGCTGGTTCCGGGGCCGGATCGAGCTGTTGCCTATCTTCGTGACCCGGCCGACGAATTCCCGGTTCGGGAATGCATCCAGTGACACGGAAACCGAGTCCCCGATGACGATCTCCGGTATGTCGGTTTCGTCAACCTCGATTACAGCTTCCATCACGGACAGATCCGCGACCGTGATGAGCAGGCTTCCGGGGTTGTTCATCGTCCCCACGATCGCCGTCTCGCCTTTTTCGACGTTGAGCCTCGTGACGCGTCCGCTCATCGGGGCTTGGATTACCGTCTTGGCCAGGTTGTCCTGCGTTTCCTTCAGACTGGCCCGTGCCATTTCGACTGAGTGGCTGGCCGACTCCCACAGTGCTTTCTGCACCTCGGCGTTCGTGCGTGACATCTCGAATTCCGTCTCCGTGACCATCTCAGGCAGCCGGGCCTTCAGATCCCGAATGCGCTCCCAGTCGCGCTGTGCTTGCTGGTAGTTGCCTCTTGCCTGCGTTTCCCGCGCGGCCGATTCGGCCAGCCCGGCCTCTGCACGCTGGACCGAGGCTTCGAACCGGGCCGGGTCGATTACGAGCAGCAGATCGCCTTCCGTGACCGCGTCACCTTCTTCCACGTTGAGCTGCACAACGCGTCCGGATACATCGGCGCTGATGTCGACGGATCGCTTCGGCTCCAGGTAGCCCGTCGCGGAAACCTGCGCTACGAGGTCCCGTCTCGATACATTCTCCGTGCGCACCTCGACCGCACCGTCACGTCCGCCCCGCAAGGCGCCGACCGCCATGATCGCGAGCACGGCCAGAACGCCGATGCCGATCAGGATCTTCTTTCCCCGTGACATCTATCTCTTCCGCTGGTTTGACGTTTCGGAACTGCACCGCCGAACGGCGGTCACGTTCCCTTACGAGCCGGCACACAACTCGGTTTCGGTGAACTCCGAGTGTCTGCGATACACCTTGTCCTCAGGTACGGGAAACACCTCGGGTCCGCCGGTCGTTGACTGCTACGCTCACATCGGCGAAAAGATCGCACCGATGGCCTTGAACACGACATATGCGACGATCATCACGGTCGAAGCACTGGCGACGGAGACCTTCGGGTAGAGGCGACTCACGGCCACGCCGAGCAGAATCATCGTCCAGATTCCGAACAGGTTCAGACCGGCCATGAACCGATACGCGTAGGAGCCCGAATCGAGCCATGGTGTGAGAAGGTGCAATGAAAACGTGGTTCGGAGATCCTGGCGCGCCAGCATGAGCGGCATCGTGATCAATCCGCCAGCGGCCCACACGATGTACGAGTGGGCGGTGCATGCGAGTACGGCTGGAAACGCAGCCTCGCCACCCAAAATTGCGTTCCACACCAGCAGGATGAACCCGGAGACGAACAGCATGAGGAGAATCTGGAACACGATCGTGCCCACCCACCGGATGACGTTGCTGACTCCCATGAACTGCTCGACCGCTGCGACCTGCTCAGGACTCGCGTCGCTCGGCAGGCTCGACAACGCCATCTCCCGGATCATCTCGGCCGGGATCAAGGCCTGGACGACGAGGCCCAGACCTATTACAACCAGTGCGGCGCCGATCCACTTAGGAGTCGCTTTCAGCGCATCGAACAGGGTGGCTGGAGCAACGAACACCTGCACGATCCGAGTGGGAAGAGATGGAAGCTCGGGGTTCTCGTTCCGGTCTCCGACGGTGGTCGAATCGACTGCGTGCTGATTCATGGTTCGTCCTTTCCTGAAGATCCGTCCTCTGCGCTCTCTGGGGCATCTCCCGTCGAATCGTAAATCCTGATCGCCACCCAGGCGCGCTCGGGGATCTCTGCCCGCAGCACATGCCCGGTCGTCCGCTCGACCCACACGATGTGGCTTGTCTCCCCTATCTGCATGTCGTACCGAATCGCTTCTCGCACCGGCCCGTCCGGAAGCGCGAGTTCGACATCGGTGACCCCGTCAAGCCGAATCGACGAACGTTCCACCGCTCCCGGCGCGAGCGCGTCCACGGTGCCGGTCTGTCCGGCCGAGGCCTGGCCGAACCGCTTGATGAGGAACCAGTAGTGATGAGCCACTCCGGTCTGAATCAGGACCAGCTCGCGGTCCGCCATCAGCTCCGTCATGCGCTCGCCTTCCTGGTTCGACGTCGTGACCCGGATCCGGCTTCCCGTTCGCACGGCGATCGTCGTCGACGTGGGCCGTTGCAGGGTGCGAAACTCGTAACGCACCGGGACGTATCGCGCGTCCGTACGAAGCCCGACTTCAGCCGACAGAACCCAGAGCTCCTGCTCCTCGAGGCTCGTCCGGCCCACTGCCATGTACTCTTCACCCTGCCTTCTAATCGCGAACGACTCCTGTCCGCGGGACTCTCCGCCGATCCGGATCTCGAAGCGTCCCTGGTCGATCATCGAGGGATCCTGTGCGAGTGACGGACCGGCGTGGACAATGAGCAGGTGCGTGGCGAGCAGTGTCCGGCCGATCCCGCGGATCCGTTTCCGGCTCATTTCCGTCACCAGGTCACGTCGCGAGCCGCGCAGCAATCGTCTCCACGATGTGCTCATAAATCCTCTGTCCCTTCTCGGCCGACGCGAGGGAAGGGCGTCCGACAACGCCTGGAGACCCCGGCATCGGGGCAGACGCGCCGACGTCGCCCGTTGCTGCAGTGTCCGACACTGAATCCAGAATCCACTCCTGCCTGACCAGCTCGGGCTCCAGATGGAGAAGCAGCGACGTCTCGAGCTCACCACCTCGTTCCGGAGCATTGCCCTGAACAAGAAAGGCCGACAGGTCGAGGGCGTGCGTGTCGATCGCCCTCACACGGACTGTGTCTGCCATCACCATCGCCAGGGCCTGGATGTTCCGGGCGAAGCCGTTGGTCGTGATAAGGACGATCTCCTCGAGCCCCTGCTTGCCCCACGTGTCCACGAGTTCGTTCAGGGCCCGGTGGAGGGTCTTGCGATCCAGAGAAGCCGTGCCGGCATAGGCCTGATCCTGCTCGCAGGCGACTCCGTAGGCCAACGTCGGGGCTATAAGCAGGCCCGAGCGAGATCCCACTTCTCGGGCGAGATTCTCGACGATCACCGTGTCGGTACACAGTGGGAGATGCGGCCCATGCTGCATGCAGCTTCCGACCGGGAGCAGGAGCCTGGGATCGCCCCGGAACCACTCCGCAGCCTCGGGCCAGCTGAGTCGATCGAGTTGGACTGCTGTATTCACATTGGATTCCACGACGGCCAATCTAGCGTTCTTGGTGGAGCAGGGAACCATCTCGCTCCCGTTCCCCAACGCTGCTCGTTGTCCCGGCGGCTGGCGAAGACACCGGCATTCCCGGAGTGTGTCTGGAATCCCGGCTGGAGTCTGAACCCAAATCGTGCGACAGAAGGAGGGAAGATCGATGGACGAGCCACGATTCAAGCGGCTGGAAGGCTGGCAGGAGAATACTCCGGACGAGATGCAGCGCCGGGCGCGGGAGTTCTTCGAGCAGATGAGCCGTCGTCGGAGCGTCCGCGAGTTTTCCGACCGGGCGATTCCCGACGGCGTGATCGAGGACTGTCTGCGTACGGCGGGAACGGCTCCGAGTGGTGCTCACAAGCAGCCGTGGCACTTCGTGGCGGTCCGTGCCCCGGCCCTGAAACGGAAGATCCGACTCGCAGCCGAAGAGGAAGAACGAGCATTCTATGGTGGGCGAGCTCCGGACGACTGGCTGGAAGCGCTCGCGCCTCTCGGGACGAACGAGTCGAAACCGTTCCTGGAGACCGCACCCTGCCTGATTGCGATCTTCGCCCGCAGCTTCGGTCGCGGGCCCGACGGCGAACGGGAGAAGCACTACTACGTGCAGGAATCCGTGGGGATCGCTACTGGCTTCCTGATCGCCGCCCTGCATGGCGCAGGACTGGTGACACTGACGCATACGCCGAGTCCGATGGGATTTCTGAACGAGCTTCTCGGGCGACCGAAGGAAGAGCGACCGTTCCTTCTTCTCGTCACTGGTTTTCCGGCGGTGGATGTTCGCGTCCCCGACCTGTCGAGGAGGCCGCTGGCCGACATCGCCAGTTTCGTCTGATGAAATGCACTATTAGGCACAAGAAGTTGCAGTGTAGTATAGATTAGATACTGTTCCCAATTGACCAAGGACACGACGCTACGTTAGAGCATATAAGATATCTTTCAACTAAGCAGTATGAGTGTCCTGTCTGTCCTGGTTTGTACCCTCTGACAAAACTGGAACATGTGTCCTATATTGTGACAGAACATGCAAGCCGGACCGCGGCGTAGTCACGCCCTCGCCACCCGGTGGACCGGGTTGCACAAGCGTCGGCCAGTAAGGCCAGTCGTTGTTCCATACCGCCGCCGCGCTGGGCGACGGGCTCGTTTCCCATGACGCCTCGATCGTCGGAGGAGCGATCGCCGGTTCGGTGATCGCCTTCAACGGCGTGCACCTGCTCTCGTTCATGTTCTTCGGCCTGATCGCCACGTGGTTGGTCTCACGGGCCGAGAGGAATTCGGGTTTCCTCTTCGTCATGCTGACCTTAGGGCTGGCGGGCTTCCTCTATTCGCTGTCCGGCTCTCTCGGCTTCAGCATGAATCGGCCCCTCGCACCGTCCTGGATCACGGTGGATCAAGCCAAAGTAGTCACGGGCCTGTTCATGGCCGGATACCTGTTCCGGGCACATCCGGGCCTGTGGGTTGCGATCCGGGACTGCATGGATCCCGAGACCGAGCACCCGTTTCCTGCGGCAGGGACCGGCCCTCGATTGAGATGACGTTGAATACCGGCGAGCATGTCGACGTGTGTTTCACGTCGTCCATACCTTCGCTCTCGTCGGTGTAGAACCGATCCGGATCCGCGTCGAGATCACGATCCGGCGCGGAACTCCCGGCATCCGGACGAGCGGTCTCGCGCCGTCGGCCGCCCGCGAAACCGTCGAACGCATTCGTGCTGCGGCCGCGAATCTCGGACTTCGGATTCCGGGCTTGCGGATCACGGTGAATCTCGCGCCCGCCGATGTTCCGAAAGCAGGCGCGTCTTTCGATCTTCCACTCTTCATCGGCGTACTTGCTGGAACGGGAGCGGTTTCAGAGAAGCGGCTCGAGCGGTCCGCGCTCGTCGGAGAGATCGGGCTGGATGGATCGATTCGCCCCGTGCGGGGCACTCTCCCCATGGCCCTTCGATGTCGTACCGAGCCCGATCTGGACACCTTGATCGTACCACGCGAGAACGTGGGAGAACTGGCTGGAGTACCTGACGTGACTGCGCTCGGCGCCCGGGATCTTACTGCGGTTCTGGCGTTCCTTGACGGTACCGGCGAACTCGTCTCTCCCGGACGTGCGATGGTTCGCTCCGACGACAGGGATGTGCCTGACCTGGAAGACGTCAAAGGGCAGGTCGCAGCGAAGCGGGCCCTCGAGATCGCGGCCGCGGGCGGACACCACCTGCTCCTCTCGGGCGAGCCGGGTTCGGGAAAGACCATGCTCTCCATGCGACTTCCCGGTCTGCTGCCTCGGCTCCTGCCCGATGAGGCACTTGAGGTCTCGGCTCTGCACAGCGTTGCAGGTTACCTCGGGCCGGGCTCACCGCTGCTTCGACGGCGACCATTTCGTGCTCCGCATCATTCCGTGACTTCCGCCGGGCTCCTGGGTGGCGGCGCCACTCCCAGACCGGGCGAGGCTTCTCTGGCGCACCGGGGGATCCTGTTTCTCGACGAGCTTCCGGAATTCCGACCACCCGTGCTCGACGCCCTTCGCGCTCCTCTTGAGCAGGGGGTCGTGCACATCGTTCGGGCCAGAGGTGCTGTGACTTTCCCCGCCCGGTTTCAGCTCGTCGCCGCGATGAATCCGTGCCCCTGCGGCTATCTGACCTCATCAACCGGTCGTTGCACGTGCGATACCTGGATGATCCGCCGGTACGAGTCACGCATCAGTGGCCCGTTGCTCGATCGATTCGACCTCCGGCTCGAGATCCCGGCCGTGCGCTGGGCTGACCTCCGAGGAAAGCCTGCTCCCGGTGGCACGACGGCTGAACGGCGCGCGCGTGTAGCGCAGGCGCGGAACCGGGCCATGCGCCGGTCCCCGGGAGCGAGCGGGTCAGAGTCGGATCGCCTGACCTGCAACGCAGACCTCGGCCCGCGTGAGATTCGACGCCTGTGCGAGCTGGATTCCGAAGGCGAGGCGCTGCTCGGGCGCTCCGTCCGGCGGTTCGGGCTGAGCGCGAGAGGGTGTGATCGGATTCTCCGCGTCGCGCGAACGGTTGCGGACCTGGATGGCAACAGGAATGTCCACGCCTCGCACATTGCGGAGGCGCTTCATTATCGGCGTCCCATCAGCGGGCTCAGGGCTCCCGGATAATAATCCCGAATCGTGATCCCCAGTCGTAACCCGTGGTCGAATTCCCTGGTCGGGGTGACCTCCAGACTGTCCGTCAGTCCACCGGCGGCGACACACCGGGGGGGGAGGTCTCGTGGGGTGGGAGTGGGGCCTCCAGACCACGAGGATTCTGTCGCCTTCCGAGTGCGAGAAAGTTCGCCAGCAGCGCATGGCCGGCCTTCGTGAGTACCGCTTCGGGGTGGAACTGGACCCCCCAGGCGGGCAGCGACCGATGACGTAACGCCATGAGAGTTCCATCGGCTGTCCAGGCGAGCGGGACGAGCTCCGCTGGCAGGTCGCGCGGGTCGACAACCAGCGAGTGGTACCTGGTCACCTCCAGCGGCGCAGGCAGCCCTGAGAACAGATCGATCCCTTTATGATGAATGGCGCTTACTTTACCGTGAACCGGTCTCCCACGGACCACTCGACCCCCGAACGCCTCACCCAGACACTGGTGTCCCAGGCAAACGCCGAGAATCGGAATCCTTCCCCCGACGAGTCGCGCGAGATCGACGCAGATGCCGGCCTCATGAGGAGTACACGGGCCGGGGGAGAGGACTATGTGGCTGGGCTGGAGTGCGACAACGGACTCCAGATCGATCGCGTCGTTGCGCACCACGACTGTCTCCTCGCCCAGCTCTTCGAAGTAACGGGCGAGGTTGTACACGAACGAGTCGTAGTTGTCGATGAGCAGGATCACGATTCAGATCTCGAAAGACAGCGTGGCGGCTAGCGCCCGGGCTTTGTCCAGAGTCTCCTCGTACTCGTCCTCCGGACTCGAGTCAAACACGACGGCACCGCCAGCGTGAAACGCCGCACGGCTTTCAGTGATCACGGCCGTGCGGATCGCCACATTGAGGTCCATCTGGCCGTCGAGCCCGATCCAGCCGATGGAACCGTAGCAGGGACCCCGCGCGACCGGCTCGAGCTCGGCAATGATCTCCATCGCCCTGATTTTCGGAGCCCCTGTGACCGACCCGCACGGGAACATTGCCCGAATGACCTCTACAGGTCCGATTCCGGGCCTGAGGTGCCCCTCGATGACGGATACGAGGTGATGCACGTTGGCGAACGACTCGAGGCGAAACAGCTCCGCTGCCCGAACTGTGCCCGACCGGCAGACGCGCGAGATGTCATTCCGCAGGAGGTCAGCGATCATCAGGTTTTCCGCGCGATCCTTGTCGCTGGCGACCAGGGCAGCCGAAAGCTCTTCATCCTCCGCTCGGTCAGCGCCACGTCGCCGGGTCCCCTTGATCGGTCGGGACTGGACTCTGCTCTCCGGGTCGACCTGCACGAATCTTTCCGGCGAGGCGCTCGCGACCACGCAGGTGGAGCCTCTGAAGAAGGCGCCGAACGGAGCCGGCGAATTCCGCCGCAGCTCACGGTAGAACGTGACGGGGTCCTGAGGCGCGGGAGCCGCGAAGCGCTGAGAAAGATTGACCTGAAAGATGTCGCCCTCTCTGATCTTATGGATGCCCTCCCGTACTGCCGCTTCGTAGCCGGCCCGGGTGAAGTTGGACAGGAGTCCATCTGCCCCCGTGACCGGATAATCGGGCGTTTCCTGCGGAGGCGACGAGGTGTCCCCGAAAGAAACGCCCGGATCTACCCAAAGCGCGGATTCGAACGACTCCAGTATTGACCGCGAGACTGCCAGCCTGGCGAGCGCCCCGCGCGGCATCGCTGGCGGAACATCGCCGCGAATCCAGGTGACGACTTCCTCGAGCCTCCTGGAGGCGCGATTGCGCGTCCCATCGTCCCTGTCAGGCAGGCCGGTGGATACGACGTGGCAGGTTCCCTCGACGTGGTCCCACCCGACCACGACATCGTAGAATCCAAGCTCAAGGTCGGGAATGTCCGGATCGCGGCTCCTCGGGCCGGGAAGAGTCTCGATCTCCGATCCGATTTCGTACGACAGGAATCCAGCCGCGCCACCCCCGAACGGAATCGGACTGCCTCCCTCCGCCACTGCTCCAGGCTCGAGCACTGCTGCCGCAACCCCTCCAGATTCTCGAATCGCTTGCTCGAGTGAAGATAGTCCCCCATTTCCGGTGTCCCGGATCCCCTCCGGCTCCGCCCACCAAGCACGCCCATTTCGCGCTACGAGCACGGCGTATGGATCGATAGCGAGGAAGGACCACCGGCCGGTTTCCGGTCGGAAATCGGAGCTGTCGAGCCAAGTGCACCACGGAAGTCTGGACACCCGGCCGAATGCCTGCTCGGGGGTCGGAGCATCGACGAGCTGCCGACAGGTCAGCACCGGCGAACTGCGCGGCCCGTGCGGAACGCGGATCGAAGCCCGGAGTTCAGCGGTCGAGCCTGCGACGGCAGAACGCGGACTGCCCGAACGACTCCTCTACCTCTACCTCGATCTGGTGAACCCCGACGACGCCTCGCGCCGCCAGTCGATCGAGGAGCCGGTCCACGATCCACGATGCGATCAATTCGGCAGTCGTGTTTGAGATCGGCAGCACCGCGACATCCTGTTCCGGAAACAGGTACCGCCTGGATCCGAACCGGACTTCAATTTCTCCGTTGACGTTCGCGATCGACAGGTGCGGGTTGGCCGTCGGAAGCAGCATCCGGTGGTCCAGCGGCTCAAGGATCGACACCATCTCGCGCTTCAGTGCCACGAAGTCGTATACGAGCGCGTGCTCGTCCAGGTCGCCCCACAGCGTGACGCCAGCCCGGTAGTTGTGTCCGTGCAGAGTCTCGCACATTCCCTCGCCGTGGGTGATGAAGTGGCCGGAGGCGAAGACCAGGTAATCCTTGCTAACCGTGACCCGATAATCGTTCATCGTGCGCAGCCGTGTCTCGAGTTCAGGTGGAAGCGGGCGGGGAAACCCCGCAGGCTCCTATCGTACGTGGCGGGGTAATCGGTGAAAAGACGGATCCACTTGCCGTTTTCGGACTGGCCCGGCAAGGTTGATCAGGGTGAGGCGACGGTCCGGGCGTATTGATCCAGGACCGGAAGGTGGATGAAGCATGCGGCTGTTCATAGCGATGAACTTCCCGGCGCCGCTCCGGCGTTCGATCGCGGCCATCGGCGCGGATCTCAAGCGATCGGGGGTGCCGGCCCGCTGGGTGGATCCATCGGGCGTTCACCTGACGCTGAAGTTCCTCGGCGAGATTCCCGCCGCTCGCCTCGGTTCAGTGAGCTCGGCGATGGATGAGATCGCGATCGGGGCGGAGCCGGTTTTGCTGCGGTTCGAGGGTGTTGGCGCATTTCCGTCTCCCAGACGGCCGGGAGTGATCTGGGTGGGAATCGAGTCCGGGCCGCGGCTGCGACTGTTGCACGACGCACTGGACCGTCGGATGGCCGAATTCGGTGTCACCAGGGAAACCAGGCCGTTCCGCCCGCACGTCACGCTGGGTCGAGTGGATCGGGACTCTGGACCGGGCGAATTC
Organism: Gemmatimonadota bacterium; assembly: GCA_039585915.1. Classification (GTDB taxonomy): domain Bacteria; phylum Gemmatimonadota; class Gemmatimonadetes; order Palauibacterales; family Palauibacteraceae; genus Carthagonibacter. The sequence goes on from JBDGUZ010000014.1 coordinate 15,392, forward strand.
CGCGAATTCGAGAAACAGGCTCGATCCTTGAAGCTCGACAGAGAGATCGAAATCAGTCAGATCGACCTGATGGAGAGCCGACTCCGCGCCGATGGTCCGGATTATAGCCGGGTTCACGCAGCGAGGCTGGGAACGGTTTGAATCGTGTGGTGCGGCCACCATGGTCACATGGGGGAGGACGAGACCAGCAGTGATCAAGAACTTATTGTCCCGCATCGGGTGCTTGACGGTGATCGCCGTCGCCGTGTTCGGTGTCTGGCATTTTCGTGATGATATTTCGAGGGCGCTGGGGCGAGTCGATGTAATTGCGCCATCCTCCGAACCGAGCGAAGACCTGGCCAGGCGCGCGGAGCAGAAGCTGACCTCTCTGTCGGCGAGCAGCGATGCCGATGTCACGTTCACGGAGTCCGAGCTCCAGAGCCTTCTGACGTATCGCGTAGCTCCGTATCTTCCTCAAGGAATTGAAGATCCGATCGTCGAAGTGCGTGACACGTTGATCGTGCTTTCGGCGCTTGTTCACCCCGACGAACTGGAAGAGTACGCGACGCCGGAATTGCTGCAGCAATTCCTGTCGGACACGGCCAGGGTAGCGGCGACGATCATTCCGGGATTGAGGCGATCTGGCACGGGTCGGGTGACGGTAACCTCGTTACAGGCGGGAGCGCTGGTCATCCCGTCCCTGGCCGTGCCGTTCGTACTGCAGAGCCTGGAGATCCCGGGCGTGGACGCGAGCGGGTCGGATATCCTCATACCGCTTTCCAGGTCCGTGTCCGGGATCACGTTGGGAGACGCCTCCATTACCATTCGGATGGACGCGACCGGCGGCTGACGTGGGCCCAGTGTGGGCGGCGGCAGACCATGAGTTCCGGGAGTCCGGAACGTCGCTGGCGGCAACGGGGTTGAAGTGACGTTGAGCCGGATGGACAGGATTCGAGGCCGGGCTTCCGTGAGCCGGCATTTGCACGAGAAGACAATCGAGAAGGGGAGCGATGGCGGCCAGGGATAAGCAACGTGGTAAAAAGAAGGTCGAGGAGCCGGGTTCGTTCGGGCGCTGGGCCTGGGAATGGACGAAGTCGATCGCAGTGGCGTTCGTGCTGTTCCTCGTCGTTCGGACCTTCGTGGTCGAGGCGTTCCAGATTCCGACGGGATCGATGGAGAATACGCTTCTCGTTGGCGATTTCCTGCTCGTAAACAAGATGGTGTACGGCGCTGAGATTCCCGGGACGAGCGTTCGGCTTCCGGCTATCGACCCACCGGAACACGGCGACATCGTAGTGTTCGAGCCGCCGCCGAGGGCCCGCCAGGCCGAGAACACGAATTATGTGAAGCGAATCGTCGGTCTGTCCGGTGATACTCTGCAGATGGTGGATGGAGCTCTGTACAGGAACGGAGGACCGGTCCCTGAGCCGTACGCCGTGCACAAGCGACCGTTCGAGGATCCGAGGAGTCCACAGTTTGACTGGCAGCGCTCGCATCTGCAGGTCGAGAATGCGCGGCGGTCGCAGGAATACCGGCCGACGAGAGACAATTGGGGCCCGATCGTAGTCTCGCCCGACAGCCTGTTCGTGATGGGCGACAACAGGGACAACTCGGAGGACTCCCGGTACTGGGGGTTCGTACCTGCCGATGCGGTCAAGGGACGGCCATTGATCATCTACTACTCCTACGACCGAAATCGGATGGTCCCGTTTCCGTGGATCACTGAGATCCGCTGGGATCGGTTGCTGAGCTCCATCCGCTGAGCGTCGCGCCCGCGCGCGGGCGGTTCCCAGACACGAATCGTCACACCCGGCATGCCCCGGAGGGCGAAGGAATGGCCCGGAGACCTGACCGAGAATCGGAAGCCCTGTCTCTCTACCTGGAGGAGATACGGGAGCATCCGATTCTGGGGCGCGACGACGAAGTCGAGCTCGCGCAACGGATCCGGGACGGAGACGAAGACGCACTGAATCGACTTGTCTCAGCCAATCTCAGGTTCGTCGTTTCCGTCGCCCGCCGCTATGCGGGTCACGGAGTTCCGCTCGGGGACCTGGTCACCGAGGGGAACATCGGGCTCATCCGGGCGGCAAGGCGATTCGACGAGACCAAGGGTGTCCGGTTCATTTCGTACGCCGTCTGGTGGGTCCGTCAGTCGATTCTCCAGGCGCTGACGGCAGGTTCCAGAATCGTGCGGATACCCTCCGGTCAGCTCGAGGAGTCGCACCGCGTAATTCGAACCGTCAGGCGTCTCGAGCAGGAGCTCGGAAGGGAACCGACGATCGATGAGGTAGCCGCCGAGCTCGAGATCAGTCCCGGAGAGGTCACGGACGCGCTTGGTTTACGGCCCGGTTGGGTTTCACTGGATGCGCCGCTCCCGAATGACGACCAGTCGTCGATGCTCGACCTGATTCCGGATACGGACCTGGAGGACCCGAATGCGTCAGCAGCGAGCGCGGCCCTGCGCGATGTGGTCGAAGCGGGCCTCACGCGGCTGCCGGAGAGGGAGGCAACTGTACTGATGCAGTACTTCGGATTGGATGGGGAGCCTGCCAGGTCGCTCGAAGAAATCGCTCGCGGTCTCGGTCTCACGCGAGAGCGAGCCCGCATGATCAAGGACCGTGCGCTCGTGAGGCTCCGCCTGGGTGAAACAGGCAAGATCCTGGAGAGCTTCCGTTGACGGGGATCTGGTCTCCTCAGGCCGGCACCTTGTCCCTGCGCGACACCGAAAATCTGGTCTGAACTCAGCTTGACACGATCAGATCCCCTCCCTAGCTTATGTGGCTGCGAGTGGATTGATCTGGCCGCTCTCGTTACACGCGGGGCGGCCCGCTTTTTCTCCCCACGACGCCGGAAGAGATTCGCGGCGCGTGTGAACCGGGTTTCGCGGTGATGAAGACGTATTCAGTTAAAGCTGGTGAAATTCAGAGGAATTGGTACGTAGTGGACGCGCGCGACCAGGTACTTGGTCGTCTGGCGACCCACGTAGCAAGTGTACTGAAGGGTAAGCACAAGCCGACCTACAGCACGCATCTCGATGTGGGCGATTTCATTATCGTGGTGAATGCGAAGGATATCCGGCTTACAGGTCGCAAGGCGGAGCAGAAGGAGTACTTCCGTCACAGCGGATACATGGGCGGAGAGCGCATGATCCCGTTCCAGCGAATGCTCGACAGGCATCCGGATCGGGTAATCAAGCTTGCCGTCAAGGGAATGCTGCCGAAGAACGCGCTCGGCAGGCAAATGCTGACCAAGTTGAAGGTGTACCCGGGTCCAGAACACCCGCACGCAGCGCAGATGCCTCAGGAACTGGAGTTCTAGGGGCGCGAGACCGATTCCCCCGAACGGGGGCGGCAGAAGTCTTGGAGGAAGCTTGGCGGAACAGACGACATATCAGGCAGTGGGCCGGCGTAAGGCAGCCGTGGCCCGAGTGTGGCTTCGACCCGGACAGAGTGGGTGGAGCATCAACGGACGCAGCCTGGAGGAATATTTCCCGCTGCTGCGCCACCGTGACGCGGCGGAGAGACCGCTGTCCGTGACCGAAGCGACCGGTAGTTTCGGCGTGCATATCAGGGTTCGCGGTGGTGGGCCCACGGGGCAGGCCGAGGCGATCCAGCTGGCTGTCGCCAGGGCAATCGTGTCGGCGGATGAAGAGACCCGGTCTACGTTGCGTGCCCACGACCTGCTGACGCGGGACCCGAGGGTCGTCGAAAGAAAGAAGCCTGGTCAACCGAAGGCTCGTAAGCGCTACCAGTTCTCGAAGCGTTGATCACGATGCAGGCCGAAACCGAGCAGCAAGTACGGAGTCCCATGTCTGAAGTCGGGTTGAAGGATCTTCTGCAGGCGGGTGTCCACTTCGGCCACCAGACGCACCGGTGGAACCCGAAGATGCGTAAGTACATCTTCGCCGAGCGTGGTGGGATCTACCTGATCGATCTCAAGAAGACGCTTCGGGAGCTGACGAAGGCCCGTGATCTGGTTCACGAGACGGTTCGCAACGGTGGCAATGTGCTGTTCGTGTGCACGAAGCCGCAGCTTGCACCGATCGTGCGAGCGGAAGCAGAGCGCGTCGGTGCGTATTATGTAACCGAGCGATGGCTGGGCGGCATGCTCACGAACTTCCAGACGATTAAGAAGAACATCCGTCGTCTGAAGGAACTGGAGCGGGGCACCGAGGAAGGCTCCTTCGAATTCTATACCAAGAAGGAGCAGCTGCTGCTCGAGCGCGAGCGCGAGAAGCTCGATCGTTATCTGTCCGGCGTCAAGGACATGACGAAGCTCCCCGGACTCGTATTCGTCGTGGATGCGAAGAAGGAAGAAATAGCAGTTCGTGAGGCAAACCGGCTCAGCATCCCCGTGGTCGCGATCGCGGACACGAATGCCGACCCGGACGTGCTCACGATTGCGATAGCAGGAAATGACGATGCAATCCGATCGGTATCGCTGATCACTCGGGTCCTCGGTGACGAGATTGAAGCCGCCCGGCGGGAGATCCCGAAGGGGACGGATGGGAGAGACGAGTCTGAGGTCTCTACCTACTCGACCGAAACGGGAGAAGCTGAAGCTGCCGCGCCGGCGCGCAAGAAGAAGCGTCCCAAGCGGCGTCCCAAGCCGGAGTTGCTCAAGCGCCGGCTTCATCCGACGGACCCGGAGCCGGGTACGGAGGAAGCTCTGAAGGTGGTTGCTGAGCCTGCTGTTGCTGAGTCGGAGGCGGAGCCTGTGGCGGAGGCGATCCCGACTGCCGAACCGGATCTGGCGTCGGTGGCCGTCGAGGCCGATAGCTCTTCCGGCGACGAACCGGCAGTAGGCGAGAAGGATGATACGGAAGGCGCCGAACCGGAGAAGGCGCAAGGAGATGGCGGCTCGCCCTGAGCACGCGAAAGGGGGCCACCAGCGTGGCCCCTTTTTTTTGATGTTCGCTGAACGAAACTGAACGGCGGAGTCCTCCATCGGGATTCCGGATACCAGGAGAGAGTAGATCGATGTCTGGAATCACGGCGCAGGCGGTTAAGTCCTTGCGCGACCGAACGGGCGCGGGAATGATGGACTGCAAGAAAGCTCTCCTCGAGGCGGGCGGCGATGAAGAACAGGCGATCGACCTGCTTCGTCAGTGGGGTTCCGCCAAGGCGGCGAAGCGCGCTGAGCGTGAGACGTCGGAGGGCGTGGTGGAGATCGTGTCGCGGGATGGCGCGACCGCGATGGTCTCGGTCTCAAGCGAGACTGATTTTGTGGCGCGCAACGCAGAATTTCAGGACTTCGCTACCCGTCTCGCCGAGGCGATAGTCGACAGCGATCTGCCGGATGGCGAGATTCTCACGAGCGAGGAATTGCTGGGTCGACCGGAATTCGAGTCGTACGCAGCGGAGGTGGCCGAGTTGCGCGCCAGGATCGGTGAGAATATCCAGGTGCACCGTGCAGTTCGGTATGCCACTGGCAACAGGGGCGCGGTCGGATCGTATCTCCACTTTGGCGGCAGGATCGGCGTGGTAGTGGAATTGCTCGGGTCGGGCACCGATGAGGTCGAGGGCCTGGCTCGCGATGTGGCGATGCACGTCGCAGCGGCGCGTCCGGTCGGTGTTAGCCCGGAGGATATCCCGACGGAAGTGCAGGAGCGTGAGCGGGCCGTCCTGACCGAGCAGACCAGGGCCGAGGGCAAGCCCGAGCAGATCGTGGACAAGATCGTCGAAGGGCGGATGCGGAAGTACTTCGAGCAGCAGTCGCTGCTGCTGCAGGCGTTCGTGAAAGACCCCGATCAGACGGTCGCGGATTTTCTCGCTGCGCATTCGGACGATGTTTCGGTTCGCCGCTTCGCTCGATTCGAGATCGGGGAGTAACCCAGGGGAAAGCCCGTGTCCGAACTCCGGTATCCGAAAGCGCTCGTAAAGATCTCTGGTGAATCGCTCGCCGGCGACCAGGGGTTCGGTATCGAGCCCCAGGTCGTCGAGAAGCTGACTCATGAGGTTGGTGACGTTCACGCGGCTGGCGTGAGGCTCGGACTGGTGGTCGGGGGCGGCAACATCGTGCGTGGTGCGGTCGCCAGTCAGCAGGGTATGGACCGGGTATCAGCGGACTACATGGGAATGCTGGCGACCGTGATCAACGCGCTGGCGCTCCAGGACGCTCTCGAGCGATATGGAGTCGAGACCCGGGTCATGACGGCGATCCGAATGGAAGAACTGGCGGAACCTTACATTCGGCGACGCGCGCTCCGCCATCTCGAGAAGGGCCGCGTGGTCATCTTCGCAGGCGGCACGGGCAATCCCTATTTTTCTACGGACACGGCCGCCGTCCTCAGGGCGATAGAAATTGACGCGAACGTGATCCTCAAGGCAACGAAGGTGGACGGAGTGTACTCCTCGGATCCGATCGTGGATCCGGATGCGGTATTCCTGCCGGAGCTCACGTATCGGGACGTCATCAATAACGAGC
>JBDGUZ010000015.1:0-29926 GCA_039585915.1 Gemmatimonadota bacterium
TTGCGGCTCGGTCGGAGCTTCCTGGTCACATGCGGTCATGACGCCCACGGCGACCAGTACCGCGAGCGGTGCCAACCACCGGCTCGTGCCTCGCATTAGGTGTCCTCCTGCTGAGTGAATATCTGGCGACCTCGGGCCGCCGGTCGAGCGGAACAACGACTACGGCCACCGCTTTCCGCGAAATCTGTGCCGAAACCGGGTGAGTATTTCCGGGAGGTGCAAGGCTATGCATGGTCATCCATTGGACGACTCAGAGAGTCTGGCCTACCCGATACTCCCCGCTATTCTGTAGCGGCATTCCATCAACTATTGCGGCTGTTCCGCACCAGCCTGACGGTCGGCTCGGAGCACCCGGATCATCCATTCGGACCCGTCACGTGTCTAATCGTGTAAGAGGACCGAATGAAACGGCTGGCGACAGCCTCGCGCACGTCATAATCTCAGGATCCCATGGGCGAGTTATTACATAAGCTGGCCGAAAGGCGAATGGTGCAGACGGCGGCCGTGTATGCGGGCGGCGCCTGGCTGATGCTCGAGGCCACAGACTTCTTCGTAGACAACTACGCGCTGTCGCCGCGGATGCTCGACATCGCGGTGCTCCTCATCGTGCTCGGATTCCCCGCAGCCCTGATCATCGCCTGGTTTCACGGCGAAAAGGGCCGGCAGCAGGTGGCTCGGGCCGAGGCAAGCCTGCTGGTCACGCTGGCGGTACTGGCCGGGATCGGGACCTACAGGATCTCGGTGGCAGACGACTTCGGCCCGGTCGGCGGCGGCGCCGACTCCGCGGCCAGCACTAGAGGAGGTTCCAACTCCACGGCGGAGCTCGGCGAGATGTCCGTAGCCGTTCTCCCGTTCGTCAACAGCACGGGCCAGGACAGCCTGGACTGGCTGGGTCCCGGCCTGTCGGACATGCTCACCTCGAGCCTTGCGCGCACCGGCGACCTGAAGGTCGTGAGCCCGCAGCGGCTGTTCGAGTTGTTGCGCGAGGCAGGCAGAAGCGAGACCGAGCTGATCCCGGATGATGTGGCGATGAACGTCGCATCGGCATCCGGGGCCCGGCGGATGGTCCGGGGCTCGATTCTCGGACAGCCGGGGGACCTGGCAATTGAGGCGCAGTTGATAGACCTGCAGGACGGGACGATCGTCGCCGCTGAACGGGTGCGGGGGAACGACGTATTCGCACTGTCCGACTCCGTGGCGCTGTTATTGTCCCAGAGGGTAGTCCTCGCCGCCGGTCCGCCGCCGGACGTCCTGGGACGCCCGACAGGCGGGGTGGAACGATACGCCGGTCGCAAGCCCGGGGAGTCACCTCGCCCGGCCCTGGCGCTCGTCGGCGACATGGAGAAGCTGAAGGAATTCCAGGTCGGGCTGCGCCAGTCGTGGGACTCGCTGAGTACCGACAGTATCGGAGCTCGCTATCGAATGGTCGAACTGCTCGAGCAGGTCCCGGGCCGCGAAGAAGAGGTCCGGATGGCGCTCGAGGAGATCGTCCGCATTGACCCGGAGCAGGCGAGGGCGTGGTCGGGGCTCGCCCACGTCGCGGTAGTGCAGGGTGACGAGGAAGCGGCTGACTCGGCCCTCGAACACTACGTGTCTGTCGTGCAGGATCCGACCCGTGCCCGGTTGGAATCCGGCCGCGTGTACGAGAGCATGAATCGGCTCGAGGCGGCGCGGGCGCAGTACAGGGCCGCCCTCGAGCTCGATCCCACCGACTCGCGGGCGATGAGCCGGCTCGCGGCCTCATACCTGAGACACGGAGATCCGGCGGGCGCCCGGAACACACTCGAGCCGTGGCGTGCCAGCGAGGACCCGGGAGTGCGCGCGCAGGCGATCCTGCTGACCGGAGACGCATGGGCCTGGGAAGGTAGATTCGACAGGGCCGTAGAGGCGTACAACGAGGTCGAGCAAATCGGAAACACAGAAGATCGTGCTGATATCAGGGCGGACGGACTCGAGGGCAGCATCGCCGTCCACTGGGCGAGCGACAGCACGTGGGGTGGCTCACGGCTCGGCCGGTATCGCTCGGCGTGGACCCTGCTCGAGCTGGGTCGCGTGGAAGAGGCCCGGAACGTGATCGAGGCCGCGGAGCGGGTCCAGGTCGCGGAGGCCGACCGGGTTCTGCCGGTCGACTATCACGTGATCCTGTACGGAAAGGGACGGGTGTACGAAGCGCTCGGCAGCGATGCCGCTGCAATTGCCGCCTACCAGGAACTCGTCGACGATTGGGGCGACAATATCGAATCCCTTCCTAGGTTTAGCGACACACCGGAGCGACTGTCCGCCCTCCAACCCTGAATTCGGGCCGGCAGCCGGTCCCCTGCTCTTGACCTTCCGGGTAGACTCTCCCACAGTGTAGTTGCGTGCGCAACGCAACCCACCGAGGGGCAACAATGGACGAGGGAACACACCCGGACGGTGCCGGCACTGGAATTGTCCAGGAGCGCCGGTCTGACGATGCTCCCGCCTACCTGATCCAGCGAACGGCCCGTCTGCTTCGAGTTCTGTTCCTTAAAGTCGTCGATACCTCAGAGACCGGAATCACGCCCGAGATGTGGCTGGTTCTATCGCGACTCCTGGCGCGCGATGGACAGTCGCAGACTGAGATCGGTGAAGCCCTGTTCCGGGACCGTCCGAACACATCCAGAATTCTCGCCGGCCTCGAACAGCGTGGCTTAGTCGTTCGGGAGTCAGATCCCGACGACCGGCGCCGAGCGTGTGTGAAGATTACACCGACCGGCCGCGCGTTCGTCATTGAGCGCGCGCCCCGCGCGATCGAGATACGGGACCGACTGTACGGGGGAATCGGGAAGAAACAGCTCAAGGCGCTGCGGGGGACGATCCGGGAGATCGAGGCGAACGCGTTGACCCTGCTGCAGGAGCTCGAAGACGGCACATTCAGTCCACTCGAGTCCGGACCGGTCGACGGCGAAAAAAAGAAGGGGAAGAACAAGAAGGGGAAGAAGGGGAAGAAGGGGAAGAAGAACAAGAAATGAAAGCGGCCGACGGGAACTGACTCCCGTTCGGCCGCCCTCATCGCTCTCCCGGGCCCCGATCGGACCCGGGAGAGCTCCCGCTCAGCCGGACTTCTTCAGCCGGATCGATCCGTTGACGGTCTCCAGGTTGAGGTCCCGTCCACCACCGCCGATCGTCCCTTCCATCTTCTTGTTCGAGAACTTCCCCTGGATCGTCAGCGCGAAGTCCGACTCCATGCCGCCGTTCACCGTGCTGGCCCGCACCCGGGCGCCGACGTCGGCCGGCATGGCTACCGTGATGCTCCCGTTGACCGTCTGAAAATCGAGGTCTCCGGTCCAGTCGGCGCGGCCCATCGACGCCTCGATCGAGCCGTTCACCGTGTTGGCCTTGGCCAGGCCACTGGTGGACACCTTGATCCCGCCGTTCACGGTGCTGGCGAACACATCACTCCGCAGCCCACCCGCATCCACTCCGCCGTTCACCGTATTCGCATCGAGAACCACGCCGGCCGGAACCTGGACCGTGAAATGGACGGCCACGTCGTTGTCGTGCGAACTCAGGCGGCCGTCGTCTCCCGGCTTGCATTCGTTCTTCTTTCCGCCGTCGTCCGGGTATACCGCGCAAATCGTCACCCCACCGGAATGCTCGACGACCTCGATCCGTACATCATTCGGGTCGCTCTTCCGGGCCTCCTTTTTTGCGCTGACCCGGACTTCGGAGCCCGACGTATAGGTGGCGTTGATCTCGCCGTTGATACCCTTGATCTCGATCTTGTCGCCGCTGTCGATTCGTCCGTTCCACTCGAAGTCCTGCGCAGCGCCGGCCGCCGGCAGGCAGATCATGGTCGCGCAAGCCAGCGCAGCGGTCGTCATCCAGGTTCGCATCGTGTTCTCTCCTCCTCGTCCTGTCTCATGTGAAAACGGCCCGGCCCCCATCCATCGGAGGCCGGGCCTCGTCCATCTTCCCTACGGTCGCGTCAGCTCGATCATGCCGTCGAAGGTCGAGATCTCGAGCAGGGCCTTCCCCGTTCCAAGCGTGAACGAGAAGCTGCGCTGATCGATGTCCCCCGACAGGGTGACCGGGAAGTCGGCTTCCAGGTCGCCGCTGAAAGTCGAGACCGAGACCCGGGCATTCGTCCCATCCGGCACCGTGACCGTGACGTCTCCATCGTGCGTGGACAGGAAGTAGCGCCCGTCATCGTGGATCGTGCCCCGGTAGCCGAGATCTCCGTCGACCGTGTTCACCTCGATGTTGTCCGAGGTGATCCCCTCGAGCATGATGTCACCGTCCACGTTCTGCACGGAGATCACTCCCGAGGACCGCGAGACGGTCACGTCGCCATCCACCGAGACCAGCGCGATGTTCCCGTCCGCGCCTTCGAGCGTCACACCGCCCTCGACGGAATTCAGAGTGATGTTACCCCTGCCGCCGCTGACTGCGATTCCGCCCGCGACCGAGTTGATCGAGATGGTTCCGCCGATCCCCTCGGCATCGAACTCCATCTCGATACCATTGGCCTCGACCGACATCCGATCGGGGATGGTGATCTCGAAGTCTACCTGTTCGTCCGAGAGCCGCTCCGGTCGAACCCGCACGGAAAGCGTGGGCGCCGAATAGCGGACCTCGACGGCATTGTCTCCGTCATATTCGGCGACGATCCGGGCCTGAGCCTGGTTCCACGTGCGGATCGTCACCGACCCTTCCATCACGTTCTGGATCTCCAGACGACCGTCGGCTGCGACGGCCAGAGTCGTGTCGGTCTGCTGCTGCGGAGCCACCGCGAGGGCGGCGAGCAGAGCTGCCGAAAGGTGCGCGATCATCGTTAGTCCCCTTCCGTTCTACTTCAGGTCCGGACCACCGAAAGTGCGGCGGCCTTCTCCAGTAGTCTGAGCTTGCGAGCCTTTGAGTCGGCCAGATGCCGATTCAACCACATGTTCCCCGGGTCACGATCGAGCGCGACTGTCGCGCTCTCGATTGCCCGGTCGATCTTCGCGAGGCTCTCCTCGATAATCCGGACGGTCGACGTGTCGAGGGTCGAACGTTCTTCCGCGAGCTTCTGCTCGAGCGCGGCGATCGCCAGGTCCGACTTCACCGACGGGTTACGGACGGTCCCGGTCGCCGCGAGCCGGACATCTCCAGCGTCGGGCTCGGCGACGGGGTCCGCTGCCGTTTGTATCGCATCAGGCGAAGCATCCGGAGCCACCGAACGGGCCATCCAAAGGGCGCCACTGCCCATCAGCAGGGCGCCGATCATCGCGGCCGCGAACTGCGGCACTGTGAACGTGAACGTCCGACGGGCCCGTCGCGCGGAAGACAGCTCGACCACCCGGTCGGCGTCGATTCTCTCGGCGATCGCGGGCCACAAGTCCGTGTCGGGCGCCAGGTCCGTGACCGCCTCACCCAGCTGCTTCACGGTCCGAAGCTCCGACAGCACAGTCCGAAGTTCGACATCGGACTCGAGGTCGCGCTCCAGCTCCGCCCGGTCGGCCGGGGAAAGCCCGCCGTCCAGGTACTCCGAGAGTCTATGGAACCGGTCGTCGTTCATCGTCTCGTTCCTCATCTTCTTCAGCGGCTCACGTACTGCCGCAGGATCATTCTCGCTCTGTGCAACTGCGCCTTCGTCGTTCCCGTCGTCACTCCCAGCAACTCGGCGATCTCCCGGTGTCTGTATCCCTCTACGTCGTGCAGTACGAACACCTGTCTCGCTCCGTCGGGCAGTCTCGTCAGCGCCGCTTCGATCTCGAGCCGTATGGCGGGGCTATCCATCGTTCCCGTCGCCCGCTGGACAGCCGCCTCTCCGTCTCCAATGAACCGGTCACGGCTCCGACCGAGCTCCTTCCTGCGCCCCAGCACCAGGTTGACCGCCACTCTGTGCAGCCAGGTTCCGAATGCCGAGTCTCCGCGGAACGTGTCCAGCTTCGACCAGGCTCTCACGAACACGTCCTGCGTCAGCTCGTCCGCCCATTCCTCGCCCAGCATCCGGCGCGCAAGACCGTGGATTTGCGCTACGTGCGTCCGGTACAGCCGCTCGAACGCCTCCATGTCCCCGGCCGAGGCGCGGCGGACATCTTTCCGCTCCTCAGGCGACCCGCGTGGGTCGTCGCTTCGCGATTCGGCCAATGCAGTCCTCGTGTTCATGCAAACGATTTGATACCGACGGACCGCCAATGGTTGACGCGACGTACCACGTTGCGCAACGCCGCCGCGGGCCCGACCATCCTCCGATGACGAGCGAACAGGGTACAAACGGAATCCCCGATCGCGGCGCGGCAGTGTGGTTTCACACCTTCGGCTGCAAGGCGAACCAGTACGATACGGAGCGGATGCGGCAGGAACTGGAGAGCCGCGGAGCCGTGACGGTCGACGACGTCGCACATGCCGACACCGCCGTTCTCAACACCTGTACGGTAACCGAAGCGGCCGACCGGGAGGCGATGCGACTCGTGCGCCGGCTCGGTCGCCGATACCCGGAACTCCGTGTCGTAGTCGCCGGCTGCTCGTCCGCTCTACGGGCCGCCGAGTACCAGGCTATGGAACAGGTCGATTCCGTGGTGGAGGGACACGCCCCGGCAGCCGTGGCGCTGGCCGTCGCCCCGGAGTCCGGGCTAATCTCGACACACGAGGAACCGATCGGCGGTGCGCTGCTGCGCTCGAACCGGCGGGGCATACGCGGGTGGCTGAAGATCCAGGACGGCTGCGACCGGAAGTGCTCGTTCGGCGCGACCCGGCTGGCCCGCCGGGACAGTCGGTCGCGGGACCCGGAAGAAATCGTCGCCGAGGCGCAGATCCAATCCGAGGCGCACTCGGAACTCGTGCTCACCGGAATCCACATCGGCCACTACGGGCACGATCTCGGGACCGGCCACACCCTGTCCGGTCTCGTCGCGCTCCTGCTGGAAGCGCTGCCCGCGGTGCGCTTCCGTCTCGGCTCGATCGAGGCCACCGAGATCGACGATGCTCTGGTGGACCTGCTGCTCGAGTCCCGAGGGGCGCTGGCGCCCCACCTGCACGTGCCGCTGCAGAGCGGCAGCGACCCGGTGCTGCATCGGATGCGGCGGTGGCACTCGCGGGAGCAGTACCGGAGCCGAGTGCTCGAGATCGCCGGGCGCGTTTCACCGCTGGGGCTCGGGGCGGACGTGATTGCCGGCTTTCCGGGCGAGACTCCCGAGGATCAGGCCGCGACCAGGGAGCTGATCGAGGAGCTTCCGTTCAGCTACCTTCACGTATTCCCGTGGTCCCCGCGCGATGGCACGCACGCGGCGACGCTACCGGATCGGGTGGAGGTCGGGACGGCGGCTGCCCGGGCCCGGGAGCTGCGGGAGATCGGGGTCCGGAAAGGAACGGCCTACGCGGCGACGCGGATCGGCAGCGATGCGCTGGTGGCCGTGGAGACGCCGACCTCCGGCCTTACCGGCGACTACCTGCGTGTCAGGCTCCGCGGCCCGGACGCGGTTCCCGGGTCGCTCCGCACGCTGAGGCTGACCGGTTCGGCCGCAGACCTCAAGGGCGGTTCGGGAGCGACGGGCCGGGCGGCGCTCCCCGTGCTCGAAGCAACAGCGCCCGGCTCCGACGGTTGACTCAGGCCGGTCTACTCACCTCCCGCGCCGGCCACCCACGTATCGTTCGACCGATCGCTGTCTGGAGATCTCTGCTCCGGATCGAGCGTCACCCGGGTCACAGCCGGGGACGCGGCCACCCGAACAACTGCTGATCGGGAGCCCTCCAGCCAGGTCTCGACCGGGACTTCGGCATGCTCGACCGATCCGTCGGCCCGCTCGACCGCGACCCTCGCCGGAAACGGAAGGTCACCCAGGTCCTCGATCGTGATCAGTGCCTCAGCGCCGGACGTTTCCACTCCGGCGATGGCATGGTCCAGTCCCCACTGCTCGTAGTACCAGCTGCGCCAGAACCACCCCAGGTCACGCCCCGCCGCCGCCTCGAACCAGTTGAAGAAATCCTCGGGCTTCGGGTGCCTGAATGCCCAGGTGTCGACGTACCCGCGGAAGGCGTCGAGGAACTCTGCCTCCCCCATGATCTCCCGCAGGGCCATCATCGCCGCGGCCGGCTTCGGGTAGGCCGCCACACCCCAGGCGATCGGGTACTCCCAGTCCGTCCACCGCATCATCGTGGCGTCGTAGCCCGCGTTCGCCGCGCCGACGAACTGGCGGATCTCGTCGAATTCGGGGTCGGTGTCAGGGAAGAAGTCCGCCGCGGCCTGTGCCGTGTTGAACACGGTCGTGCCCTCGTCCATCCACGCCCAGCGGATCTCGTCCGAGTTGACGATCATCGGGAACCACATGTGCCCGAACTCGTGCGCGATCGTGCCCGTCCATCCACGCCCAGCGGATCTCGTCCGAGTTGACGATCATCGGGAACCACATGTGCCCGAACTCGTGCGCGATCGTGCCATACAGCAGCGAAGCTGGCATGCCCTCGTATGCCCCGATCAGAGTCATCATCGGATACTCCATGCCGCCACCGATGATGTTCTGCCCCTCGACCGCGGTCATGTGCGACCACGGATACGGATAGTCCAGGTACTCGGACAGGAATGCGATTGAGTGCTGAGCGTACGAGGCTGCTTCTACCCAGGATGTGGCCGAGGCGCGATACAGCGCGTCCACCCGCGTGTAGTCCGTGTCGCCGTCGCCGTCCAGGTCTCCGACCGGCGTCCGGGCCGCGTCCCACAGGGATTCGCGGCTGATCGAATACGCCACGTCCCGTACCCGGTCGGCCGTGTGGTGCCAGGTCAGCAAACCGTCACTCGAAGTCCGAGTGGCGACGCCCGGACCGAAGTCGTCTGCCGTGAGCACGTTGACCACCTCGTCACTGGCCTCTGCACGGCGCAGCCGCTCGAGCACAACCGGCGCGAGCACATCCTCGGCGTTCGCCAGTTCGCCGGTTCCGACCACGACCCAGCCATCCGGCACCGTGATCCGGACGTCGTAGTCCGCGAAGTTGGCGTGGAACTCGGCCCGGCCGAGGAACGGGTCGTTCTGCCATCCGAGCACGTCGTCGAACACCGCGACCTGCGGATACCAGTAAGCCAGGTAGATCAGATTGTCCGCGTCCCAGCCCATGCGACCGTTGGCCCCGGCCTGCGGGATGCGGAAGGACCATTCCAGTTCGACCGTGGCCGAGTCCCCAGGCGCCAGCGCTTCGGGCAGCCAGAGGAGCATGATCGTGCCGTCGATCTCGTAGTGCGGTCGCCCGGTGGCGGTGTCGGGTACCACCGAGCCCTCGACCACTACACGCCGGATGTCGAATCCGCCCGTCACTTCGGCCGGGTCATTCCGGGGAACGCCTTCGGCGTGGAGATTCTGGTTCAGTCGGATCCGGAGCACGGACGGAGGGCTCGTTGCGTTGCTGTGGTACACGATCCTCGTCGTGCCGTCCACCCGCTTTTCCTCCGGGTCCACCGTGGCCTCGATCGCGTACCGAGCCGACTGCTGCCAGTAGGACGGACCCGGCCTTCCCTCGAGGGTCCGGGATCCGGCATCGACAGCTGCGCCGAACTGGGCGGAGGTCTTCATCGGGTACGGAATCGGTCTCGGCTGATGTGCCTCGGACGACTGTCCGGCAGCCGTTCCCGCGATCGCCAGGAGCCCGACGGTCGCAAACGCTACGCCGCGCGCCCGGCCGGCAGGTATCGGATTGGTCATGGACATCTGCAGTCTCCAGGAATTGGACGGACTATGTGGGCGGGTACTATTTCTGAGCCGGGGTGATCGTCACCGACGTCCCTGAGGCGTACGTTTCCGCCTTCGTCACTGCCTGTACGTGAAGAGAACACCCCGCGTTTCACGGCCGCTGCGGCGCGGGGAAGGAGGCTGCGATGAAAGCCATGGTGCTGAGGGCGATCGGGCCGATCGAGGAGCGTCCGCTCGAGCTCGTCGATCTGCCGATGCCTGAGCCCGGTCCGGGTGAGCTCCGGGTCCGTGTGCAGACCTGTGGCTTATGCCGCACGGACCTGCACGTGATCGAGGGAGACCTGCCGAGGCACACGCTTCCGGTCGTTCCGGGACATCAGGTCGTGGGTCTCGTCGAGCAGCTCGGCCCCTCGTGCGAGGGCTTTGCCATCGGGGACCGGGTCGGGATCGCGTGGCTCCGGGGCACGTGCGGTGACTGTCGCTGGTGCGCAGCGGGACTGGAGAACCTGTGCCCCGACTCCCTGTACACTGGCTACCACTCCGATGGCGGGTACGCGGAGTATGCAGTCGTGCCCGCCTCGTTCGCGTATGCGATCCCGCCTCGGTTCGACGATCTCCAGGCGGCTCCGCTGCTGTGCGCAGGGATCATCGGCTATCGGGCGCTGCAGCGCTCGGATGTGCCGCCCGGGGGGCGGATCGCGCTGTACGGATTCGGTTCCTCGGCGCACGTCGTGATGCAGCTCGCCCTGCACCGCGGCTGCACGGTGGATGTGATCACACGCGGCGAGAGCCATCGGCAGCTGGCCCGGCACATGGGTGCGAGCTGGGTCGGCGGTCCGGGCGACACACCTCCCGAGGCCGCCGACGGCGCGATCATCTTCGCCCCGGCAGGCGAGATCGTCCCCGGCGCCCTGAGATCCGTGCGCAAAGGGGGGACGGTGGCCTGTGCGGGGATCTACATGACTTCGATCCCCGAGATGGACTATGATGCCTGCCTGTTCCACGAGAAGTCCCTGCTGAGCGTCGAGGCGAACACGCGGGACGACGGCCGGGGGCTCCTGGCCGAAGCGGCGGAGGTCCCGGTACGGGCCCACGTGACGGAATTTCCTCTCGAGGAGGCGAACGAGGCGTTGATCGGGCTCAAGCACGACGGGATCGACGGCTCGGCCGTGCTCCGCGTGGCGGACCGCGTCGCGTGATGGACCGAGACTCGTGAGCGGCGGACACGGGCAGCTCGACTGGAAGGGAGCCGTGTCGCGCGGCCTGGCCCTGATCGCTCTGCTCGCGGCGATCTGGGTCCTGCGCGCGATCGATCCGGCGCCGATACCGGGCGCGGCAGTCACCCTGAATCTCGGCATCCTCCTCCTGACCGCGTTCATCGGCGGACAGGTGGCGAATCGGCTCGGACTGTCGCGAGTCACCGGATACATCGTAATCGGCCTGGTGATCGGACCGAGCGTGCTCGGATTTCTATCCGACGCCGAGGTCGAGACCCTCCGACCGTTCAATGGGCTCGCCATCGCGCTCATTGCCCTGACGGCCGGGGGCGAGCTGAACCTCCGCCATCTGCGCGGTTCCTACCGTTCCCTCGCGTCGATCACGCTCGTGCAGACGGCGACGACCCTGGCGCTCGTGTTCGCGGCGGTCATCGGTCTGCGGTCGTATCTCCCGTTCACGGCCGGACAGTCGTGGAATTCGGTCATCGCCATAGCGATCGTGTTTGCCGCTATCGCCGTTGCCAGCAGTCCCTCCGTCGCGATCGCCGTGATCACCGACACGCGGTCGAAGGGGCCCGTATCGACGACAGTGCTCGGGGTGACGGTTCTCAAGGACGTACTGGTGATCGTGCTGTTCGCGATCGCGCTGTCGTTCACCTACACCCTGCTCGACCCCGGTGGCACTGAGCAAGGCAGCGTAATGTTCGATCTCGCGCGCGAGATCGGCGGCTCGATCGTCGTCGGAGCGCTGGTCGGAGCGGTGATCGCCGGATATCTGCGCTGGGTGAGTCAGCACCTCGTGCTGTTCACCATCGCCATGGCCTGGATCATGGTCGAAGTGGCATCCATGCTCCACCTCGAGCTGCTGCTTCTGGCCCTCACGGCCGGATTCGTGCTCGAGAACCTGCTCCCCGTCGAGGGTACGAAGTTCGTGGAAGTACTGGAGGCCGCATCGCTTCCGCTGTACGCCGTGTTCTTCGGGCTCGCCGGCGCCGCGGTGCACCTGTCCGAACTCGCCGCGGTGTGGATCTGGGCCTTCATCCTGGTCGGAGTGCGTGCCCTGGCGATCTACCTCGGTACCGCCTGGGGAGCTCGTGTCGGACGGTCCCCGGAAGTCGTGCGACGCACGGCATGGGGCGCGTTCATCTCGCAGGCCGGGGTGGCGCTGGGAATGGCCGAGCTCCTGTCCCGGGAATTCCCGACCTGGGGAGCGGAGCTGTACGGCTTCTTCGTCGGCATGGTCGCGGTGCACGAACTGGTCGGACCGGTGCTCGCGAAGTGGACGCTGGACCGGGCCGGCGAAGTGGGTGCGGGAGAAATCCCGGATTCCCTGGAGCCCGGAGGCGCAGAGCCCTGATCCGCAGGGCCGGGAACTTCCGGGTATTGAGCTACTCCGGGCGCGTCGTCTCCGCGGCTGGTCTCGATTCCCAGATCATCCGGCTGACATCGGCGCCTGCCCGCCGGGTCACCGCCTGGTCCTCGACGCCCCGCGTGAGGACCACCAGCACGTAGGGGGATCCGACAGGCGGTAACACGATGCCGCCGTCGTGGTCGATCTCCGGGATCCAGCCCGTCTTGTGCGCCACGCGCACATCCGCCGGAAGGCCGGCCGGGATCATCTCGTTGAACTCCTGGCGCTGCAGGATGTCGAGCATTTCCCGCGTCGATGTCCGGCTCGCCACGAGTCCGCGGCCCAATGCCGTGTACAGCTCCAGCAGGCCCCGGGCGCTCGTCGTGTTGTTCATCCCGTGCCGGTAGGCCGGGATGTCCTCGACTCCGCGCAGCACCTTCATGCCCTGCGCGCCGAATTCCTCCAGCATCGCGGCGATCGAGTCCGGATCGGCCAGCTCGATGAGGATGTTCGTGGCGAGGTTCGACGATCGGCTGATCATCAGGTCGATCAACTCACGGGTTGGAATCGCGTCGCCAGTCCGGGCGTACAGCGTCGAGTCGCTGTCGTCGTCCCGGTCAAGAGAGTAGTCGCTGCCGTCGTAGATGCTGGTGAACTCGTTGTGCACCGGAAGCGGCGCGTCCAGATTGAGCGAGCCGACGTCCGCCATCCGGTACAGACGCACCATCACCGGGACCTTCATCATGCTCGCGGCGTGGAACTCCGTGTCCGGACTCAGCAGGATCTCGGCCCCGGTCTCGAGGTGCCGGTACGCGAGGCCGAACTCGGCCCCGGTCGCCGACAGTCGCTCCGCGATCCGCGCCGCCAGGTCCTCTTGGACGACGGTTCCATCGGGCGCTGTCCGGGCCTCCAGCTGCCCGGTCGTGGACAGAAACGTGGCGTACAGAACGGCGATGATCGCGGCAGTGAATACAGTGCCACAGGCGGCGTTGCAGGTGGTGCGGAACCAGAGCGGTTCGGGAGATTGCGCGCTGCCGCGGATGTGCGAATACTCCTTGTTCACGACCACTCTTCATCAAGAGGATTGGCTGCCCCGGGCGCTCCCGGAGTTGGACAATAGAATGACGAAACGGGTCACGCCACGAGACGGCCGATCGGGATACCCGCGGCTGGTTCCGTCATATATCCGGTCCTTCGCGCCCGTGCTCGCCCTGGCCCTGCTGGCCACCGCCGGCCGACCCGCCGCGGCTCAGCAGCCGACGGCAGAGGTGCACGGCCGGATCGTGGCACCCACCGGTGAGCCGGTGGTACACGCCGAGCTCCGGGTCGTCGGCCTGGGGCGGACCGTGGACGCGGACGACGGCCACTTCGTTCTGACCGTGCCGGCGGGTTCCCATGTGCTCGAAGTGACGAGCGCCCTCCTTGGCCGTGCCGTGCGGCGGATCGACGTCGAAGCAGGGGAGACGCTCGAGCTGACGATAGAGCTGGAGCCCGTGTTCCACGCCGAGCCGATCATCGCGTCCGTCGGGCCCGAGGCCCGCACCCAGACGGAGCTGTACCAGGTCACGGATGTGCTCGCGGGGCGCGAGCTGAAGGCGAAAGGGAGGAACAGCCTCGGCGAGACGCTGGCAGAACAGCCGGGCGTCAACTCGACCTACTACGGACCGGGCTCGAGCCGTCCGGTGATCAGGGGCCTGCAGAGCGACCGGGTGCGGATCCTCGAATCCGGTGTCAGCAGTGGGGATGTCTCCGCCAGCGGCCCGGACCACGCAGTGGCCCTCGAGCCGATGCTGGCCGGCCAGATCGAGATCATCCGTGGTCCCTCGACCCTCCTGTACGGGAGCTCCGCGATCGGCGGCGCTGTGAACACGATCGACGCGAGGATCCCGCGACAGACCACGGATCACACGATCAGTGGTTTCGCCCAGTTCCAGGGCGGGAGCGTGAACGAGGAGTTGAACGGCGGCCTGTCTCTCGACGGGTCTTCCGACCAGTTCGCGTGGCATGTCAGCGGGCTGCTCAGGAACTCGGACGACACGAGAATCCCCGGTGCTGCGGACATCCACGAACCGGACTCGGCCGGCACCGGACGGATCGAGAACAGCGCCGTCGAGACGGCTACGGGTTCGCTTGGCGCGTCATACGTGGGAGATGCCGGATACTTCGGCCTCGCCGCTACGACGTACGCGACGAACTACGGAGTCCCGGGGCACGAACATGCCCACGAAGAGCCCGTGGAGCCGGTGGCGGCCGAAGATGAAGGCGTCCAGATCGACCTCGATCAGCTCCGGTTCGACCTCGAAAGCGCCTGGAGCTTCGGGGGCGGCGTGATCCGCCGGGCGAAACTGCGGGCCGGTTTCTCCGACTACGAGCACAAGGAGTTCGAGGGCGAGGTGATCGGGACCCGATTCGACAACCGGGAGCTCGACACGCGGCTCGAAGCGACGCACGCTCCGCTCGGTCCCGTGAGCGGGACGCTGGGCATGCAGTTCGGGATGCGCGAAATGACAGCGGCCGGGGAAGAGGCGTTCATGCCCGGCACGGACACGAAGTCGTTCGCCCTGTTCGCCTACGAAGAGATTCCGGTCGGCTCGCTCAACCTGGGTGTCGGGGCGCGGTGGGAAAGACGCGACGATGAGACGGTGGATGGCGCAGCGCGCGACAGCGACGGATTCTCGACCTCGCTTGGCCTCAACTGGCCAGTGAACGAATCGTTCACCCTGACCTTCTCGGGATCCAGGTCCGTGAAGCTGCCGACGGCGGTGGAGCTGTTCGCCGACGGACCGCACGTGGCGACCCGGCTGTACGAGATCGGGGATCCGGATCTGCGAAACGAGATCGGATACAGCCTCGATGCGGCGGCGATCCTCAGCCAGGGACCGGTCACCGGCCAGATCGCCGGGTTCATGAATTCGTTCGACGATTTCATCTTTCTCGCTCCATCCGACTCTGTGCTGGGTGGTCTGACCGTCGCGACGTTCGGACAGTCGGACGCCCGGTTCTACGGATTCGAAGTCAGCCTCCTGGTGTCGATTCTGCACCGGCCGGGGAATCACCTCGGGCTCACGGCGGCGAGCGACTACGTATTCGCGGAGCAGACGGGCTCGGGAATGCCGCTTCCCCTGATCCCGCCTCTGCGCTGGAGCGCCGGGGCCCTGTGGGAATACGGGCAGTGGCGGGCCACCCTCGACCTGCGGCGGACGGAGAAGCAGACCCGGGTGGCGGAGTACGAGACTACTACGCCGGGCTACACGATGCTCAACGCCTCGGTGAGTTACGGACTGATCACCGGGGCGCTCGGGCACGAGATCACGCTGCGCGGAACGAACCTGACAAACGCCGAGGCGCGTAACCACGTGTCGCTGCTGAAAGATGTCGCGCCACTGCCCGGAATCGACGTCCGGCTCACGTACCGCCTGCTGTTCTGAAACGTCGAATTCTGTCCTGATGGTGACGAACGGTTGATTTCGGCGCAGATTCTCGTCACATTCCGGGGACCGGTCGCGATTCCGCGGTTGGTTCCCGCCATAGCGCCGGATGTCCGGAAGCACTGACGGGTTGTTCTGAGAGGTTGTGGCCCCGAGCCGTTCCCCCTTCGGAATTCCAATTGGAAGCCGATCGGCTTCGCGGATGGGCCCGCCGATTCCCGGTCCGATCCAATCCGGCGGACCGGTCACCGTACGAAATGGACGAAGAGTGACAAGCGAAGATTATCTTGGCGTGCTCGAAGTAATAGGCAACGGTCGATCCGGCTTCATCCGGAGACCCCAGGCCTCCTATACGCCGAGCTCGGAAGACGTGTATGTCGGACAGCGGGTGATTCAGAAGAACGGCCTGCGCACCGGCGACGAAATCTGCGGCGAAATCGGGAACCCGCCCGGCGGCGGCAAGAGTCCGCCGCTGAAGAGGGTGTTCACGGTCAACGGCGTGCCGGCGGAAGAGGTCGGCCACCGTCCGCAGTTCCACCGCCTGTCGGCAATTCACCCCAACGAGCGGCTGTCGCTCGAGTGCGGCTCGGAACGTAACGGCAAGCCCGACTATACGAACCGGATCATCGACATGTTCTGCCCGCTCGGGAAAGGACAGCGCGCGATGATCGTAGCGCCATCGAAGGCCGGGAAGACCTTCGTGTTGCAGGCGATCGCCGAGGGAATCATTCGGAACGACCCCGAAGTATTCGTCTACATTCTGCTCGTCGACGAGCGGCCTGAGGAGGTCACCGAGATGGAGCAGCACGGTTACGGAGAGGTCGTGGCGTCGAGCTTCGACCACCCGGCCGAGCGACACGTGCAGGTGGCCGAGGTCACGCTCGAGCGGGCGCGTCGCAGAGTAGAGATGGGACAGGACGTGGTGATCATTCTCGACTCGATCACCCGCCTCGCCCGGGCCTACAACGCGGTGGAGGAGGGAACGGGCCGCACTCTCACGGGAGGGCTCGACGCCTCGGCGCTGGACAAGCCGAAACGTTTCCTCGGAAGCGCACGGTGCGTGGACCCGAAGCAGGGCGAAGGGTCACTGACCATCATCGCCACCGCGCTCGTCGATACGGGCTCCCGCATGGACCAGGTGATCTTCGAGGAGTTCAAGGGCACCGGGAACAGCGAGCTCGTGCTGAGCCGGGACCTTGCCGATCGTCGGCTGTGGCCCGCGATCGACCTGCAGTCAAGCGCCACCCGGCGCGAGGAGCTGCTGCTGTCCGACGCGGCCCTGAACGTCTCCCATGCCATGCGTCGCGAGCTGGCCGACATGTCCCCCGAGGACGCGATTTCGGAAGTCCTCGGGATCATGGGTCGCACCAGCTCGAACGCGGACCTCATCGAAAAGGCCGCGGCTCGCATCTAGCGCCTCGAACCCGAACCCCCCGGGACAATTGAGTGACCAAGAAATCTCCTCGCTTCCAACCCGTATAGCAGGGCTCGATGCTCTGTCCCATAACCTGTGGTGGGCCTGGCAGCCCGAAGCACGCGCGCTGTTCCGGCGCCTCGGCCTGACACTGTGGGTGCGGTCGCGTAAGAACCCCGTCGAGATGCTGCGACGTCTGGGCCAGGAGCGGCTCGAGGCGCTGGCGGCCGACCCGCTGTTCCTGCGCGAGTACGATGCGGTGATGGCCGAGTTCGAAGATGTGATGGCTGCCCGACGCAGCTGGTTCCTCGACAAGTATGGCGACGTCGGAAACGGCGGGATCGCATACTTCTGTGCCGAGTTCGGGGTCCACACGTCGATCCCGATCTACTCGGGCGGCCTGGGGATTCTCGCGGGCGATCACTTCAAGGAGGCGAGCGACCTCGGGGTGCCGCTCAAGGGCGTCGGTCTGCTGTACCAGAAGGGATACTTCCGGCAGCGACTACTGGAGGATGGGAGACAGATCGCGATCGACGAGCCGTTCCATCCGGAATCGATGCCGCTCGAGCGCATGTGGGGGAACGGAGACGACGGCACCCACGCGATCGTGACCCTCGCAGGTCGTGAGGTGCACCTCGGTGTGTGGCGGCTGGCGATCGGCCGGACCTCGATCTACCTCGTCGATACCGACATCGAGCGCAATCACCCCGACGACAGGGCCCTGTCGCATCAGCTGTACCGCGGGGACCTGGAGATGCGACTGCGCCAGGAGATCGTGCTGGGGATCGGCGGCGTCCGGGTGCTCCGCAGTCTCGGGATCGACCCTGGCGTGTGGCACGCGAACGAGGGCCACCCGGCCTTCATGATGCTCGAGCGCATGAAGGAACAGGTAGCAGCCGGCGAGTCCCTGGACGAAGCGATGCGCCGTGTCCGAGCCACGACCGTGTTCACGACCCATACGCCGGTTCCAGCCGGACACGACTTCTTCCCGCGTGACATGATGGAGCGGTACTTCGCGGACTACGTTGGCGGGATAGGTATGAGCCAGGAGATGTTCTTCGACCTGGGACGGCATCCCGAGGACGACGGCCGGTTCCACATGTCGGCGCTGGCGCTGCGTACCGCCGACCATCGGAACGGAGTGAGTCGGCTGCACGGCGAGGTCGCTCGCGTGATGTGGCAGGGCGTATGGCCGGACGGCGCCGGCGACGGCTCCGGTGACGGCGCAGGTGAAGGCTCCGCCGGCGGGAACGAGACTCCGAGCACGACGGAGGCCCGTCCGACAGCGGCGCAGGCTGCGGTGGAGATCCCGGGCGCGCCGACCGAGGAGCAGGTACCGATCGGGCACATCACGAATGGAGTGCACCTTCCGAGCTGGCTGTCGCCCTCGTTCCGTCGGCTGTTCGACCGTTACCTCGGGCCCGACTGGCTGCTGACG
This sequence comes from Gemmatimonadota bacterium, assembly GCA_039585915.1. Lineage (GTDB taxonomy): Bacteria > Gemmatimonadota > Gemmatimonadetes > Palauibacterales > Palauibacteraceae > Carthagonibacter. Next base: position 18,472 of record JBDGUZ010000015.1, read on the forward strand.
CAGGACGATGCGGCCCTGTGGGAGCGAGCGCTGGATTTGCCGGACGACCTGTTATGGCGGGCGCATCTCGAGTGCAAGTACCGCCTGTTCAGCGTGATGCGGCGGCGGGCACGGTACCGGTGGCAGGACGAAGGTTCGGTGCCCAGCCAGGTGATCGCGGCGGGCACACTGCTCGATCCGGAAGTCCTGACGATCGGGTTCGCCCGGCGGTTCGCGACCTACAAGCGGGCCTCCCTGATCTTCAGCGACCTGGACCGGCTCGAGGAGATCCTCACGCATACCTGGCGCCCGGTCCAGCTCGTGTTCGCGGGCAAGGCCCACCCGGCGGACGCGCCCGGGCAGGAGCTGCTGGCGGATGTGTATCGGAAGACGCTGGAGACGAGATTCGGTGGCCGGATCGCGTTCATCGAGGATTACGAGATGAACGTCGCGCGTGACCTCTATTCCGGCGTTGACGTGTGGCTGAACAACCCGCGTCCGCCGCTCGAAGCGTGCGGGACGAGCGGTCAGAAGGCCGCGATCAACGGCGTGCCGCAGCTGTCTACGCTGGACGGATGGTGGGCCGAGGGCTGGACCCGCCTGAACGGCTGGGCGATCAACGGACGGCACCCGATCGAGCTGGGCGGCGACCCGTTGGCCCGGAACGAGGCCGACGTCCTGTCGTTGTACGACACGATCGAGTCGGAGATCGCGCCGCTGTACTACAGGCGCGACGTGGACGGCGTGCCGCGGGGCTGGATCCGCGTGATGAAACACGCGATCCGCACGGGCGGGATGGATTTCTCTGCCCGGCGCATGCTCAAGGACTACGTCGAACGCTTCTACGCGCCGGCGGCCGGGAGCTAGTTGTCGGAGCCAGTGATCGGAGCCAGTGGTCGGAGCTAGTCCTCGGTCTCGTCCCCGGCCTGGAGTTCGTCCTCGAGCCGGGCCCGGGTCCGATCCGCGTGGTGCAGGATCCGCCACGCCGTCGCCTCGAGCAGTCGGATCTCGCGGCCGTCGGGCTCCGCGCGGCGGATGAGCCGGCGGTAGCTCCGCATCTTCGAGGGCGCGTCCGCTCCCTTGAACATCGAGATCTGGTCCAGCGCCCGTTCCCACAGCCGGAAGAACTCCTCCATCTGCGCGGCCGTCGCGGGCGGGGCATAGTCCCGCGGCTTACCTGACAAGTCGCGCTCCTCGAGCCCGCCCAGCTTACGGGCCGCCTCGCGGAGTTCGTAAAACATGAGTAGCGCCGCGTGTCCGAGATTCAGGGACTTGTGTGCCGGGTTCGTCGGGATGCACACCGCCTCGTCGCACAGGTCGAGGATCTCGTTCGGGAGCCCGCGGTCTTCGCGGCCGAACACGAGCGCCACGTCACCGGCCGCCGTGCGCTCGAGGATGCCGGGCGCCGCGTGTCTCGGCTCCGACCATTCCTGTCGTTTCGCCCGACGCCGGCCGGTCGTGGCAACCACGCGGACGACATCCTGGACCGCCTCTTCGAACGTGTCGACGATCTGGACCGCTTCGACGATTTCCGACGTGTCGTGGGCGATGCCCCCGATACGCCACGCGCTGAAGTCACCGGGGGAGACCAGGCAGAGGCGGGACAGCTCCATGTTCTTCATCGCCCGCACCACGAGGGCGATGTTCACCAGGTCCTGCGGCTGATACAGGACGACCAGGAGTCGGTCGAGGGCGCGACGACCCGAGGACTCGAGGGAGTCGAGAGTATCGTGTGGATCCTGTAGAACTCGTGAGTCCTGTGATTCGTGCTCTGTCGACTCGCTCACGCCCGATCCCTGGTGCCACTGGAGTAGTCTTTGACGCTTCCGATCGCGTCAAGCTACGCCGCGCGCCGCCGGCGCGACCACCCCGGTCGTGCCGGCCACATTTGCCGCCGCATTCTCTACCGCAGTCCCTGCCGCGGGCTACTGCACCGTGACCGTGGCGCCCGCCATCAGCGCCGGGTGCACCTCGCAGAAATAGGTCCAGGTCCCGGCCACAGTTGGAGTGAACGAGAAACGGTCCCCCTGGCCCATCAGACCCGAGTTGATCATCGGGCTGCCGGGCGGCATCGAGTTCGACGTGGCCGTGTGCTGGACCGCGTCCCGATTCACCCACTCTACGGTCGCCCCGAGGGGGATCGTCACCGCGTCCGTCCCGTTCGGACCGACGAACGCGATCCCCTCCATCTCGATCACGAGAATCGAAGTCTCGACCGTGAAGCTCGCGGCGGTCGCTACCCCTGTGACGCTTGCCTCGACGCTGCTGGTTTCGATGGTCGCTCCGGGGGAAAACTCGATCGAGGCCTGCCCCTGAGAGTTCGACGTCGACGACGTGCCGGAGAGCGTTCCGCCACCCTGGGTGATCGCCCAGGAGACGGTGGCTCCGCTGACGGACGCTCCCTGTGCGTCCGTGACCCGCACGACGAGCGGGGCGTCAAGAGCCTCCAGCGTGCGGCCGGTCTGGCCATCGCCAGAAGCGACCGCGACGGCAGTCGGGTCGTTTCCACCTGCGGGCGGACCCGCGGGATCATCGTCGCTGCAGGAGGCGACGGACAGGCCGCCCACTGCCACGACAGCCATCGCCGTGAGGAACGGGATCCGCTTGTGCATGAAAATCTTCCTCCTTCATGGCCGCTGTCGCGGCGTTATCGCTCTACTACCACTCGTCCCTTCATGTAGGGATGGGGAACGCAGGTGTAATCGAACTCTCCCGGTTCCTCGAACTTCCGCTCGTAGATCTCGCCCGGACCGAGAAGCTCAGAGGCCCACGCCCCTCCTTCCAGGCGCGTGGAATGGCCCACCGGGTCCCGGTTGATCCATCGGACGACCGTTCCCGGTCGGACGCGTACTACTCCCGGGTCGAACTGGAATCCTCGGATCTCGATTTCCACGACGCGTTGTTCCGCCTGGTCCGCAGCTGGCTCCGCTTCCGCGCCCTCGTCACCCCCGTCCTCGCCGGGATCGATGATCTTCCCCCACCGAGCGAAGCCACTGAACGGGACCGTAAACTCGAATCCCCAATAAGTAGCCCCATCCACGCCGATGGAGGAACCCTGGATCGTGCCGCTGGATACGTTCGTCGCCAGAAGCGAAAAGGTATGCGGCGTGTACGGGATCCCGATCTGCAGTCCCGCGCTCCAGGCGAGCGGAGCCGAGCCACCGGCGACGACTTCGGCGACGTCACCAGCGAGCGTCAGGTATCGGTGCACGTGAAACCCGGCGCTTCCGACCACGGCGAGTCCCGCGCCATCGTCCCCGTCCCCCGCGGCAGCTGCGGAGAGTTTCGAGAACCCCCTTACGCCTGCGGTCGCGAACAGCCGGCCGAAGCGTCCCTCGCCGAGCAACTCCCCGTCCACGCTTCCGATCCCACCGTTCCAGGCGACAGTGGTAGCGAGCCCGAAGGGCCCGCCCTGGACAACTCTGATCGGTGCCCACTTCACGAACGGTTGCCATTCGTTGGCACCGTCCGCGACGAGTGAGTTGCTGCTGTACCGGATGCCCGCGTCGAGGTCTTTGACCACGCCGTATGTGAGGGCGAACGTCGGGTAGTTGACGATCTTCCCGTCACCGAAGATGTCGCTGACGTCCGCATCGTCTCCGACGACCGAAAAACGGTGCGACAGCAGGAAGTGCAGCGTGCGAGGAGAGGCCACCCACGTGCCTTCGACATTTGGAGATCGCTCGGTCACTGGCTGTGCCGCTGCGGAAGATGCCGACACGAGCAACGCCAGCACTCCACACACAGACCTTCGACAACCGCGCAGCTTCCCGGCCACTCTGGAACTCCCTGCTCTGTCTGTTACCGTCTCGGCAGCCTCGGACGCCACCCGATTACAGAACCGGGTGAGGCCTATTCCGGTTCCCGGCCTGACGGCTGGAGCGTTCGTACATTGACATCCCTCGCCGGTGCCGTAACATTTCGCGGTGCTGGAGCCGGGCTCGCGGGCCCGGCTCTTTGCGCCTGAACAGTGTGTCGTACTTGAAGGCTCACGAGCCGCGCGCGGGTGTAGCTCAGCTGGTAGAGCGCAACCTTGCCAAGGTTGAGGTCGCCGGTTCGATCCCGGTCACCCGCTCTGAAGTGACGAAGTCGGACCTGGTGAGTTGCGGACCACAGTTGGATCCTGGGGCGGTAGCTCAGCTGGCTAGAGCGCTGCGTTCACATCGCAGAAGTCGGGGGTTCAAGTCCCTCCCGCCCCATTGGTGTGGTGACTGGTGTACTCCGGGCGTGTCTCGTCGCTGGAACGATCATTAGATCTTCGATCGGCAGATCGTGGAAGCGACGAGACACAACACTGCGGGCGTAGCTCAGTGCTTTTCGCACCTGCGGCGCAAAAAGTGTCAGGGCGTTGCCCTGACGGGGTAGCATTGCGGGCGTAGCTCAGTTGGTAGAGCGTCAGCTTCCCAAGCTGAAGGTCGCCGGTTCGAGACCGGTCGCCCGCTTCGAAGAGGCCCGACTCGTCGGGCCTCTTCGGTTCTTCAGGACTCGCTTCAGTTGCACGGACCCGGAACAGGCGGGTGGGCGTGATCCGTGTTCCTCGCTCCCTCGAGGATCCAGACAGGCAGGATGGTCTCCGCCAGCCACCTGCTCGGGAATAGGCCGAACCCCTCCACGTGGTGGTGGTCGGACAGGATCTGCGGGATCAGGATACCCCCTGTCGGGTCCCCCTCCACGATCAGCGGGCCGTTTGCAGTCGCACCCGTCATGATCGCTTCGTAACTGTCGAGCCGGATCCCGGCCTCGGCTCTCTCAGCGCCATGACAGCTCTCGCAGTACGGAAGCAAGAACGAGAGGATGTCGTCCGTGAACGAAGCATCGCGGAACTCGATCCCCGTGATCGTGATGCTCGCTGAGCCCTGGGCTCCATCAGAATCGGTCGCCGTGAGCGTCAACACGTTAGGTCCGAGCGCCCAGCTCCCGATGTACCCGCCGGTGCCGCAGCCGGCCTCGGCCCAACCATCCCATTCGCCACAGCCAGGAAGTGGCTGTCCATTGACACTCCAGTCGAAACTCTCGTGCGACAGCTCACCATCCTCATCGTCCCACGCCGAGCCCCAGAAGTAACTGGGGCTGAATTCGTACATTACCAGTCCGTCGCAAGGAGCCTCGATTCTGGCGGTGGGAGGCCCGTTCAAGCTGGGCTGTGACTCCGGTCCCAGCGGGTCTATGCCTTCATGCACCGCGGGCGACTCGCCGGGCTCCTGTCCCGACACTGACTCGCCGGGCTCCTGTCCCGACACTGACTCGGCGGGCTCCTGTCCCGACGCCGACTCGGCATAATCCGGTCCCGACACTGGCTCGGACGCGCACGCCGTCAGAAGAAGCAGCACGACGATGAAGCACAGATTCCTGTAATTCCCGATCATTGATATACCCTCCCCGAAGTGTCGACCCCGTCTGGGCCGACGCCACCGATGTTCCTCTACGTGTACTCTACGTTGCCATCGTGAGCGGAGCGTGAGTGCAATCCGTTGTGGCCCACGGTCGGCTCGCCTGGCTGACTCCACCCGCGGCCCGTTCCGCGCGTGACACCGCGCGATGGTGCAGATCTGGAGCACCTGGTGTCCCCTGTTCGACCGCAATCCGCAGACGCATCTCGACGACATCTTCGAAGCGGATGAAGCTGACTTCGTGACGCAGGTGCACCGCGAGTACCACGCGCCGGAGCATGCCAGCTGGCTGGAGGCGAAAACGGTCCGCGAGGACGCGCAGTGCACGCCGACGATCGTGCGCAGGGTTCCCATCCGAATCGGTTTGGCGATCCTCGATCACTCCCGACGCTCGCCTGCACCGCAGGGCGTCCCCACTCCCGATCAGGAGAAGGAAAGAATGCGCAGAAACCTGACCTCGCTCGCCACCGTGCTGTTGCTGCTCGGCAGCGCGAGCCTCGTCCAGGCCTAGGACGTGCCAGAGCCAATGCAGAAGCTCCTCGACGGCTTCCAGGCCGCGTTCAACGCCGGCGACAACGCCGCCGTGTCGGCACTCTACACCGAGGACGCGATCCGCATGCCCCCGGGCGAGGATCTCATCCGCGGGCGGGCCGAGATCGCGGCACGGAACGAGGCATTCTCCGCGTTCAAGATCAAGCTTCAGGCGTACGGCGGACTGATGGACGGGGACGTGGGCAGCACCTGGGGGACCTACGAGCTGTACGGAACCGTCGACGGTCAGCCGGTCACGGTGAAGGGACGCTGGATGAACGCGACGAAGAAGACGTCGGACGGCTGGAAGATCTTCCGCGACATCTGGCACGAGATGGAGCGCAGCTGACCGGCGGTCTGAAGACATCGAAGCCGCCAGGCTGCATCACGGCCGAACAGATACAGAGAGAGGATGGGGGGCGCGCATTCGGCCCCCCATTCGTGCTGCGGGCCGTCAGCGATCCCTTCGATCTGACGCGAAGTACGCCAACCAGCCGTCGCCCTCGGCGGTCCACTCCGTCTCCGACCAGTAGGTCACGCGCACGTCCACGCCGCCCTCGGCACGGGTGAACCGCCCGGTACCCCCGGTCACGACGTAGCGGAGCTCCATGATCAGAAACCCTCCGCCCGGCAGGACCAGGCCCGAGTAGGCCAGGTGGATCTCATCGCCGTTCGCCGCGGTGAGGACTCCCTGTCCGTCCGTGACAGCGCCGGTCACCGGGTTCACGCACCCGTCCTGCTGAACCTCGAATCGACCGACGTGGGTCATGGTTCCGATGCCGGGAGCCGCCGCGCGAAAGACGCCGGCCGCCTCGTCGCACCAGCCGATCACGACGAGATCTCCCTCGGACCTCAGCTGTCCTCGATGGACCACGGGCCCATCGGACATCGGTATCACCGTGGCAGCGGCCTGCTGTACGGCCTCATCCGCGTCCGGGCCGACCGGCTCCGGTTCGGTGGCGGTCTCGCAGGCGACCAGCGCGACCGCGCAGGCGAGCCACAGAGAATGACGCTTCATGATTCCCTCCTCTTTCGGTCGGGGCCGGGCGCCTCACGTGATGCGACACGGCGGCACTGCGGCTCACCCGGCGCCCCGGCTAATCTTTTCCTGAGTATCGGGGACCGGCGTGAGTTCTCCGTGAGCGTGCCGTGAGCGGCACAAGTGGAAAACCGGTCGAGGGCTGCGTAACTTCAAGAGGTTGCCCCTGCGGCCGCCGGCGTACCCCCTGCGCCGGTCGAAGGCGACGGAAACCTGCATAGGCCGGGTCAGTGACCCGAAGGTGCCATGCTCGAGTTTCGCACCCTGGGCAGGATCGAATTGTGTAACGAGGATGGGACGCTCATCCACGAGCCCCTCCGGCACGCAAAGCGAACCGCCCTGCTGGCGTATCTGGCGTCCCGCCATCCGGTCAGGTCTCACCGCCGGGAAACTCTCATCGCTCTGCTGTGGCCCGGGCTCGACGAGAACCACGGTCGAGGCATGCTTCGGCACGAGATCTACGAGCTGCGTCGAGCGCTCGGGTCGGACGTGATCCTCTCCGATGGCCGTGAGACCGTCGGGGCGAATAAGGACCTGCTGTGGTGCGATGCCCGGGTACTGTCTCAGGGGCTGGCCGACGGGCACCTCATCGAGGCGCTGGACCTGGTGCTGGGCGAGTTCCTGCCCGGCCTGCACGTGGACGGAGGGGAGTTCGACCGCTGGCTCGACGGCGAACGCGGCCGACTCGGTCGTCAGGCCGGCAAGGCGGCCGAGCGGCTGTGCGCGCTGGCGGCGACGAGTGGAGACCTGCCGGCTGCCGTGCGCTGGGCCCGGCGCTGGGCGGACCTGGCCCCGTACGACGAGGTGGCCTGGCGTCGCCTCATCTCGCTGCTCGACCAGGAGGGGGGTCGGGCCGAGGCCCTGTCGGCGTACGACGAGCTCGTGTCGCGCCTGCGACACGAGCTGGAGATCGAGCCCGCCCCCGAGACCCGCGCGCTGGCCGATACGATTCGGACGAGAGCAGAGGTCGGCGGCGCCGACGATCCGATCCGTGAACAGAGCCCTGTACCGTCCGCCGTCGATATGCCCAATCTCCGGGTTCGGGAGGCAGACCGTCGGCAGCCGGTTCCCGTGGTGATCGTCATCCAATTCGTGGAGAACCTCACTGGTGACCCGCGGCATGATGCTCTCGCTCGACGCCTGACGGATCAACTCGCCGGTGCCATCGCGGACCTGCATTTCGTGAAGGTCGTCGTCGGCAGCGAAGCTCCATGGTCGAGCGCGGTCGTTTCCGCCACCCTGTACGGGTATCCCGATGGCATCCAGGCTGCGACGCAGCTCGCCGAGCCGGGGACCGGCGGACGCGTGCTCGCCGTGCCCGAGCCGGTCATCCTCGATCCGGATCCCGGCGACGAAGAACTGGACGAAGTGGTTGCCAGGATCATGGCTTCGGTCGCGGCGCAATACGATCCGCGTGTTCCGATGGCGTTCGTCGGCGGCATCCCGGATCGCACCCCCAGTTGGAAGGCGTGGCGGGAGTTCATCCGGGGATCGGAAGCATTCGGGGGCTTCCGGTTCGAGGAGGCGGCCCGCTTGCTGCGACGGGCCAACCAGATCGATCCCTCCTTCGTGAAGGCGGGGACGTTCGCGGCGCTCGCCGTGGCGTATTGCGGCGATCCGGCCGGAGCGGAGGCGCTTGCCATCGAGTCGCTCGAGGCCGGAGAGGAAACGGCTACGGAATACGAGCGGCTGTTCACGGCGTGGTTCCTCGCGGAGCTGCGGGGTCGGCGCGCCGAAGCGTACAGGGCATGCCGCGACGTCACCACCATCACCTCCCACCCTGTACTCCAGTTCATGTGTGGCCGGGAGGCGTACCGGCTGAACAGGCCCTGGGAGGCCCTGGGCATCCTGGAGGGCATGGAGGTAGGGGGACTGGGGTGGTGGAGGAGGTGGGTGGAGTTCTACGAGGTGGTCGGCGGGTCCCTGCACGTGCTCGGGGCACACCACGCGGAGCTCGACGCCGTGTCGGGAGGACGCGTCCGCTATCCGGAGGCCCTGGAACCGATGCGGGCCGAAGTGCGGGCGCGGGCTGCGCTCGGTGAGCCGCGCGCAGCCCTGGACATCGTGGACGAGGCCCTGACGGTTCCCACCGTGCTGCTCAGTCCCTCCGACGTGGCCTGGACCGCGGCGCAGGAGCTCGACGCGCACGGCCACCCGGAGGCGGGAGCAGTGGCCAGGCACAAGGCTCTTGCATGGATGGTGCACAGGCAGGAGCCGACACACGCGGATCGGTTGCTCGAGGTGCGCCTGCTGCTGGAAATGGGCGAGCTCGAGCAGGCCGCGATGCGATTGCGGGAACTGGCGCCGTTCGAGGCACTGAAGCCGCTCGACGCGCTGGAGGCGCTGGGCCTCGCCGGCCTTGTCGCCGCCGGGGCGGATGATGCAGAAGGCGCCATCGGCCTGATCACGCAGCTGGAGGGGACCCAGAACCCCTATCTCACCGGTCGGCACCTTCTACACGCAGCCGGTATCCACGCGGCGCTCGGAGATCACACCGGGGCGATCGACACCCTCCGCCGGGCGTTCGCTTCCGGGCTGCCGTTCGGCGTCGAGTTGCACGCCCTCCATATGCTCCGGTCACTGGTCTCGCATCCTGAGTTCGAGACGCTTCTTCGTCCGCGCGGACCGGGGGTACGGGATGTTGAACGGCTTGCGCCGACGCTCGTCGCGCTCTGACCCGGTCTGCCCTTCCGTAAAGGTGGGTTCGTTGTCCGGTGGGAAAGTGGGAATTCGGCTGTAGGGTCCCGACAGGCACAACGCCGGTGGCGAGAGGTCGCCAGAACTCGTGACCAGACTTTCGTCGCCTGCCGACCTTCCCTTGTGGCCTGACCTTGGCGATGCTTGCACGACTCCGGTGTGAACACCCACACCGTAGAGCATCACCACACCTGATCAGGAGAACACGAAGTATGCGCAGAACTCTGACTACGATCGCCTCGATCATGCTGTTGCTTGGAAGCGTGAGCGTCGTACAGGCTCAGGAGACGCCGGAACCGCTGACCAAGATCCTCGAGCACTGGGAGGCCGCGTTCAACGCCGGCGATTACGCGGCGGTGGCCGCTACCTACACCGAGGATGCACGTCGAATCTCTCCGACCGACGGGATCATCACCGGACGCGAAGAAATCGCTGAGGGTACAGCCCAATTCGCCGGATTCAAGATCGAGCTCAGGACGTACGGTGGGATGATCGACTCCAATATCGGCTCGACCTGGGGCACCTACGAGCTGAACGGGACGGTCGACGGCGAGGCAGTGACCGTCGGCGGACGCTGGATGAACGCGGTCAAGAAGACTTCCGAGGGCTGGAAGATCTACCGCGATATCTGGCACGAGGTCACGCCGGACTGACCTTCGGTGGTTCAGCGCCCCCGGTTGTTCAGAATCGGGGTCGCCAGAGACCCTGGATGAAGAACGGGGGTCCGGCGAGACGTCGGACCCCCGTTCGTAGCTCCCGGGGAGCTGTGCGGCTCAGGTGCAGTCAGCTCAAAGCTCGTCTTTTGGACCGTACCACTTGCCCGGCTCGAGAGACGCGTCCTCGCGACCAGCTACTTCCAGCCAGCCTTCCGAACCCGCCTCGTCCTTGCATACGCCACTGAACCGATTGTTGTCGCGGCGCGCGAGCGTGCAGGCGACGAAGTGGTCTTCGCCCTCGTCGAAATGCAGGCTCATCTTGTCGATCTTCTTCGTGCCGTCCCACTGCCCGGCATCGTAGAATTCGACCATGTACTTCACTTCCGCGCCGCCCTGCTGAACGAGGAGCTGACCCTTCGGGAATTTCGCCCGCAGGTCAAGGACCATCGTCGCCGGGAGCGACGCGCTCGTGACACCGTAGGTGCCGGCCGGGAGCTGACCCACGGGGGTGTAGGCCGCTTTCAACTGCGCGACCGTGGTCTGCTGTGCCGACGCGTCGGGAACGGCCAGGAACATGGCTGCAGTCGCCGCGGCAAGCGTGAGAAGGGTCCATCGCATGATTTCCTCCTGGTGCAGGGGGACGGAAACCGATCCGTCCGGTGGTCGGGGATCGCATAGGGGTTCAAAACTATTCTGCACCCCCTGATTCATGCGGGCAAGTCTTGTCCACCGGACGGGATTGCCCGGGGTTCGGGTGAAGCGCCGCAGGACCTTGCCTCGAACCGCTGGGGTAGTCAGATTCTCGGCCGTTCGCGGGCGTAGCTCAGATGGTAGAGCGTCAGCCTTCCAAGCTGAATGTCGCCGGTTCGATCCCGGTCGCCCGCTTCCGCACACCAGGAAGCCGCGTCATGAGTTACGGCGCGCTTTGTCTTTTTGGCCCTTCGCGCGATCAACCCTCTGGCGGGATGATGTGTCCCACAAGCGGAAGCCACCGACACGATCTCCCCTGTCGTGCGGGCGTGCTTCGACACCTGCATGAACCACTGTATCGGTAACCGGAGAGGTCCGATGAGGCGCATACGTACGCGTTGCCCGAACATGCTTACCCTCGCCATCACCACAGCAATTCTCACCCCTCTCGCGGCCCACGCACAGCAAATGGT
>JBDGUZ010000016.1:0-44065 GCA_039585915.1 Gemmatimonadota bacterium
CGCTCTGTGATTCTACAGGCGTTTCAGTGGGCGATCGACCCGGATGGGAATCCGTCTACCAACGATGCGCCGGACGTGATCAACGGAAGCTGGGGGTTCGAGCCGGGTACTGGTGATATCGATGCCTGCACCGACCTGATTTACGATGCGGTCGATGCGGCCGAGGCGGCTGGAATCGCAGTTCTGTTCGCGGCCGGCAACTTCGGACCCGCCACCGGTTCGGTAGCGGCCCCGGCGGCACGTGACGACCCAAATCTCCACAGCTTCGGTGTCGGAGCGACGGCCGGAGTCGAGCCCTCGATAGTCGTGGCTGATTTCAGCGGTCGGGGGCCCTCTCCGTGCGCGGGCGGCATCAAGCCCGATGTGGCGGCTCCCGGAACCGTTCCGGAGGTGATTGCCTCGAGCGACAACAGTGCCCGACTGACGGGCCGCGCGGTACAGGGAACGTCTTTTTCGGTGGCGCAGGCATCCGGGACTATCGCTCTTCTACGCCAGTTAAATCCAAGTGATAGCCCGGAAGAGTTAAAGCAAATTCTAATGCAAACGGCCCGTGACCTGGGTCCACTCGGTCCCGACAACGACACGGGTTCCGGGCTGATTGATGTGCCTGCTGCCGTATCTCGGGTCGGAGCGTCGTTCGCGGGCCCGTTGCTTCAACTCGCGAGCGCGTTCGCGGTCGACGACGGAATCGTGATCCGCATCCGGAACCGGGCGTCCGAGACATGGCCCGGCGGCAGCATCAGTCTGCAACCGGCGCCTGGAGGCGGTAGTGAAGCGCTGGCCGAGGGATCAGTTCCGCCGATCCGACCTTCTGGTACGCTGGTTATCGAGATTCCCCTCGTTCTGGCGTCCGACGCGTCCGCCCTGGCGGTGACACTTCACGACCCGGACGGCACGACCGTTCTCAGCCGCCTGATGTTGCTCGTGCCGCCGAACGTATTCGGTGGGTTCGTGCTGGAGGACGGTGGCCTCAGGGCGGGTGCGAACGACTTCGGCCGCCTGGGCCGGGTAGCCGCGACTTCCGGATTCGAGTGGCAGGGCGTAGAGTTGCTGACCGCTGGTGGGCTCGGGGTCGCGGCGGCCGGCAGGGTGTCGGATGGGTTCTTCGTCACCACGCTGGGACGGTCCGACCAGAAGGACATGCCGGCGGCGATCGACACGGATTGGGCCCCTCAACGAGCCCTCACGTCGGTGGATGGGACGAGCGCCGGGATGGTGTATGACGATTTCGACGCGCTCATCCCTCTGCAACTCGAAGTTCGGTCAGAGCTCGAGGCCACGGATCGGAACGCTGTCGGGGCCCTTACCGTCACCACATACATCTCGAATCGATCCAGTTCGACGATTTCCGACCTGACTCCGGCCTTGCTCGCTGATTGGGATCTTGCCGGGGGAGAGACTGTCCGCTGGTCCACCCAGCTGTCCGCCCTGGTCGCAGAGTCCCGAAGCGGAGAAGGCCCCCTGGCGATCCTCGCCGGAGACGCTCTGACCGTGTCCGCCTCTGACGTTCCGCTCGGCCTCCCGGGTCCCACCGGATTCTACGACGAGGACAGCGGAGTCCTGTGGGATGTGTTTACCGAATCCGCCAAGCTCCTCCTGATAGAAGGCGGAACTGATCCCGGGTTCCCGGGCGCCGCCACGGCGACGGATCGGGCAGCACTGATCGCACTCGAGCCGGTCTCGGTACCGGCCGGGGGAGAAGTGGCAGCCCGCTTCTGGCTCCTGGCAGCGGACGACGAGGGCTCTGCGGCGACACGGCTGGCAGAGCTGCGGGCAGAGCCGATCGATCCACCCAACGGTGGAGCAGATGGATTCGTCGTCGATCCCCCATATCCGAATCCCCTCAAGGTCGGAGAGGGGATCATGCGATTCCCGGTGGAAATCCCGGCTGAGTCGATCGGACCCGGTGGTTCACTCGTGCTCGAAATCTACGATCTGGCGGGACGCCTGCTGTACAGGCAGAGGGAGAGCGTGACCCCGGCGGGGTCCGCGCCGCTGCTGACCTGGGATGGACTCCTGGACGGAGGCCGCCCGGCTGCGGCAGGTGTCTACATGTACGTGGTTACCCTGGACGGCGATACACGAACCGGACGCCTGATCCTGGTTCGCTGAACCGGCGCGAATGCGCCGTATCGGGAGCGGATCCCCGTCCCCCCTGTCGAGTGGAGGTAGACGGAATGCGTAACACTGGTTGGAAGCACGCGGCCCTCGCGGCGGTCCTGATTCTCGCATCAGTGTCCGCGGGCGTGTCCCAGGTGGCCGGTGAACTGGTAGACCTGGACGATGTGGCGGCGATTCGGGCCGAAGGGCTCGAGAATTCGCACATGCAGCCGCTGGCGCACCACCTGACCGACGTCATCGGTCCCCGGCTGACCGGCTCGCCCGGAATGCGCGAGGCCAACGACTGGACGGCCAGCATGTTCTCCGAATGGGGACTGGCAAACGTGACCGTAGAGTCGTGGGGCGAGTTCGGTCGCGGCTGGCGGGAGGTGTCGTACTCCGGCCGCATGGTGGAACCGTATGCCCAGCCCCTCAACGCCCGGGCGAGGGCGTGGACCGGGAGCACCGAGGGCACGGTTCAGGGTCCTGCGATCGTACTCACTGCGGAAGGCGCTGATGAACTCCTGGCACAGGTCGAGGCGCAGAAAGAGCAGCTGGCTGGCGCGATCGTGCTGACCGCCGCACCGACGGTGTCAGAGCTCGACTTCGAGCCAGCCGCGCTGCGCTCATCGCTCGATGACCTGCTCGGAGAGCCGGAGGAGCGTCCCGATCGACCGGCAATGACGCCGGAGGAGCGGGAAAAGAGAATTGCGGAGTGGCGTGCCCGCCGGGAGGCGATGCAGGCGGTTTCGGCAGTGCTCCACGAAGCGGGAATCGCGGCGCGGCTCATCCCGTCCTCCAGGCCCTACCAGCTGATCAGGGGTGGTGGTGACATGGCTGGCCGGAACGCGGCGAACCCGGAGCCGGCGCCGACGCTCGTCGTGTCTCAAGAGCACTACGCTCAGATCCACAGGCTGGTCAGCGGGGGCACTCCCGTGGAGCTGGAGCTCCAGGTCGAGAACGAGTTCTTCTCCGACGACCTGAACAGCTACAACACACTCGCCGACATCCCTGGCGGTGATCTGGCCGATCAATTCGTGATGATCGGTGGACACCTGGACTCGTGGCACTACGGGACCGGCGGCACGGACAACGGGGCCGGCTCCCTCGTGATGATGGAGGCGATGCGCATCCTGAAATCGCTCGGACAAACTCCGCGTCGCACGATCCGTATCGCGCTGTGGAGCGGCGAGGAGCAGGGACTGCTCGGATCACGTGGCTGGGTGGAGGATCACCCCGAGCTTCACGATCGGATTTCCGCGTACCTGAACGTCGATAACGGCACCGGTCGGATTCGCGGGATCTGGGATCAGTCGAACGAAAAGGTGATTCCAATCTTCGAGCAGACGCTGTGGCCATTCAGGGACCTCGGCGTTGTCGCAGTCAAGCACGGCAATACGGGCGGGACAGACCATCTCGCGTTCGACGCGGTCGGGATCCCGGGATTCAACTTCATCCAGGATCCAATCGTGTACGGAACACGCACGCATCACACGGCCGCGGACACGTACGAGCGGCTATTGCTGGATGACCTGCGACAGGCGGCGGTAGTAGTCGCTGCCACGGCCTGGCACCTGGCGAATCGAGACGAAATGGTACCTCGGAAAGAAGTGCCCGAGGCCGCTGAGTAGGATCGACGACGGGCCCGGCGCTCATGGAGCGTCGGGCCCATCGTCTTTCATCTGCCGGACCCGGTCCGGATCCGGCTCCACGAACAGCGTCTTCACCCGGTCGGGGACCACGGCTCCCGGCGGTGACTTCCGGGGTTTCCGTACATACTTCCTGCGCGTCCAGTCTACCGCGACCATCCCGCTCGAGCGGGCTTCGCTGTACTCCGCGGCCACGATTGCAGCGTCCCTCAGATCCGTCTCCGGCGGATTCTGCTCCCGGTCACCCCAGCGGAGGATCACATGAGCGCCGTGAGCCTGGCGCGCGTGCAACCAGATATCGTCAGGCGCCGAATGGCGGAACGTAAGAGCATCGTTGGCACGTGCGGAGCGGCCGACCCGGATCTCGAGTCCGCGCGACGAGACGAGTCGGCGGTAGGGGAGGTGGGATCCGGGCGCACCGGGCTTCCGGGTCAACGGCCCGACGGCCGTGCGGCCACCCGCGAGAAGCCACAGCTGGTCGGTCGGACCGGATTCCGCGAGCACGGATAGCGCGTCTTCGAGTTCGGACTCTTTCGAGCGTGCGGCGGCAATACGGGCAGGCAGCTCGCGCTCCGCCCTCTCCCGGCGTCGGGCCCGTCTGAAGTAGCTATCGGCGTTCGCCACGGCGTCGCTGGCGGGATCCAGTGGAATCCGCCGCTCCATTCCGTCGAAGCCCACGACAACCGCTTCCGGGTCCCCGCGCCGGATCCGGCCCTTGTTCATCAGCAGGAGCTGCCCGGCAGAGCGCAGCACATCCGATTCGTCCCCCTGATCGAATTGCCGCTGGAGCGCGAGGCGACGCTTGCGAGCCCGGCGCCCGCGGCTCCGGAGAGCAGCTTCGAGTCGCTCGGCCTCTCCTCCCTGAAGGCTGCTTGATTCTGAAACTCCTGATCGAGAGGGGGCCTCGCCCGTGGGCTGGAGGGACCCGGAAGAACGCTCGCCGGGCCGGAGTCCGTCCCCTGCCAGCGACGCGGCCATCGCATGGAGAAGCGATTCACACGTTTCCGCCCCAGACTCATCCAGATCGAGAGGGTACGGTTGCAGGGAAGTGCCCCTCACCAAGGTCCACGCGTGAAAGCCGCTATCCAGGCCTGGCTCGCCACTCCCGGCAGACCGAAGGGATTCGAGGCGAGTCAGGGCTGAAAGCGCATCCTGTTCGGTCGTGTGATCGGACCCGAGCACGTATCCAACGTTCAGCCGGCTCACCCAGGCGGCGTCACGAAGCAACGCTCGTGCGCGCTCGCCGTCCTCCTGTCGTGTCCACCACTGCTCCCAGCTTTCCGGGCCGGGCTTCGAGGCGCTCCACAGCCTTCCACCCTCCGGTGGGCGGTATTCGGAGTCCGGATACAGCAGACGATCGCCTGCCCGGCGTGGCCAGACAACGGCCCGGACCACGCCTGCCGACACGAGGAGGGCGTTCCACTGGTTCGTATGTAGCTCGAACACCAGGGATTCCGGTTCGCGGTCTTCGGCTTTCGGCTGGTCGGTCGGAGACCTGTCGAGCGGCAACAGGTGGATCACGATCCGCCGTTCGTCAGGTCCGGCGGTCACGTCAATGATCTGTACCGCCCGCCGCAGAATTCCCCGGCCTCGTGCGCGCCGGACCTTTCCGCGGGGCTCCCCGGCCCGGAGCAGCACATGCCCTGCAGCTGGATGAAGCATCCAGAGGAGTTGCTCGCCGCCATTGAACACTGCCCTGACCTGCCGGGCTCCCGCTTCAAAGTGCAACTCCTCGACGCGGCGGCCACCGAGTGTCCTCGCGAGTTCGCCTGCGAGCGCGCCGACGAGGACGGAGTCGTATCGGATCGGCATCATTCTCCAGTTGCACGGGATTCCTCCGACCGGCGTGCCGCCGGCCCGCGGCGCGTTCGCGCGTCAGGCGCCACAACCTATATTCCGAATTCTTCGGGATCAGAACAACATCGGGGAGCGCAGGGGCAGAGAACGAACGTGGTGACGGAACTTCATCCTCTCATCGAAGCGGCGGGGCAGACGGGTGCATTGCCGGACTGGGCCGTGTGCCGACCGGGTCGCAGGGCGCACGCGGCGCGTGTGGCGGATCTCCTTTCCGACTGGGCGACTGCCATGGGACTGGGAGAGGGCGAGATCGTCCGCTGGAAGGCCGCCGGCCACCTTCACGACGCGCTCAAGGATGCGCCCGTGCCGGATCTCGTGTCGCTGGTGGATTCAGGTTGGCCCGATCCGCTGCTCCATGCCCCTGCCTGCGCGGCGCGCCTGCGCGAGGATGGCGTGACCGACGAGGAGCTGCTGCTCGCGATCACATACCATTCGACCGGTCATCCCGAGTTCGGTTTGCTCGGGGAGTTCCTATATATGGCCGATTTTCTCGATCCGGGACGCCGGTTTCTGGCCTCCGAGCGGGAGGAACTCAGGGGACGCCTTCCGACTGGTCGGAATGCGGTGCTGCTCGAGATTCTGCGGCTGCGGATCACCAGGCTGCTGGATCATCGAACGCTGGTGTTACCCGATTCGCTCTCGCTGTGGAACCGGGTCGTGGCCCCGTGAACGACAGGGCCCGGCTGGGACTCGTCCTCGGCCTGGTGCTGGTCGTGGGCGCACTGGGCGCCTCGTTCCTGCTCGAATTCCGATCTGCGCCGGAGACTCCCGACGGGCCGCCTGCGGCTCCTGCGGCCCCTGCCGACATTCCGTTCGACGAGCAGCAGCAGCGGATCCGTGTGGAGGTATTGAATGGAGCGGGTGACGCGGGTGCCGCCGCGCGGATCACGGAGGCGTTGCGCGACTCCGGGTTCGACGTAAAGACGTATGGTAACGCTGCACGGTTCGACTACGAGCGAACCGTTGTGCTGGATCGCTCCGGGCGACCGGGTGCGGCGGGGGCCGTGGCGGCCGCTCTGCACGGGGCCGAGGTACGGGAACGGCTCGATCCGGAGCTGTAGCTCGACGCGACCGTCATCCTCGGCGATGACTGGCTCGAGCTCGTCGCGGACACGCCTGTCACGGACGCGCCTCGCTGATATCCCGCTCGAGTCGGAGCTGCCCGCACGCGGCAGCGATGTCGCGACCACGCGGCGTGCGTACGGCCGCGGGAATCCCACCGGATTCGAGAACGGAGAGGAAATCGTCGATCCGTTCACGCGGGCTCGGTACCCAGGATCTTCCCGGTATCGGATTGTAGGGAATCAGGTTCACGTAGCTCGAGATTCCCTGCAGTCTCGAAACGAGTTCCCGTGCCAGCTCCGCACTGTCGTTGACCCCGTCGATCATCGCGTACTCGAACGACACGCGTCGGGCCTTACGGGCCTGGTACTCACGAACGGCGGCCAGAAGTTCGTCGAGCGGATATCGACGCTCGACAGGCATGAGCTCCCGGCGCAGCTGCGGGTCTGCCGAATGTAGAGACACCGCGAGACGGAACGGCTCGGGCCTCCCGGCGAGCGCCTGAATTCCCGGTATCAGTCCCACGGTCGAGACCGTGATCCGGCGGGCCCCGAACTTGAAACCGGCGTTCAGCACCGTCAGGGACTCGAGCACCGGATCGAGGTTCGCGAACGGTTCTCCCATTCCCATGTACACGACGTTGGCGATGGCCCTTCCAAACGCCTCGACGGAGACTCGATCGGCGTCGCGGTACTGTTCGACGATCTCCGCAGTCCTGAGCTGCCGGGTGAAGCCGAGGTCTCCAGTGGCGCAGAACCGGCACCCGAGTGCGCATCCGGCCTGCGAGGAGAGACAGAGGGTCACCCGATCATCGGTCGGGATCAGGACGGATTCAACCTGTTCGCCGTCACCCAGGCGCCACAGGTGCTTGATTGTCCCATCGGTCGATCGGGCCTCCAACGAGCGGGCCGCGGACGACAGACAGAACTTTGACTCGAGGCGATCGCGGAGTGCCGCAGGGAGATCGGTCATGTCCGAAAACGACACCACGCGTCTGCCCCAGGCCCAGGACAGAACCTGCTCGACGCGATACTCCGGCTGATCCCATTCGCGCAGACTGTCACGCAGAATCGTGCGGGCAAGTTCCGGCGTCATGCCCAGCAGCTCGGCCCGGTCGCCGGTCGTCGTCTCCCGGATTTCCTCTGCCCCACGGTTCACCCTGCCTCACCTCCACTCAGTGGTTTTCTTGCTGGTCGGCCTGCGATTCGGATATCTTCATCCTTTCCGGCGCGCCGGCCGCCGTGGATACGAAGATAGCGGTGGAACCGTTCCCTTCGGAGGTCGTTGATCATTACCAGTTCCCTCGGCCCGGATCACACGATCGCGGATCTGCTCGCTCCCGAACAGATCCGGGTTCCGCTCGCCTCACGGGTAAAGAGCGACGTCCTGTATGAGCTCAGCGGGATTCTCGCCGCGCGGGCGGGCATTCCGGACCAGACCGCCGAGATATACAGGGCCGTTGAGCGCCGCGAGGCGGTGCTCAGCACCGGTATCGGCAACGGAGTCGCCATTCCTCATGCGAAGAGTCCTGTGCTGCAGGCGATGACAATGGCCGTCGGCACGACCTCGGATCCAATCGACTTCGACTCCCTCGATGGAGGCCCGGTTCGCCTCGTGTGGATGCTCGCGGGACCCGAACGAACGACTGGACTCCACGTGCGCACCCTCGCTCGGATCAGTGGACTGCTGCGCGTCGAGATGGTCCGCACCGGACTGATCGCCGCGGCGAGCCCGGAAGAGTTTCTCACGCGCGTCGCCGAAGCTGAGCGCGATTGAGACCGGCTTTCCCGAGCTCGACCGTCCGGCCGCGGGAGGATCGCCGGGAATCCCGAGTGGCCGCGGGGGTGTGGGCGCTCATCATTCTCGCCGCCACCAGTGTGCCGGCTCCCGACATTCGCGCCGAACTACCCCATTGGGCCGACAAGGTCGTTCACTTCACGCTCTACTTCGTTCTCGGCGTCCTTGTCGCCCGGGCATTCCTGCCGCCTGCGCCGGTCCCGGCGGAGGCGATCGCCGATGGGCGCATCGGAAAACGGAGACACACCTGCTGGCTCGTTCTCGCGCTGCTCGCCATCTTCGCAGGAGCGGACGAGTTGCATCAACACTGGATTCGTGGTCGGATGCCGTCCTGGGCGGACTGGATTGCCGATGTCCTGGGGGCGGGGATCGGAATCGCGATCGGAACACATATTCGCAGGTCGAAACCGAGACCTGATGCGGGAATCGACCGGGAGACGAACCGTTGATCGAATCGGAGCGGGCGGTACCGGGCGCGACGGCCTGGAGAGAAGTCCCGTGCGGACTGGTCGGACCGGAGCATGTAGGCCGGGCCGTGCACCTCGCAGGTTGGGTTCACAGGCGGCGGGACCTGGGAGGAGTAGTATTTCTCCACCTGCGGGATCGAACCGGTCTCGTGCAGCTCGCATTCAACCCGGACTGGACCTCGGTTGAAGCGATGGAACTCCTCGGCGATCTCAACCCGGAGGATGTCCTGGCTGTCGAGGGCACCGTCGAAGCCCGGCCGGAGGATGCGGTGAATCCCGATATGACGACCGGCTCGGTCGAGATGCGGGTCACGGCCATCCGGCGATTGTCAGAATCCGCGGCGCTGCCGATCCTCGTCGCTGTACCACCGGAGGAAGACCTTCCGTCGGAGGAGCTTCGGCTCCGGAATCGGGTGCTGGATCTGAGGCGGCCCGAGATGCAAAGGAATTTTGCGGTTCGTCACCGGGCGACAAACGCCGCCCGGCAAGCCCTGTCCGATGAGGGGTTCCTGGAGGTCGAGACTCCCTTCCTCACCCGAAAAACGCCGGAGGGGGCGAGAGACTACATCGTTCCGAGCCGGGTCCACCCTGGAGAGTTCTACGCCCTGCCGCAGTCGCCACAGCTCTACAAGCAGTTGCTGATGGTCGCGGGATTTGACCGTTACTTCCAGATCGCCCGCTGTCTGCGCGATGAGGACCTGCGGGCCGATCGTCAGCCGGAGTTCACGCAAGTCGATGTCGAGATGGCATTCGTCGATGAAGACGATGTGTTCGGAGTGGCCGAGAGGATGCTGGTCCGCATGTTCTCCGAGGCGACCGGCGTCGAAGTGGAGAAACCCTTTCCTCGAATGACATATGCCGACGCGCTCGAGAAGTACGGCACGGACAAGCCGGACCTGAGGATTCCGTGGGAGATCCAGGACTTCACGGAAGGTCTTTCGGGTCTGGGCTTCGGGATCGTGGACGGAGTCAGGGATGCCGGTGGACGAGTCCGCGGTTTCGTCGTCCCGGGTGGAGTATCCCTGTCGCGGGCGCGACTCGACGTCGCGAACGAAACGGCCAGACAGCAGGGTGCCAAGGGTGCCCTGTGGCTGAAGCGGAATGACGAAGGATGGTCCGGCCCCCCCGCCCGGTTCCTCGCGGGGGAGGCGGGAGCGGCGCTGGCTTCCACTCACGCGATCGAACCGGGCGACCTCGTGATTCTGGTCGCTGGACCGGACTCGGAAACGTCCCCAGCGCTGGACGCCCTCCGGCGGGCAATCGGCGACGAGCTGGGGGCGTTAGAAGATCGACTGTGCTGGACGTGGGTTACTGAGTTCCCGCTGTTCGAACGGGACCCGGAGACTGGTCGCCCGATGGCGAGCCACCACCCGTTTACGATGCCGGACGAGACGGACCCGAAGAAGCTGGTCTCGGATCCGTTTTCCGTCGGCTCGCGGGCGTACGATCTCGTCCTCAACGGAACGGAATTGTGCAGCGGGAGCATCCGTTGCCACGTCCCGGAACTCCAGCGAGCGATTCTGCGGGTCCTGGGTATGGAAGAGGAGGATATTGAGACGCGGTTCGGATTCCTGCTCGAAGCGTTCCGGTACGGCGTTCCGCCGCACGGTGGATTCGCGATGGGCCTCGACCGGCTCGTGGCGTTGCTTGTCGGAACGACCTCGATCAGGGAAGTGATCGCGTTTCCGAAGACTACGGCGGCCCGCGGACTGCTCGAAGGTGCTCCGTCGGCTGTTGACGCGTCGGAGCTGGCCGTCCTCGGGCTGCGGTTCGAATGACTGCGGCTCGCATGACAGCAGCTCGAAATCCCGGCCCGGACAGGCATTGATGAGCGAAGATACAGGACAGACGACAGCGGAGCCGCTCGACGCGCCAGTGATCCAGCATCGGATCCCGGCGGCTGGAGCGGACCCTCTGATTCTCGCCGGCGTCAACGACGGACACCTGAAGTCCCTGGCCCGGCTCGGCGACTGTCGGAAGCTGTCGAGCGCTGCACGCCGGTGGCGCAACGCATGATCCGTCTCGCGCGCCTGCAGCGGCCGTTCGACACGGCCGATGTGGAGAGGTTCTTCCACGAGGCCGAGACTCAACCGGCCCAGCTCGGTGTGGACGCGGAGGAAGAGACGATAGCCCTTCCCGGAGCCCGCAAGGTCATCCGGCCGAAGTCCACCGGGCAGCGCGACTATCTCACGTCGATCCGGGAGCACGACATCGCGATTGGCATCGGACCGGCCGGGACGGGAAAGACCTACCTGGCGGTGGCGATGGCCGTGGACGCCCTGATGCGGAAGCGCGTCCGCCGGATCATTCTCACCCGCCCGGCAGTCGAGGCCGGCGAGGCGCTCGGTTTTCTTCCGGGCGACATTCGAGAAAAGGTGGACCCGTACCTGCGACCGCTGTATGACGCACTTGAAGACATGATGCCACCCGAACGGGTGCGGAAGACGATCGAGGAACACGTGATCGAGGTCGCGCCGCTGGCGTACATGAGGGGACGCACGCTGTCCGACGCCTTCCTGATCCTGGACGAAGCGCAGAATGCCACGACTGCGCAGATGAAGATGTTCCTTACCCGGCTCGGGTTGAATTCGAAGACCGTGATTACCGGAGACAAGACGCAGATCGACCTCGCGAGGCCTGAGGAGTCGGGCCTTCTCGACATTGAGCGGGTTCTGTCCGACGTGGAGGGGATTTCGTTCGTCTACCTGGACGAGACCGACGTCGTGCGGCACCGCCTGGTGAAGGACATCATCCGTGCCTATGCGGTGCGTGATGGGGCCGGCGATTCGGGAGACCGGTCTTGAGCGCCCGGTTCCGCGAGACCTGGCGAGACACCATTCGGGCCGTCGATCGACGACCCGGAGACAGCTGGCGGGACCGCGCGGCGCACCATGGGGCTCGCGGATTGCTGGTCCTGCTGCTTGCGGCTTTGCTTCCGTTCCTGTTTCCGCGCTCACCGCTTCCGGAGGCCGTGACGCTCAGCGCAGGTGCCGTGGCGGACCAGGACGTGATCGCCGCTTTCGAGTTCCTGGTTTCGAAACCGTCGTCGCGGCTTGCCGCGGAGCGGGCAGAATCGGAGCGGGTCGTGGCGCCAGTGTACAGCCTCGAACCGGAAGCAGCAGACTCGGCCAGGGCACTCACCCGGATCTTCTTCGAGGGAGTCGACTCCACGTTCGCCGCGTCCGAGGCTGATCGCACTGCGTATTTTTTTGACCAGTACGGCTTTGAGCTCACCGAGGAGCAGGAGGAGTTCCTGGCAGTCGAGGAGGAACGCAATTCGCTTCGCGCTGCCCTCGACCGAGCCTACGCGGAACTGCTCCCGCGCGGCGTGGCGCCGATCCTCGACGTCCCCGGTCCGGCTCCCGCGGTGGTAATCGTACGAACCCCCGACGGAGATCGACGGATTCCGAGGGATTCGCTGCGGACGGTCGGTGGGTTTCTGGAGGAGGCACTGGCTTTCGCTCCGACCGATCTCTCGCTGGCCGGATTTCAGCTATACCAGAATCTGTTGTTCCGATTCACCGTTCCCAGCCTCCGGTTCGATCCCGAGGCAACGGGGTTCGCCCGGGGGCAGGCCCGAGCCGCCGTCGATACCACGTTCGGTACGGTGCTCGAGGGAGAGCGGATCATTGCGGCCCACGAGCGCGTGTCGGAGCGCCAGTTGCTGCGCCTGCAGGCCTACAACGAGGCCCTGGCCGAACGGGGGGTCGCGAGTCTCGGGAGTCGCCGCCGGACTGCGGTCGGCAGCTTCCTCTTCGGTACGCTGATGCTGGGCCTGTTCGGTGCCGTCCTGCTGTTGTTTCGGCCGATCATCTATCGGGATGCGCGAAACTACCTGCTGGTGCTGGGCCTGGTGGCGCTCGGCCTGATCGGCGCCAGCGTAATCTATCGGGTAGAGTTTCCGCCGGAACTCGTGCCGATCGTGTTAATGGCGATTCCGCTGGCCGCCCTGTGGGATGGCCTCGTGTCACTGATCGCCGTCGTCGTCACCTCCGTCCTTCTCGCGGGCCTGACCGAGCTGAATGCACTGTACTACCCGTTCGTTCTCCTGGCGGCCGGCGCGGTCGGAGCGCTGGGCGTTCGCGGCCTGCGCAAACGGACCCACGGCTGGATTCTGATCGCGGCGATTACCGGAGCGTATCTGGTGGCGGGGTTCTCGGTCGGACTCCTGGAGTCTCTGCCGCTGCGGATCCCGGCGGAGACGGCTGCCTGGGGACTCGTCGCAGCAACTCTGTACACGTTCCTCGCGCTCGGCGCCGCGGTCCCGCTGCTGGAGAAGGTCACCGGGATCAGCACAGATCAGACATTGCTAGAGCTATCGGATCTTAATGCGCCACTCCTCAGGGAGTTATCACGCAAAGCGCCGGGTACCTACGCACACTCGATCAGTGGGGCGAATCTGGCGGAGGCAGCGTGCCTGTCCGTCGGGGCCAACGCGCTTCTCGCCCGTGCCGGCGTGTACTATCACGATGTCGGGAAGATGGAGAACCCACAGTTCTTCGTGGAGAATCAGCCCAAGGGGCGCAATCCCCACGATCGGCTGCCCCCGGCACGGAGCGCAGCCATCATCAGGGACCACGTGCGTGATGGTCTCCGGATCGCAGCGGAGCACAGACTGCCCCCGTTCATTCACGACTGCATCCGGGAGCATCACGGCACGAGCGTGATCTCGTACTTTCTCGACAAGGCGAGGAGCGAGAGCCCGGATGCCGACATCGATTCCGGCGACTTTGCCTACCCGGGACCGAAGCCCCAGACGCGGGAGACAGCGATCGTCATGCTCGCCGATGGAATCGAGTCGGCCACCAGGGTTCTACAGGACCCGACCCCGGAGCGGATCCGGGCGACGATCGACGCGATCGTCCAGGCCCGAATCGACGAAGGACAGCTCGACCAGTGTCCACTGACGCTGCGGGACCTGGAGCGCACGAAGGACTCGTTCGCGCGGATCCTGATCGGGATGTACCACCGGAGGATCGAATATCCATCGGGCGTGAAGGCGCGAGAGGAGATCCTGGCGGCGGACAGCAGGTCGGGCGGCGGTGCGCAGCGGCAGGTAGAGGTCGATGCGGAAGATCGTTCCCGGATTACGGAGTCGAGGACCGAGCAGGTCGGACCGGGCTTGTCAAGTGACTCCTCCTCCTGAGGTCAAAGGCGAGAGTTCGCGGCCGCCTGGTGCGACCATTCATCTGAACGGGCTCGAGTCGTGGCCCGATCTGGTGGACGCACGGGGCTCGATGATCGATGCGGCGCGTACGGCGCTCGGCACGGACCCGCGGCTCGTCCAGGGTGAGCTTTCGATTACCCTCGTAGATGACTCAGAGATGACGCGCCTGAACGGTGAGTGGCTGAACCAGGCCGGCTCGACCGACGTGATCGCATTCTCGCTCGGCTCGGCCGAATCGGCCCTGGGAGACGTTTACATTGCGCCGGATACAGCCGGCAGAAACGCCTCCCGGCTCGGCGTCGATCTGACGGAAGAGATCCTCCGACTCGTCATTCACGGGACTCTTCACGTCATCGGTTACGATCACCCGGATGGTCCCGACCGCGATTCCTCGGAAATGTACCGGGTGCAGGAAGAGTTGCTTCGGGGTCTGGAAGTCCGCTAGCCTGTCCGGGCTCGCACCCCTCATCCACCTGCCGGGTCCAGGAGTCGGACGAATGAGACAATTCCTGCACAGACTCCGGCGTTACTTCGTCACCGGTCTGATCGTAATCGCGCCGGTCGGCGTTACGGCTTACGTCCTCGCATGGATGTTTCAGCGCCTGGATCCGATTCTCGGTCGTTACCTGCCTGCCCTGGGAGTGCGACAGATTCCAGGTCTCGGCCTAGTCGCCCTCGCCGTGATCGTCGTGTTCATCGGCTGGACGTCGCAGATCGCGATCGGGAGACGGATCCTGTACTGGTGGAATACCGGACTCGCGAAGCTCCCGTTCGCACGTCGCATTTACTCCTCGTCTTCGCAAATCGTCCAGTCCGTGCTCGACCGTGAGGAGAAGTTGTTTCAGCACTGCACGTTGATCGAATTCCCCGGACCGGGGAAATGGGCGCTCGGATTCGAGACCGCATCTTCGCCGGCCGAGATCGAGGAGATCACAGGTGAGCCGTCGGTGACCGTGTTCCTTCCGACCGCTCCGAACCCGACCTCCGGGTTCCTTCTTGTTCTTCCCAGACGCAGCGTGCACCGGCTGGCCCT
Organism: Gemmatimonadota bacterium; assembly: GCA_039585915.1. GTDB lineage: Bacteria > Gemmatimonadota > Gemmatimonadetes > Palauibacterales > Palauibacteraceae > Carthagonibacter. The sequence goes on from JBDGUZ010000016.1 coordinate 15,133, forward strand.
GAGCGTCGAGGATGGGCTCAAGCTCGTCCTCTCCGTCGGAGTCGCCACTCCGACCATGCCGACCGCGGAGGTTGAACGATGACCGAATCGCTGGATCGGATTGGGGCAATCACGCAACGGGTCAGGGAATTGCTCGCGCGCGAAGACGGTGATTCACTGCGGCTGTATCTCGACGACCTGCACGGAAGCGATGTCGCGGACCTGATCGAGGCGCTCGAACCGGACCAGCGGGTGGCGCTGGTCGAGTTCCTTCCCGCGGAACTCGCGGCCGATGCGCTCGCCGAGATGGAGGACGTCGAGAAGCCCGGTGAGCTTCTCATTCAGCTCGAGCCGGATCGGATCGGGGAGATCGTCGATGAGATGGCCGACGATGACGCCGCGGACATCATCGGCGACCTCGAGCCCGAGGATCAGGCCAGGGTGCTGTCGTCGGTTTCCGCGCCGGATGCGACGGAGATTCAAGAACTCCTGAGCTACCCGGAGGAATCGGCCGGCGGCATCATGACGCACGATGTCCTGGCGGTCGGCTCAGCTCTGAGCGCGGCCCAGGCGATCGACGAACTCCGACGCCAGGCCCAGGAGGACATCGACTTTTACACGATCTTCGTGACAGACCCGGGTGGAGTTCTGCAGGGGGTGGTCTCGCTCCAGGACCTCGTGGTCTCAGAACCCGATCTGCCGATTTCGGAGATCACGGAAGAACCTGCGGCCGTGGCGCAGGTGGAAATGGACCAGGAGGACGTCGGCCGGTCGCTGTCGCGCTATAACCTTCCATCGATCGGTGTCGTAGATGAGGAGGGCCGCCTGGTAGGCCAGATCACGTTTGACGATGTGATCGACGTGATCGAGGCCGAGACGACGGAGGATATCCTCCGCTTCGCCGCCGTGTCGGACGAGGAGGAGGTCCGGGGATCGACGCTGGACGCGATCCGTAGCCGGCTTCCGTGGCTCCTGTTGAATCTCGGTACTGCTTCGATCGGCGCGTCCGTCGTGTGGCGCTACCAGGGAACGATCGAGGCCCTGGTCCTTCTGGCAGTCGTGATGCCGATCGTCGCCGGACTGGGCGGCAATGCGGGAACCCAGGCCCTGGCAGTGACGATCCGCCGAATCGCGGTGTCCGACGAGTCCCTGTCGCGACGCTGGGGCGTTGTTCGCAAGGAAGCGCTGGTCGGCCTGCTGAACGGCCTGGTAGTCGGACTCGTCGCGGCGGTCGCCGGCCATTTCCTGTTCGAAGCGGGTATCCGCTTCGGAACTGTCGTATTGCTGGCCATGTGGGGCAATATGGTCGTCGCCTCGTTCGCCGGAGCGTTCATCCCGATCTTTCTGGAGAGCATGGGCGTCGATCCGGCCGTTGCATCGTCCGTATTCGTAACGGCTCTTACCGACCTGTCCGGCTTCATGCTGCTGCTTGGGCTCGCCTCGGCGGTACTGCTCTAATTCGTATGCCGGGGAGAATTCGCGAATCGAGTTCGACACGAGGATCCGAGGCCGGATCCAGACAGGAACCGAACCATGGGTAAATGGTAGCGATAGTGATTGGGGAAGAGTCGCTATGAGGCGCCACCTGGCTCGATCTGTGCATCGGCAGGAAAACCGTCCCCGATCGACTGTCTGGCTGAAGAGGAGTACATGCGGATGACGGTTTCGCGTTCAGCGGCTGCCATATGGCTCATACCGATTCTCGCCGCGTGCGGAGCGGACTCACCGGGTCCGACAGCGTCACCGGGTTTGCCTGAATGCAACACCGTGCATCTGGTTCCAGGAGAGGACGTGATCTTCGAGGGATCTGCCGCCGTCAGTTGCATCGACATTCCGGCCTACGAGGCGCGCAGCCAGTACGAAGTCGTGGTCACCACGATGGCCCAGACACTGGGCTTCAGCCCGATGGAACTCAGGTTGACGCCGAATGGAACTCCAGGCGCGACCACCCCGATCCTGACCAGATTCACGGATCCCATTGGGACCGGGTCCGGGCCGGACATTATGGATTCGGCCTGGCGCGCGGGTCAGACCACACTGGATGCAGAACTGAGGCAGCTCGAGCGGTCGATCCTGCCGCAGATCCGTTCGTCCGCGACCGCTACGAGAGCCAGCCTGTTCAGCGTGCCGCTCGTCGGAGACACCTTGAGGTACCGGTTCACTTGCGTGGACAGAAAAGAATTCCCCGACACGCCGAGCTCGATACTCGGCGAGGTCCGCCACGTGAGTCGGCGCGCCGTGATCGTGGAAGACCGGAGCTCGGCCGGCGAATTCAGTTCGGCCGATTACGCTGAGATCGCACAGGCGTTCGACGACGTGATCTACGACATGAACGTGAAGTACTTCGGCAGTCCTCGGGACATCGACGCGAACGGGGGGCGCATCGTCCTGCTGTACACGCGCGGCGTGAACCAGATGTCGACCGACTACAAGGTCAGCTTCATCGCCGGTTTCACGTGTCCGCTCGACCTCGGCGCGTCCTCCGGAAATCAGGCGGAGATGTTCTATCTGATGGTGCCGGACCCGGATGGGCTGTTCACTGAATCTCCGAACGACGCAATCAGCACGGAACAGGTCAGACGCATCACCGACAACACGGTCGCGCACGAATTGCAGCATCTGATAAACGCGCAGAGCGGAAACGGCGGTGCCCAGGACGTGTGGCTGAACGAAGGCCTGTCGCACCTTGCCGAGGAGGTGGTTGGCCACGCGGTGAATGGATTCGCACCCGGAACGGCTCTCGGGGCGGACGATCTGCTCGGCACGCAGGCGAAGATCGACGCATTCAACAAGTACTACCTCAACAACTGGTACAACCTGAGCCAGTACCTGGACGCTCCGGGAGACACTGCAGCGCTATTGAACTCTTCGGACCCACTGAACTACAACACCTTTCGTATGCGCGGCGCGGCCTGGAGCTTCCTTCGTTATCTGCTCGACCGGTACGAGGATGGGACCGAGGGAGAGTCAGCTCTTACCAGGGCTCTGGTGCAGTCGTCGGCTGGTGACTCTCGAGACGCGATCACCGGGGTCTTCGGCTCGCCATTCGATCGGCTGGCCACGCAGTGGTCGACGATGCTGGTCTCATCCGACCGATCTGACGTTGAGCCCTCGATGGAGTTACAACTTCCGTCCTACAGAGTTCGCGACGTATTCGAATCGAGAATCGGCGACGCGGTAAATCCGCCGTCCGGAGGATACCCGCTTCTGCCGGTGAAGCGGGACCTGGGCTACGACGCGACTCTGGATGCTGAGTTGTTCAGCGCAACGGGTCTGTACGTCGAGTTGAATGCCGCAGGAACAGGGGCTGGGACGCGCCTGGAGCTGGTGAGCCCGGCAGAAAAGGGGGGCATGCTCGACTCGAGCGTGGAACCGAGACTGCAGATCCTTCGAGTCCGCTGACTGCCTGAATCAAACTGCTTGCTCCGACCGACTCCCGCCGGCAGTTTCGGTCGGTATGAATGATCCAGCCCGGGCGGCCCTCACGCCCTCCCAGCAGAGCCTCGTGGAGAAATTTCACGCTCGCCAGCTTCTCGCTCTGTCGCGCTGCATCTCGCTGGTAGAAAACCACCGCCCCGGATTCGAATCCGTGCTCGAAGAACTGCATGACGGAGTCGGATCCGCCCGCCGCGTGGGAATCACAGGCCCACCCGGCGCCGGGAAATCGACGCTCACGGCGGCTCTCGGTCGCGCTTATCGAGACCGGGGACTCACAGTGGGGATCATCGCGGTCGATCCCAGCAGCCCGTTCACGGGAGGTGCGCTGCTCGGAGATCGGGTCCGTATGGACGATCTGGCCACGGAGGACGGGATCTTCATCCGGTCAATGGCGAGTCGCGGTTCACACGGCGGACTGGCCGCAGCGACGCGCGAGGTGGCCGATCTGCTCGATGCGTTCGGATTCGACCGGATCCTCCTCGAAACGGTCGGTGTGGGGCAGTCGGAGCTGGAGGTCGCGTCCTCGGCGGATTCGACGCTGGTCGTCCTCGTACCCGAGTCGGGAGACGGGATTCAGGCGATGAAAGCCGGCCTGATGGAGGTGGCGGATTTGTTTTGCGTCAACAAGGCGGATCGGCCCGGAGCGGACCGGCTGAAGAAGGAAATCGAAGTCGTTCTCACACTCCGTACCGGCTCCGCCTCCAGCCGTGTTCCCGGCCATCACGGCGTGGATCTTTCCTCGATCGCGGCAGGTCGAACTACGGACAGTTCTCCGATCCCGGAGTCCGTATCCGGCGCACAGGAATCGGAGGCTGCCCGGGCGTGGGTCGTCCCGGTTCTCAAGTGCGTCGCGTCAACGGGCGACGGTGTCCTGGAGATCGCTGCAGGCCTGGACAGTCACTTCGCCTGGCTGGAGTCCACGGGGCGACTGGAGTCGAATCGTCGCGAACAGGCGATGGAGCATGCTCGCCTGGTGCTCGAACGAACGGTGGGTCGTCGCGCGATGGATGCCTGGACCACGTGGGTGGAAATGGCTGGCCACGACCCGGTGGCTGGGCGGAGGTCACCGTACGCGATCAGCAGGGAGGTGTACGGGAGCTTGTGGCCGGATTCGGACAGTATGCCGGATTGAGCGAATCCTCTCCGGTGCTGGGTCGGCCTCATCGAATTGTCGTATATTCGACCGGCGGACGTTCACGAACAGGGGAAGGTCGAGCATGAGTCACGTACTGGATCGTGATACGGCGGAAGCGCTGCAGGCGGAGGTCGAGCGCCGCAAGGCTGAGCTCGCCGAGCTGGAGCACAGGCTCAGGAGCTGGACGGCCGGCTACGAGGCGACCCCGAAGCGTGACGACACGGACTTCACGACTGTTTCGGGCAGGCCGATCGGGCCGCTGTACACGCCGCTGGACACGCGGGATGACGAGTATCTGCGGGACCTGGGTCTTCCAGGCGAGTATCCGTTTACGCGGGGTCCATATCAGACGATGTACCGTACGCGCTTGTGGACGATGCGGTTGTTCTCGGGCTTCGCGACTGCCGAGGAAACCAACCAGCGGTACAAGTTTCTGCTCGAGAGGGGCCAGACCGGGCTCTCGGTGGCGTTCGATTTTCCGACGTTGATGGGCTATGACTCGGACGATCCGATGTCCGAGGGCGAGGTAGGAAAGTGCGGCGTGGCGATCTCCAGCCTCGCAGACATGGAGACCCTGTTCGACGGGATTCCCCTCGATCGCGTTTCCGTGTCGATGACGATCAACGGTCCGGCCATCATGCTGTACTGCTTCCTCCTCGCCACGGCTGAGAAGCAGGGTGTGTCGTTCGACAGGGTGCGGGGGACGATCCAGAACGACATCCTCAAGGAGTACATGGCGCAGCACGCGTGGATCTATCCGCCCGAGCCGGCGCTGAAGATCATCGGCGACGTCTTCGAGTGGTCCGCAGAGAACGCTCCCGGGTTCAACACGATCTCGATCAGCGGCTATCACATCCGGGAGGCCGGCGCGACTGCGGGCCAGGAACTCGCGTACACGCTGAAGAACGGCTTCACGTACGTGGAGCACGGCATCGAACGCGGTCTCGACGTAGACGAGTTCGCGCCGCGGCTCTCCTTCTTCTGGGATGTGCACAACGATTTCTTCGAGGAAATAGCAAAATTCCGCGCGGGACGGCGGATCTGGGCCCGGCACATGCGCGACATCTACGGAGCGAAGCAGCCAGCCAGCTGGAGGCTGCGCACGCACGCGCAGACGGCCGGCGTGACGCTGACCGCCCAGCAGCCGTACAACAACGTCGCGCGCGTCGCGTACCAGGGTTTGGCGGCCGTGCTCGGCGGAACGCAGTCGCTGCACACGAACGCGCTCGACGAGACCCTGGCGTTGCCGACAGAGCATGCCGTCCGAATCGCCCTGCGAACGCAGCAGATTCTTGCGTACGAGACGGGCGTCGCGAATACGATCGACCCACTCGCAGGCTCATACTTCATCGAAAATCTGACAGACGAGCTGGAGGAAGAGGCCGAGCAGATCTTCGCGGAAATCGATGACCTCGGCGGAGTCGTCGCGGGGATCGAGGGTGGGTACTTCCAGAGCCGGATCGCCAGCTCCGCCCACCGGTTCCAGGCCGAGCTCGAATCAGGGCACCGCCTGATCGTGGGAGTCAACGCGTTCGAGGAGGCCGACGAAGATCACGGCCTCGAGATCCTGCGGATCGATGAGTCCGCCGGCCTGACGCAGCGCCGTCGCCTGACGCAGCTGCGCGAGGCGCGCGACGCGGACCGGGTCCACGACACGCTGGAGGCGCTCACGGCGGCCGCAAAGCGGGATGACAACCTGGTTCCACCGATGCTGGAAGCGGTCCGGGCCTACGCCACGCTCGGCGAAATCCGGCAGTCGCTGGAAGACGTGTACGGACGCTTCAAGGAGCCCGTGTCGTTCTGAGCCCCGGCGACGCGCCAGGACCGGGGCTCCCGCGAGGGTGGTCGGGGCCGCTCGGAGCCTGAAAACGTCTATTCGCCCGATCCGGAACCGGAACCGGCGGGACGAGTGGAAACCACGAGCCAGAGCATTCCCATGAGCGAGAAGAAGATCCGCGTCCTCGTCGCCAAACCAGGCCTGGACGGGCACGATCGTGGAGCGAAGGTGATCGCCGCGGCCCTGCGTGATGCGGGCATGGAGGTGATCTATACCGGCCTGCACCAGACCCCCGAGAAGATCGCGGCAACCGCTCTGCAGGAGGATGTGGACGTGGTTGCCCTGTCCATCCTGTCCGGTGCGCACATGACCCTGTTTCCCAGAGTGCAGTCACTCCTTGCCGAAAACGGAATGAATGACGTGCTTGTCACCGGCGGCGGCATCATCCCGGCCGAGGACATCGACTCGCTGCGCGAGCTGGGTGTCGGGGAGCTGTTCGGCCCGGGCACGCCCACCGCGGCTGCGGTCGAGTACATCCGCTCGTGGTACGATGACAGCGACCGGAGCAGGGAAGACTGATGCCGTACACCGCGTCACGTATGCGGCAGGCCGTCGACGAGCTCCGCCCGCTCGAGGAGCAGTTGCGCCAGGGTGGGGGAGCGGCGCGGATCGAGAAGCAACACTCGCAGGGCAAGCTCACGGCGCGGGAGAGGATCGAACGCCTGATCGATCCCGGCGGAGGATTCCTGGAGATCGGGCTCCTCGTCGCATGGGATCAGTACGACGGGCAGGCGCCCGCTGCAGGCGTCGTGACGGGGATCGGAGAGGTTTCGGGACGGGTCGTTGTGATCGTGGCGAACGATGCCACCGTGAAGGCGGGGAGTTGGTGGCCCGAGACGATTACCAAGATCCTGCGCGCGCAGGAGATCGCGATGCGCAGCCGGGTGCCGATCCTCTATCTCGTAGATTCAGCAGGTGTGAACCTTCCGTACCAGGGCGGCGTGTTTCCCGGCAAGTACGGCGCGAGCCGGATCTTCTATTACAATTCGATCATGCGGCGCTACCTGGATGTGCCGCAGCTCTCAGCCGTGATGGGTCCGTGTATCGCCGGCGGCGCCTATCTCCCGGCCCTGTCGGACTCGATCGTGATGGTCGACGGAACGAGCTTCATGGGGCTCGGCGGACCCAACCTGGTGAAGGGTGCGACGGGCCAGGACGTGGATTCCGAGGAGCTGGGGGGAGCCCGGACCCACAACGTGATCAGCGGTGTCGCGCACTTCGAGGTAGCCGACGACCTGGAGTGCATCGAGAAGCTGCGGGACCTGGTCGCCGACCTGCCGCGACCGAAACTGCTGCCCCCGACCGATGAGCCCAGGGAGCCCGGGCGCTCGGCCGAAGACGTGTACGACCTGATGCCTGCCGACCATCGGCAGCCGTATGACGTCAGGGCGCTCCTCGATTCGTTTCTCGACGAAGGGCAGTTCGATGAGTTCCAGGCCGGTTTCGCCCCGGAGATGCTGACGGCGGCGGCACGCCTGCGAGGTCGACGTGTCGGCGTAATCGCGAACCGGCGGGCCATGTACAAGGACCCCGCGGGCGGGCCGCCGAAGTTCGGCGGCATCGTGTACGCGGACAGCGCGGAGAAAGTCGCCTACTTCATGGATATGTGCGACCGCCAGAAAATGCCGTTGCTGTTCGTGCAGGACGTGAGCGGCTTCATGGTCGGCGTGGAGGCGGAGCACTCGGGAATCATCCGGGCCGGAGCTCGGATGGTGGAGTCCATGGCCGTTGCCCGCGTTCCGAAGATCGTGCTGACGACCAATCATGCGAAGTGGCGCCGGATACTACGCCATGGCCGGGCAGGGTTTCGATCCGGATTTCATCTTCACCTGGCCCACCGGGCGCATGGGTGTGATGGAGGGTGAGTCGGCGGTGCGGGCGATCTTCGGCCGGAAAATCGACCAGGCCGCGGAAGCCGGGGAGGAGCTCGATTCGGATACGGTCGAAGCGATCGAGCACACCCGCGCCGAGTACGAGAAGCAGCTCGACGCGACGTACGCGGCGGCCCGCGGATTCGTAGACGCGATCATCGTTCCGGAAGACACGCGTGACGTACTCGACCTGGCCATGCGCTGCTCGCTCGAGAACCCGGCGCCGCATGTCGGCACTTTTACCCTGAGAGACGACGCGTGAACGACCGCGGTGGCCCACTCAGGTCCAGGAGAGGCCGATGAGCAAGCGCATCGTGCGTGTGGCTTCGGGCCAGGGCTTCTGGGGAGACTGGCAGGAAGCCCCGAAGCTGCAGGTCCGGACCGGCGAGATCGACTACCTGATGCTCGACTACCTGGCCGAGATCACGATGTCGATCCTTCAGAAGCAGACCGCACGGGATCCCTCGGCAGGTTATGCGCGGGACTTCGTGCCGCTGATCGCGGGACTCGCCCCGGAGCTGCTGGGCCGTGGGATCCGGGTCGTCAGCAACGCAGGCGGAGTGAATCCAGACGGATGCCGTCGGGCCCTGTTCGACACCCTGGACTCGATTCCGACCTCGCGTCCGCTGCGGGTGGCGGTCGTGTCCGGCGACGATCTTATGGACCGGCTCGACTCGCTGCTCGACGAAGGTCACGAGCTGCGGAACATGGAGACCGGCGAGCCGCTGTCGACCGTTCGGGAGCGAGTACAGAGCGCCAACGCCTACATCGGGGCCGGCCCGATCATCGAGGCGCTGCGTATGGACGCCGACGTAGTGATCACGGGCCGATCGACCGACACGGCACTCACTTACGCGCCGCTGATCCACGAGCACGGTTGGGCGGCGGACGACTGGGACAGGATAGCGGCAGGCGTCGTGGCCGGGCATATCAACGAGTGCGGAGCCCAGGCCACCGGCGGCAACACGCTGTTCGACTGGCGGAGCGTGGATCTGGCGGCTCCCGGCTACCCGATCATCGAGATGGCCGCAGACGGCTCGTTCGTCGTCACCAAGCATGCTGAACTCGGCGGCAGGGTGACGTGGGCTACGGTCACCGAGCAGCTCGTGTACGAAATGGGCGACCCTGTCGAGTACATCACGCCCGACTGCATCGCTGACTTCTCGACCATCCGATTGCGTGACCTGGGAGAGGATCGAGTCGCGATCTCCGGTGTTCGGGGACGCGAGAGAACCGGAATGCTCAAGGTGTCTATCGCCTACAGGGACGGGTGGAAGGCGACCGGCAGTCTCGTGTATGCCGCCCCGGATGCGCTCGACAAGGCGATTCGGGCGGATGAGATCCTCCGTGCGCGACTCGAACACCTGGGATTGCAATTCGATGAGATCCGCACCGAGTACATCGGCGCCGGCGCCTGCTCCGGCCGTGGTCCGGACGTGTTGCCGGAAGCCGTTCGGCAGGGTTTGCCAGAGGTGGAGTTGCGCGTCGGAGCCCGCTCCGCCGACCGAGCGGCCGTCGACCGGTTCACTCGTGAACTGGCGCCACTGATCCTCGCGGGTCCACCGTCGGTCACCGGATTCGCGGCGGGCCGACCGCGCGTGCAGGAGATCATGGCCTACTGGCCGGCACTGATCGATCGGAATGCAGTCGAACAGAACCTCGAGGTCGAGGTGAGCCACGCATGAGAATTCGACTGGAACGCATCGCGATCGCGAGATCGGGAGACAAGGGAGACGCGGCAAACGTGGGCGTCATCGCCCTGATCGAGGACGCCTGGCCGATCCTCGTGCGCGAGGTGACCGAGGCCCGGGTCAGCGAGCACTTCGCGGCCGTGTGCCGGGGGCGGGTAGACCGGTTCGAGCTCCCGAACCTCGGGGCCCTGAATTTCCTGCTACATGAATCACTCGGCGGAGGCGGAACGGTATCGCTGATGCTGGACGCCCAGGGAAAGACGTTTGCGTCGTCGCTGCTCGAGCTGGAGATCGACGCCTCGGAAGAGATCGTCTCGTTGTGCGACCGGGTCCGGACGGGTGAGCTTCCCGGTCGGGGATCCGGAAGCCCGGATTTGCGCTGAACCGAGAAGGCCCCGGGAGGCACGCGTGCAGGAACTCGTACGGAACGAAGTCGACGGCAAGTCCGGAATCGCACGGATCATCCTTGATCGTCCCGATCGCCGGAACGCGCTCAGCGCCGGGCTGGTGGCGGAGTTGATGGACTCGCTGGCGATGGCGGATGCGGATGACCGGATCCGGGTCGTGGCGCTCTCGGGCGCGGGACCCGACTTCTGCGCCGGCGCCGACCTGGCGGAGATCCAGGAGGCCGTTGAGCAGGGCGTGCTTGCAAGCCTCGTCGATGCGGAATCCCTCGGAGAGCTGTTCCTGCTTGTGCGACGCATGGACACGCCCGTCGTTGCCGTCGTGCATGGAAGAGCCCTCGCCGGGGGCTGCGGCCTCGCCACCGCATGCGACATGGTGCTGGCAGCATCGGACGCGCGATTCGGTTATCCGGAGGTACGGCTCGGGTTCGTCCCGGCGATGGTGATGGCGATACTCCGCCGGTCCGTGGGCGAGAAGCGAGCTTTCGAGCTCATCGCACTCGGAGATACGATCGAGGCGGATGCCGCGGAGGCGATCGGCCTGGTGAACAGGGTCTTCCCGGCCGACAGATTCGAGGCAGACGTGAATGAGTTCCTGCGGGAACTTTCATCTCGCAGCGCATCGGCCGTCAGTCTCGGTAAGCGCTTGCTGTACCAGATCGATGGCGCGAGCTTCGAGGCTGCGATCCGGGCGGGGGCACAGGTGAACGCCCTGGCCCGACTCACGGACGACTGTCAGGAAGGGATCAGTGCGTTCCTCGACCGTCGTGGAACGTGACCGGACGGCGATAGTGAACCGGTGGCCGGGTCCGAATCAGGACAGGCCGCCCCAGACAGGAATCGAACCATGCAGGGCGAGGCAAGACCAACGGTAAATCCCGCCGGCCGGGGACTCGACGGAACTGCGGTCATACTGCTGACAGTGACGATCGTGCTCGGACTGGCCGGGGCGCGTCTGCTGATCTCCGGTGGACGCAGTGCGATCACAGGCGGAATACTGCTCCTGATCGGGGCACTTGCCGCAGAGGCAGTCGCTTTCGGCGGCCGAGCCTGGGGCCCGGAAGTAGAGGGCTCCCTGGACCTGAGCTCGCGACTCGGACTCGGGGTACTCGGGGGCATGCTGGCCGGCTTGTTTCACGCCATCCTCACCCTGTCGGCTGGCTGGACAGGCCTCGCCGCGCTTCTCGGATCAGGGATCGACGTGCAGCTCTCGGCGGCCGACTGGGGTGTCCGCCTGCTGCATGGTGTCGCGTGGGGGTTTCTGCTTGGACTCGCCTGGCGACTGATCCCGGGCGCGGACTTCGTGGGCAAGGGCCTGGTGTTCAGTCTCGTGGTCAGCGCCTACGTGCTGTTGATACGGTTTCCATTCTTCGTGGGGGTGGGCTTCCTCGGGATCGAGTTCGGCGTGTTCACTTCGGTCCTTGTGCTGGTCGGCAACGCCTTGGCCGCCGTGCTGGCCGCGGGCGTGATCGCTTGGGGAGCGCGGAGCCCGGATCGACCCGTCAGTCAACCTCTCGTTCGCTGAGCGACCCTGGCAGTCCGCGGAGCGGGATGGCGGACCGGAATTACCGTTACTGGCTCCGATTTCAGATCGGTCTGACCACAGCGGGGATTCTGGCCTGGCTGGCTGGAGTCGCGATCGAGAACTCGTTTCTGTCTGGTTTCGGCACGGGAGTCATGGCATCGGCTCTTGCGATCCGGTTCCTGCGCGGGCGAAGACCCGGAGAGCCGTCCGGCGGCGACGGCGCCTGACGCTCCTCCGGGCCACGTGACACGAAGTGCTTCCTAGACGGGCGCGTTGCAGCCGTCGAGGCAGCCCCTGTACAGGTGGATGCAGGGCTCGTCGTTACCGATCGGCGCCGCACCGGCCTGGCACAACACGCTGATCGTCTCGCAGTAAATCCTGCACAGTCTGCCGGCGGCCTCGGCTGCCGGCGCCTCGGCTGGTGCTGGAGGCAGCGACGCCAGGAGCAGCGCGACCCCGGTCAATAGACGGATTCTCATCGGATCTCCTCTCTCGTTGTCACAGGTATTTGTTCACGTTGCAACCGGCGAGGCAGCCGGCGATGTACAGATTGCACCGCCAGGAATCGATTTCGTCGCAATTCTCGGCAGCCTTTTCACCGCAATAGTCCGAACAGCTCACCTTCGCCTTCTCGGCCAACGCCTCCGGTGGAGCAGCGCCGGTTACGAAACCGGCGAGAGTCAATGCAGCCAGCGCCGCGGTCAGTCGTCTTCGCATGAGATTCTCCCGTTGGGGAAATGGAATCGAGCCGCCCGTTCCGTCGCGTCAGGCGGCATTAGGAACCCGCGTGTGTGCCGCGGGTGAGGGGCGCCGTCAGCAGAGTCCAGGTATCGTCCGGACTGAGTACTCCCTCACGTCGATCCAGCATCCGGCCGTCGACTCCGACCGTGAAGGCGGTCGGAACGACATGGATCCGCAACGCGGACAGGAATTCGGCCGTGTCCAGCGGCTGGAGGGTGATCATCCCCGGGAGCTCCCGGGCGGTCCAGGCGGCTGCCTCCGGGTCATTTCCGACAGACACGGCGATCAACCTGTAATCGGGGGAACGACTGAGCGCCTCCCTCCAGGCCGGCGTCGATCTCTCGCACGCCGGGCAGGTCGTGAGGAAGGCGAGGACCGTCGCCGGGGCCAGGCTGACGAGGGTCAGGGTGTCACCGCTTGAGAGGTCCCGCAGCTGAATTTCGGCCGGCACCTGCTCGCCGGGATCGACGATTCGTCTCTCACGAAGGGCAGGCATGACTCGATCGCGAGCGACGAGTCCGACCGCGACCGCGAGGGCGACCACGGTCAATCCGTTCAGCATCCAGTCCATCGATCTTCGTCCCGAACCCATTCTGCTCCTCCTCGGTCCCCGGATTGCCGGCGCGCTTCGACGGTCGGTCCCACCGGTCAACGTGTGTTCAACTGGGTCTGGCTTTGCGGCGGGATGATCGGTCCGTGACCGGCTCGTCGAGTGTGATGCCGTGAACAGCGTCGAATCGAACAACAGCGAAGGCCGGGCGGTTGACGAAGCGCTGCAGCGGCACTTCGGTCACGACAGTTTTCGTCCGGGCCAGGCAGCGGTCGTTGCAGCGATTCTGGCGGGTCGGGATGTTCTCGGGGTGCGCACCACGGGCTCTGGAAAGTCGCTCTGCTTCCAGCTCCCGGCCGTCATGTCATCGGGTCCGACCGTCGTGGTATCACCGCTCATCGCACTGATGCGGGACCAGGTCGAGGGTCTCCGTCGCAGAGGCATTGATGCCGCCGCTCTCACGTCGGCGACCGATCGCTCGGAACGGGCCGATCTGCTCGAGCGCCTCGGGACGAGACCTCCGCGACTGCTGTACTTGTCGCCGGAGGGACTCGCGACTCACCAGATGCGTTCTCTGTCGGCGGAACTGCATCCAGCCCGCGTCGTGGTCGATGAGGCGCACTGCATCAGCGATTGGGGGCACGATTTCAGGCCCGAATACCGGAAGATCCTCCCGTGGCTCGTGTCAGCGGGCCGGCCTCCAGTGGCGGCGTTCACGGCTACCGCGACTCCCGGGACTCGGCGCGACATCGAGACCTGCCTCGGACTGCGTGACCCGGTCCGGTTCGTATCCTCCGTCAACCGTCCCAATCTCCGTTGGGAGGTGCAGGTGTCCGGCGAGCCCGGCCGCGCACTGTGGACCATCGAAACGGCCGTGGTTCAATCACTTCACGAGGGAGACGGAGCATCGGCGCTGATCTACGTCCTGTCCCGCTCGGGCACGGTTCGACTGGCCCACGCCCTCCGGTGCGGGGGAGCGCCGGCGGTGGCATACCACGCGGGCATGGATCCGTCCATCAGGTCGCGTATTCAGGATGACTTCGCCCGGGGGAAGCATCGGGTGATGTGCGCGACAAGCGCGTTCGGCATGGGCGTAGATCATCCCACCATTCGTCTCGTGTGCCACCTGGGGATGCCGGCGGCCCTCGAGGCGTACGTCCAGGAGGCCGGTCGAGCGGGACGGGACGGATATCCCGCGCGGTGCCTCCTGCTGCCGCTTCCGAGCGACGTTCGTCTTCACCGGTCACGGATCCGGTCGCAGCGGGGCATCGGTCGGACAACCGCGCCCGAACAGAGTGCATCCAGCAAGCGGATCGCGGTGCTCGCGCACCGGCGATTCCGCGCCATGCGCTCGTACGCGCATGGGCGAGAGTGCCGCCGCGCCGCGATCGCCCGATATTTTGGTGAACCTGAACCCGTGTGTACGGGTTGCGACCGTTGCGGATCCGGCGGTTGAGAATCAGGCTGTGGTTGCTCCGGGCAACCCCGCAGCGGTTCCCGGTGGTCGGAATCTACGACGCCGCCTTGTGATGCGGCCCGAACTCGTCGAACAGGATGCACTCATGCGAATTTTGTTTCTTTCTCGCCCCGCGCTTGCGTCGGGGGGATCGCTCGCCCTCGCGTTCTGCGCCGGTCTCCAGCTCACAGCGGGATCAGCCCGTGCCCAGGAGCCGACTCGTCTCGGATCACCAGAGGCGGTCGCGGCGGAGCCGCGCGGCTCCATATCGGGGATTCGGGTGCAGCAGGGAGGGGCCGTTCTCGTCGCCGACGGAGTGGAAGCTCGACTGGTCCGGCTGTCACCAGACCTGGCGGAGGCGACGGTCGTGGGTCGGGAGGGGCAGGGCCCGACCGAGTATCGGCAGCCCGACGGGCTGTTCGCGCTGCCCGGCGACTCGACCCTGATGACGGACCTGGGCAACGGCCGGCTCGCGGTGCTGGCGCCGGACGGATCGATCGTCCGGACCGAACCGATCGCGCGGGATGGTGATAATGGCGGAATGATGCTCGTAATGCCCCAAGCGACCGATGCGGAAGGGGGGATCTGGTTCGCGTCGAGAGGTGGTCCGCGCGTGAGTCTCGACGATTCCGTGCAGGTCCGCAGACTGGACCCGGCGACCGGGGAGTTGGAGACAGTGGCGCACCTGGCGCCGCCTCCGATGACGCGTTCGACGAGTGGAGGCGCAGCGAACATGGAGGAGCGGATCATGCCGATCCCGTTCGGCCCCGAAGACGCGTGGACGGTCGGACCGGGTGGCCTCGCAATCGTCCGGGCGGAGCCGTACCGCGTCGAACGCGTTCGGCCGGACGGATCCGTGATCATCGGGCCGGAAGTCGAGTGGGAACCCATTCCGGTCAAGAGCGCCGACCAGGAGGAATGGCTGGATGGCCAGACGGGGGGCCTGCAGGTGATGGTCTCCATGGAGAACGGTGCAAGGAATACGAGTTTCAGTCGTGGTGGCAGCCGTCCTCCGGGCATGGACGTGGACTCCTTCGATTGGCCCGAGACGAAACCCGCGATCTCCGCGCGCGGCGCCCGCGTAGACTCCGATGGACGGATCTGGGTGCGCCGGAACGTGAAGGCCGGTGAGCCGCCGCTGTTCGACGTATTCGGTGTCGACGGAGGCAGGTCGGGTCAGGTCGAGTTGCCACCGGACCGGACTCTCGTGGGGTTCTCGAGGGACTACGTCTACCTCGCTCGAACGGACGAGTTGGACTTCCGGTGGCTCGAGCGGTACGCGGTACCGACGATCGACGCCGGGGGGCGCTGAGGCGGCGACGGACCGGGGCGTCCCGGTTTCCCGGCGCGGCCGAATCCGGTAATTTCCTGATCTCGTCGGGAGTTGGCCCGGGTCGTCTCCGACCCGGGCCGCATCGCCGGACAGACCACCCAGGGAGGCTTCGAGTTGGGGAGCGCATGACCGATCTTGACCTGTACCTCGAAGACCATCATCACATGCTCCGCGACATGGTTCGGGAGTTCGCGGAAGAGGAAATCGGCCCGGTAGCCGCGCAGTTCGACGAGTCGGAAGACTTCCCGTGGAAATCCGGGAAGAAGATGGCGGAGCTGGGCCTGTTCGGGATCCCATTCCCTGAAGAGTATGGCGGTGCGGGGATGGACCTCATTTCCTCGGTGATCGTGTCCGAGGAGCTGGCTCGAGTAGACGCCGGTCATTCGATCATGGTCGGGGCCCACATTTCCCTGGCCGGAACTCCGCTGTATCGGTGGGGAACCGACGAGCAGAAGGCGACGTTTCTCAGGCCGCTCGCGAGCGGTGAGGTGTTGGGTGGTTTCGGCCTGACCGAGCCGGGTTCGGGCTCCGACGCGAGTGGCATGCACACAGTGGCGGAACTCAAGGGCGACCACTACGTGATCAACGGACAGAAGACGTGGATCACGCACGGTGGTGTCGGCGAGGTCTTTGTGCTGGCAGCGGTTACGACTCCGGGCGAAGGCAACCGTGGGGTCAGTGCATTCATCGTTACCAAGGAAACCTGCGATCTCGAGCTGGTGAAACAGCTGGGTTTCGGACACAGCGACTCGCTGGTTCCGATGCCCGGGTTCTCGACCGGCCAGAAGCTCCGAAAGCTGGGGTGGAACGCTTCAGATACGCGTGAACTCGTGCTCGACAACGTCGTGGTCCCGGTGGGGAACCTCATCGGCGAGGAGAACGAGGGGTTCAAGGTATTCCTCGACACCCTCGATGGAGGCAGGATCTCCATCGCGGCTCACGCCCTGGGAATCGCACAGGGAGCGCTCGAGGCGTCGCTTCGGTATACCGGAGAGCGAGTGCAATTCGGTCGTCCGATCAACAAGTTCCAGGGGATCCAGTTCAAACTGGCAGACATGGGCACGCGTATCCATGCGGCGCGCCTGATGACGTATCATGCCGCCTGGCTGAGGCAGACCGGTCGCCCGCACAAGAAAGAAGCGTCCATGGCCAAGCTGTTCGCGTCCGAAGCTGCGATGGACGTGACGATCGACGCAGTCCAGCTGCACGGCGGATATGGCTACAGCAGAGAATACCCGGTCGAGAGGATGATGCGGGACGCGAAGATCACGGAAATCGGTGAAGGGACGAGCGAAATACAGCGAATCCTGATCGCCCGTGAGCTGCTTCGGGATCTCGAGCCCTGAACGTGGGAAGTGGTGTCCGAGCGGCACCGACCGTAGATTTGCCCGCGGGGCCGCGAGCCGGACACGCCGCGGCCCTTTCGCTCAAGGGGCAAGCACGCTGAATTCTCCCCGCCGATTCGCGGGACCTGGATATCTATGCGCAGGGAAATAGTGATCGACGCCGCCGGGTCAGAGACCCGAGTGGCGATTGTCGAAGACGGCAGGCTCGTCGAGCTCATGCACGAACGGGCCGAACAGGATCGGATGGTCGGCCACCTCTATCTTGGTCGGGTAGAGGCCGTGCTGCCGGGCATCCAGGCCGCTTTTGTCGATATCGGGACTGAAAAATCGGCGTTCCTGCACGTCTCGGATCTCGCGGAAGAGGTCGATGAGGAGAACGGGAACGGCAACAGCCGCCGGTCACGCCGTTACCCGCCGATTCAGGACCAGATCGAGCGTGGTCAGGAGATCCTCGTCCAGGTCACCAAGGAGCCGATCGGCACCAAGGGGCCACGTGTCACGTCGCAGGTTTCCCTCCCGGGTCGTTTCGTGGTCTTCATTCCGGACAGCAGCCATGTCGGGGTGAGTCGGAAAATCGAGGACCGGGAGGAGCGGTCGCGTCTGCGGGTGGTGGCGCGGGAAGCGCTAGGAGACCGGTCAGGTGGCGTGATCGTCCGGACCGTCAGCGAGGAGCTGAATCGAAAGACGCTCGAGAAAGAACTCGCGACTCTCAGAAAGACGTACAGCAAGATCGAGCGCCGGGTTCAGAGCATGAAAGCGCCCGCCCTGGTTCACCAGGAGGAGGAGCTGACTTCCGGGATCATCCGCGACCTGTTCAGCGAGAATATCGATCTGCTGACTGTGAACGACGAGGAGTTGCACCACGAGATCCGGTCCTATCTCGGGCAGGTGGGCCCGGAGCTTCTCGACAGGGTCCGGCAGTACGAAGGCGACACTCCGATCTTCGATCACTTCGGGCTCGAGGATGAGATCCGAGCCGCGTTCCACCGGCGAGTGGAATTGAAGTCCGGTGGACACATCGTGATCGAGCACACCGAAGCGCTCGTCTCGATCGACGTGAACACGGGCCGCTACACCGGTAAGAAGGACCCGGCGAAGACGATTCTGCGCACTAACTTAGACGCTGCGGGTGAGATCGCGCGGCAGCTCCGGCTGAGAGATATCGGCGGGATCATCGTATGCGACTTCATAGACATGGATGAGAAGGAGGCACGCGAGAAGGTCCAGAACGAGATCAAGAGCTATCTCGGCCGGGACCGAGCTCGAACCAAGGTGTTCAGTATCTCGGATCTCGGGTTGCTCGAGATGAGCAGGCAGAGAGTTCGCCCAAGCCTCGTTCAGATGATGACCGAGCCCTGTACGAGTTGCGACGGTACGGGCCGCGTTCTGGCTCCGGAGACCGTAGTCCGGCGCATCGAACGCGCGCTGAGGCGGGCAAAATCCTTGGGAGAGAAGAGAGCGATCACCATGCGGGTGCACCCGGAGGTCGCGCTCTACCTGCTGGAGCAGGAGCCCGAGTTCCTGCGCACGACGAGCCGCGAGAGCGGGATGGACTTGGATGTCAGGGACGATCCGCTGCTCGGGCACGACGAATATCGTCTGCTTGCCGCTCCGGCAGACACGGATGTCACGACTCACTACGGAATCGCCTGATCCGCCGGACTTCGGAATTGACAGCAAGGCGTATCAACACTATCCTTTCGGGCTACGAATCGACGGAAAACACCTTGCCGGGAACACGAGACTGATGTACGCGATATTCGAGGCGAAGGGAAAGCAGTTCCGCGCGGAGCCGGATATGACTCTTCTGGTACCGAGTCTGGACGCCGAGCCCGGTGAGCAGGTCACATTCGACCACGTCCTGCTGGCGGAACGTGACGATCAGGTGATCATCGGACAGCCGTCGCTCGAGGGCGCCTCGGTTGCTACCGAGGTCGTGCGCCACGGCCGCGGCGAGAAGATCATCGTGTTCAAGATGAAGCGCCGGAAGGGCTACCGCCGGAAGCAGGGGCATCGCCAGGGCTTCACGGAGATCCGGATCGTGGATATCGACCTGGGGACCGGTCGCTCGGTCGAGCCGCCCTCGAAAGTCGAGAAGCCCAGGCCGAAAAAGGCAGCAGCGACCAGGGCACCAAGGAAGCCGGCCAGGGCGAAGAAAGCCTCCGATCCGGTCGAGGTCGTGGCACCGGTCGAAGTAGAGAAGGTCGAAGCCGATGCACCGGTCGTCGAGGCGGAACCGGCAGTGGTCGAGGAAGTTCCGACCGAGGAGTCGTCTGCGGTGGACGCTACCGCTACGGCCCGCAGCTTGGCCGAGGAAAGCGGAATCGATCTCTCGACGCTCGAGGGAACGGGCAAGGGCGGCCGGATCCTGAAGTCCGATGTCGCGAAGGCGATCAAGGCACGAGAAGGGAAGTGAGTCATGGCGCATAAAAAGGGAGTCGGGTCGAGTCGCAACGGACGCGACAGCAATCCGAATTATCTTGGCGTCAAGAAGTACGGCGGCCAGGTGGTGATCGCGGGGAACATCCTCGTCCGCCAGCGTGGCACGCGGATCCATCCCGGCCGCAACGTCGGGCGCGGACACGATGATACGCTGTTCGCCCTGGCGGACGGTGTCGTGACGTTCAGTAATCAGCGCGGTGGACGGAAGCTCGTCAGCGTTCTGCCCGCCTGAGGGATTCTTGCCCGGCGCAACGAGGCCCCGGCCGATCCTCGATCGCCCGGGGCCTTCTTGCGTCCGGTTCAGTCGTTCACGGTCCCTGCCGCGAGCGACGGATCAGGATCCGCGAAACTGCGGCTCCCGCTTGTCGAGGAACGCCCCGACGCCCTCATCCTTGTCGTCGGTCGCGAACAGCATGCCGAACCAGGCCCGTTCGAATTTCAGACCCTCGTCCAGCGGCATCCGACGTGCGGCGAGAATCGTCTCTTTGGCTGCCTGAAGCGCGATCGGAGACCGACTGCCGATCGTCCGGGCCAGTGCTAGGGTCTCCTCCCGCAGTTTCTCGGGCGGGAAGACCTGCTCGACCAGGCCTATGCGTGCGGCTTCTTCTCCCCCGATCATCGCGCCACTCATGATCAGTCTCATTGCGTGTCCCTCGCCTACCAGCCGCGGGAGTCGCTGAGTGCCTCCGCCGCCGGGGATGATCCCCAGGTTGACTTCGGGTTGGCCCAGTCTGGCTCGCGAGGAAGCGATCCGCATGTCGCACGCCATGGCCAGCTCGCAACCGCCGCCCAGACAGAACCCGTTGATCATCGCGATGATCGGTTTCGGGAACTCCTCCAGCAGGGAGTAGATGTTTCCGGCCTGCATCGAGCGATACTGTTCGACTGCGCGCGCATCCTTGAACTCGGCGATGTCGGCGCCGGCGATGAACGCTTTCTCTCCGGCCCCGGTGATCACTACGACCCGTACGTCGTCATCTGAGGCCAGCTGCCCGAACGTCTCGAACAGCGCCTTCCGGACATCGCTGTTCAGCGCGTTCATCTTATCAGGCCGATTGACCGTGAGCAGGGCGATCCGCCCTTCCAGCTTCTCGACTATGAGCACTTCGCTCATGATGAGTTCCTTTCGTCAGTCCCAGCGATAGAAGCCCTGTCCGGACTTCTTTCCGAGTTTGCCTCCATCGACCATGCGCTCCAGCAGCTCCGGGGGACGGAACCGGTCTCCGCCGAGCGCCCGGTCCAGATACCGCGCGATCTCGAGCCTGACGTCCAGTCCCACGAGGTCCGTGAGTCGGAGCGGGCCCATCGGGTGTCGATACCCGAGCTCCATGGCCCTGTCGATGTCCGCCGGGGAAGCGACGTCCTCCTGCACCATTCGAATCGCTTCGAGTCCGAGGGCCACCCCGAGACGCGAGGACGCGAATCCGGGGCTGTCGCGGACGACGATCGGCTGCTTGCCGAGGCGCACCGCGAACGATCGGGCCTGCTCGACCACGCGCTCGGCCGTCCGGTCACCGCGCACGACCTCGACCAGCGCCATGATGTGAACGGGGTTGAAGAAGTGAATGCCGACGACTCGCTCGGGCCCGGGCAGCGGCGCGGCGATCGCGGATATCGACAGTGAGGAGGTGTTGGACGCCAGCACGCAGTCTGTCGTGACCCCGGCGGCCGCCCGGTCCAGCAACTCCCGCTTGAGCTCGAGGCGTTCAGGGGCTGCCTCGATCACGAGTTGCGTATCGCTGACAGCGGCCCCGAGTCCCGACTCGAGCGTCAGGCGGTCCAGCGTCGCGTCCCGTTGCACGGGCTCGACTTTCCCGAGATCAACGCCCCGGTCAAGGTTCCCTGCGATCTGCCCCCGGGCGCGCGAGAGTGCGTCCTCATCGATGTCGAACAGCCTCGTGTCGAGCCCGGCGGAGGCACACACCTGGGCGATTCCGTGACCCATGGTGCCGGCGCCGAGAACGGCCACACTCAGGATCGGACCGGGTTCGGGGTCGCAGCCCATCACTTGCTCTCAGGCGAGGATTCGGCCGGATAATCCCATGCGATCGGTTTTCGTCGAATGATCGCCATGGCCTCGAAGCCGAAGTCCTCGGCGAGGCGATTCGGCTCCTCTTCGAGTGCGCTGGTAAACACGCGAACCTCCGTAAGCTCCATCTCCCTCGCCCAGCGGTACGCGGCGTCCAGAAGTAGCCGCAGGTGTCCACGCCCCCTGGCCTCCGGCCTGACATACGGAGTCTGGAGACGCCCGAAACGGGGCGGGCTGAAGTACGACATGTTCTCCTCGACACAGCACGAGAGCATTCCATCCAGCCCACCGTCCGGTCGATCGATGACGAACACGGCCGAGTCAGGACCGCTGACATGGCGCTCGAACAACGAACGCCGGGCCTCGACTCCACCGGGAGGAATATTCCGGTAGGCGGGATTCTGTCGGCTGATCCGGATATAGTGGACCCACATCGCCGTGATCTCGTCCAGGTCTTCCGGCGTGGCTCTTCGAACCGTGCTGTCGCGCCTCATTCTCCGGCTCCAAATCGAGGTGACCGCTTCTCGATGAACGCCCTCGTTCCTTCGAGAGCGTCCGCCGAACGGAAGCACCGATTCTGCGCTTCCGCTTCATAGTCCAGCATTTCATCGAGCGTGGCTTCGTAACTGCGCTGGAGCGCCTGCTTCGCGAGGGCGAGAGCGAGGGAAGGTTTCGCGGCCAGGCGGCCGGCCCACTCCATAGTCATCGCCTCCAGCTCATCGTGGGGTACGACTCGATTCACCAGCCCGATCCGTTCGGCCTCGATCGCATCGATCATGTCGCCGAAAAAGAACAGCTCCGCGGCGCGGGCCCGACCGATCAGGCGGGGAAGCAACCAGGTGCCACCCCAGTCCGGGTGCAGTCCGATCCGGTTGAACGTCTGGCCGATCGAAGCTCGGTCCGAGGCGATTCGTAGATCACACGCGAGGGCGAGATTCGCTCCTCCGCCGGCCGCCGGCCCGTTCAGGGATCCGATGACTGGCTTGGGCATGGAAGTGATGGCGCCGATCACCCGCCTGCCTGCGGTGACGAGAGCGTTCGCCTCTTCCAGTTCGCCACGCTCGAGCAGCCCGGCCAAATAACCCACGTCCGCCCCGGTGCAGAACGCCCGTCCCTTTCCGGTCACGATGACGACGCGAACGTCGTCCCGGCTCGCTACCTCCTCCAGGGTCATGCCGATCTCGTCACGCATGGTGCCGAAGAATGCGTTGAGTTTCTCCGGCCGGTTCAGGGTCACGGTGCCGATCCCACCAGCGACGTGGAGGAGGACGTGCGTCATGACGTCTGCTCTGCGTGGACGATCGTGGCGATTCCCTGTCCGACACCGACGCACATCGTGACGAGGCCGGTCCGGGCCCCACGACGTCTCATCTCGTGAACGAGAGTCGTCAGCAGCCTGGCGCCGGTGCAGCCCAGCGGGTGACCGAGCGCGATCGCCCCGCCGTTGACGTTCACCCGGGCCGGGTCCAGCCCGAGCTCGCGGATGCACGGGATCGCCTGGGCCGCGAACGCCTCGTTCAATTCGACGATGTCGATGTCGTCGATCGACAGGCCGGCACGCTGGAGCACCTTGCGAACCGCCGGGACCGGGCCGAGACCCATGCGTTGCGGCTCGACTCCGGCGACGGCCGTAGCGCCGATCCGGGCGAGCGGCTCCAGGTCGTATTCCCGCGCGGCGTCTCGACTCGCCAGCAGCAACGCCGCAGCACCATCGTTGATGCCGGAGGAGTTACCGGCCGTCACTGTGCCACCGGGCCGGAACGCGGGTCGAAGTCGTGCGAGTCCGTCCGCCGTGACGTCTGGTCTCGGGTGCTCGTCCTCCCGTACGACGATCGGATCGCCGCGTCGCTGAGGGACCTCCACCGGAACGATCTCTTCGTTGAACCGCCCTTCGTTCAGCGCCCTGGCGGCACGCCGCTGGCTTTCGAGCGCAAACGCGTCCTGCTCCTCCCGCGTGACCGGCGGCTCGCTGCCCGTGATTTCGGCAGTCTCTCCCAGCGACACGGTCCATTCCGAGGGCATCCGGGGGTTGATAAACCTCCACCCGATCGTCGTGTCAGCTGAGAGCGGGTCCATGCGGGCGAACCCGGTCTCCGGCTTGAGCGTCACCCACGGAGCCCTGGACATGCTCTCGACCCCGCCGGCGACGAACAGGTCGCCTTCTCCACACCTGATCGCGTGTGCCGCGCTGACCACGGCCTGCAGTCCCGATCCGCACAGCCGGTTCACGGTCTGCCCCGCTACCTCGACGGGGAGACCCGCGAGCAGGGACGCCATGCGCGCCACGTTCCGGGTATCCTCGCCGGCCTGGTTCGCGCATCCCATCACCACGTCCTCGATCCGATCCGCCGGCACGCCCGTTCGATCGACGATTTCCCGAATCACGATGGCCAGCAGATCGTCCGGGCGGACCCTGGCGAGTGCGCCACCGTGGCGCCCGACGGGCGTGCGCAACGCCCCGCAGATCAGTGCATCGCGGGGACCCGGAGTGCTCGGCGCAGTCGGCGTGCTCACTGCAGGCTCACCCAGACGCTCTTGGTCTGCGTGTATTCTTCGAGCGCCTGCCGCCCCAGGTCCCGGCCGAAGCCCGAGCTCTTGAATCCGCCGAACGGCGAGCCTGGATCGTACCGGTTGTAAGTGTTCACCCACACCGTGCCCGCCTTCACCGCGGCGGCGAACTGGTGCGCTTTGGCCACGTCACGGGTCCACACACCGGACGCGAGCCCGTAGATCGTGTCGTTCGCCTGCGCGATCGCGTCGTCGAGGTCCTCGAACGGAAGCGCCGCCAGCACCGGCCCGAAGATCTCCTCACGGGCGATTCGCATCTCCGGCTCGACCTCATCGAACAGAGTCGCCTCGACGAAATATCCCCGCCCGTCCACCGTCGCGGCCTTTCCGCCGGCCAGGAGAGTCGCGCCCTCGGAGACACCGGAGGCGATGTACCCCAGAACTCGCTCGTGCTGGGTCTTCGAAACGAGCGGCCCGAGCCTGGTCGTCGCTTCCATCGGGTCGCCGATCGTAGTCTTCGCGGTTCGTCCGGCGAGCTTCTCGAGGAACTCATCCCGGATCGACTCCTGGACGAACAGCCGTGAGCCGGCCGCGCACACCTCGCCCTTGCCGTAGAAGATACCGGTGATCACGCCCCGGACCGCAGCTTCCAGGTCGGCGTCCGCGAACACGACGTGCGGAGACTTTCCGCCGAGCTCGAGCGAAATCTTCTTCAGGGACCCGGCCGCCGTTTTCATCACGATCCGGCCGGTCTCGGTCGATCCGGTGAACGAGATCTTATCGACTCCCGGATGCTCGACCAGGGCCTGTCCGGTTACCGGGCCACGGCCGGGAATGACATTCAGAACTCCCGGTGGGAATCCGGCCTCGAGGGCCAGTTCCCCCAGCAGCAGCGCCGTGAGAGGTGTTTCTTCAGCCGGTTTCAGGACCACCGTGTTCCCGCACGCCAGGGCCGGCGCGACTTTCCACGAGGCCAGGTTCAGCGGGAAATTCCACGGTACGATCGCACCGACTACTCCGAGCGGTTCGCGCCGAGTGTAGTTCAGGAACGGACCGGAGACCGGGATCACATCGCCGGCCAGCTTATCCGCCCACCCGGCGTAGTAGCGAAGGTTCGAGACCACGAACGGAATGTCGACTTTCGCGGACTCGAACAGCGGTTTGCCGTTATCCGACGTCTCGACCCGGGCGATCGCCGGAAGATTCTGTTCGACGAGATCGGCGAGTCGCCACAGAAGCTCGGCTCGCCGGTGCACGTCCATGCCACGCCAGGCGGGGTCTTCGAACGCCTCGCGGGCGGACCCGACGGCTGCGTCGACCTCTGCGGGTCCCGCTTCCTCCACCAGGGCGATGACTTCTTCGGTCGCCGGGTTGATCGTCTCGAAGCGGTCGTGACCCTCGGTCCACGAGCCGCCGATCAACAGTTTCGTGCGCTGGTCCATGTTCGGTCGGTTCCGGGCTGGAAGGGAGGGGCCGCGGCGGTTGCCACGGCCCCGGATATCAGTCGAGTCGAAGCCCTACTGTCCGGTGAATTCCGGCGCGCGTTTCTCGATATAGGCGTTCAGGCCTTCGCGTGCATCGTCCCCCTGGAACAGCAGCTGCTGCAGCTCACGCTCGATTGCCAGTCCCTCTGAGAACGGGACCTCGACGCCGCTGCACACGGCCCGCTTGATACGGCCGACGGCCCGTGAGGCCTTGTTCGGCGGAACGAACTGTTTCGCATACTCCATCACGTCATCGAAGAAGTTGTCGGCCTCGAAGATCTTGTTGACGATTCCGAGGCTTGCCGCCTCCTCGAACTCGAAAGTCGAGCCCTCCACCATCACTTCGATCGCCTTCGACTTCCCGAGTAGCCGGCCGAGACGCTGCGTTCCGCCCGTTCCCGGGAGTACTCCAAGCGTCACCTCCGGCAGACCGATCTTGCCTCCGCCCTGCTTGGCGATTCGCAGATCTGCAGCGAGCGCAATCTCCAATCCGCCTCCCACCGTGTGGCCGTTCAGCGCCGCGATCACGAGCTTCGGAGTCTGCTCGAGGCGGTTCAGCGCCTCGTTGGCGTGCAGGCAGAAGTAGTACTTGAAATACGGGTCGGAGGTCTGGAGCATCCGGATGTTCGCCCCGGCGCTGAAGAACTTCTCGCCGGCTCCGCGAATGACGATCACGTGTACGCTCTCATCGAATCGAGCCTTCACGATCGCCGCGTCCAGCTCCACCATCATTTCGTGCGTATACGTGTTCGCGGGTGGGTCATCCATCGTGAAAACCGCGACACCATCCTGCACCTCGTACCCGATCAGCTGCTCGGCCATCTTCGTCTCATCTCCCGGTCTGTTTCTGGGTCCACTCGAACGGCAACCAAAAAAGCTAGCGGCAGTCCGGATGGGATGACAGGGTGGAGATCTTGCGGGCGATCGGCGAAGCCGTGCACCCGCCTGTCGGGCAACGTCTTGGGTCGATCGCCGCCGGGCGCTATCATTACAGGTATGAAGACACATCCGCGACTGGTCGCTGGTGCTCTCGCCGCCGGGCTCGCTGCGACCGCGGTATCCACAGTCACGGCGGGCCTGCAGGTGTCTCAGGTCGTTGTTCGGATCCCTGTGACCGGGACCGTCGAGCTGGGACTCGCACCGTTCGTCGAGCGCAGTCTCGATGAGGCCGTGAGCAGCGGCGCCGCCCTCGCCGTGCTCGATATCGATACTCCGGGAGGCCGGATCGACGCTGCCTGGCAGATCGTCGATGCCGTGAAAGATGCCGGAATCCCCACCGCCGCGTACGTGAACCACCGGGCGCTGTCGGCCGGCGCGATGATCGCGCTCGCCGCCGACGAGGTCTACATGCGGCCCGGCTCGAGCCTCGGCGCGGCGACGCCGGTGGATTCGAAGGGGAACAGAGCCTCCGAGAAGATGGTGAGCGCCATGCGGGCCGAGTTCCGGTCTCTGGCCGAGGAGCAGGGGTTTGATCCGCTGATCGGAGAGGCGATGGTGGACGAGTCGGTGGAGATCGAGGGGCTCGTTTCCAGTGAGAAGCTCCTCACTCTCACGACCGAGGAAGCGATCGGCGCCGGAGTGGCAGACGCCAGCGTGGCCGACTGGACGGAATTGCTCGCGCTGACCGGGCTCGAAGGTGCCGCGACGGTCGACGTCCAACCCAACTGGGCCGAAGGGCTCGTCCGCCTGCTCACACACCCGCTCCTGGCTCCGATGCTGCTCAGCCTCGGATTCCTGGGTCTTCTGGTGGAGATCAAGACGCCGACGTTCGGGCTCGCCGGAGGGCTCGGGGTGCTGTTTCTCGCCGCTTTCTTCGGAGCACGGTGGCTGGTTCACCTCGCAGGGTTGGAGGAGATCCTTCTACTCGGCGCCGGTGTAGTCCTGGTAGCCCTGGAAGTGCTCGTCGTCCCCGGTGTAGGCGCCGCGGGAATTCTCGGAAGTCTCGCGATCCTGGCGAGTGTCACTCTCAGCATGCTAGGAAGCTATCCCACGATGAGTGAAGTCATCAGTGCACTTGGTATCCTGGCGGTCTCCCTGCTGGCTCTAGGGCTTCTCGCCTTCGGCGTGCTGCGCCACCTTCCACACAGCAAGGGAATGGCGGGGATCTTCCTCAAGCGCTCGACGAGTCGGGAAACGGGCTATCTGTCCGCGCCCGATTTGTCGGGAATGATTGGAGAATCGGGGACCGCTCTCACGGACCTCCGACCATCCGGTACGGCCGGATTCGGAGACGACCGACTCGATGTCGTGACCGAAGGACCGTGGATCGAACAGGGAACGAAGGTCGTCGTAGTGCGCGACGGAGTCTCGGGTCTCGTGGTACGCGAGCTTCCTACTGAATCGGAATCAGAGCCGCGTGAGTCGTAGTCGCGGCCCCGTCTGCGGTCCTCAGGCCCGCAAGGAGACACACTGTCATGAATGACGCTACAGCGGTTGGAGCAATCTTCATCGCCATCATGGTTGTCCTCGGCATGCTGCTCGTCAGCTGGGCGGTACCGATCCGGCTGTGGATCGAAGCCATGGCGAGCGGGGTCCACGTGGGACTCGGGAGCCTGGTCGGTATGCGGCTGAGAAAGGTAAGCCCGCCGGCGATCGTCCGGCCGCTGATCGCCGCCACGAAGGCCGGCCTGCACCTCGACGTGAACGAGTTCGAGGCCCACTATCTCGCGGGTGGCGACGTGGCCCGGGTGGCGAACGCGCTGATCTCGGCCGACAAGGCGAATATCGACCTCGGATTCGAGCAGGCGGCAGCGATCGACCTGGCGGGACGCGATGTGTTCGAAGCCGTGCAGGTCTCCGTGAACCCCAAAGTGATCGAGGTGCCGAAAGTCGCGGCAATGGCCAAGGACGGGATTCAGTTGATCGCGCTGGCGCGCGTTACCGTGCGCGCCAACATCAACCGACTGGTCGGCGGCGCCGGTGAAGAGACGATTCTGGCGCGGGTCGGCGAGGGGATCGTCAGCACGATCGGATCGGCCAATTCCCACAAGGCCGTGCTCGAGAACCCCGACGCGATCTCGAAGACGGTTCTCGCCAAGGGGCTGGACAGCGGAACGGCGTTCGAAATCCTGTCGATCGACATTGCGGACGTGGATGTGGGCAAGAACATCGGCGCCGAGCTGCAGATCGACCAGGCGGAGGCCGACAAGCAGATCGCCCAGGCC
>JBDGUZ010000017.1:0-20782 GCA_039585915.1 Gemmatimonadota bacterium
GAAGATTACCGCTTCACGATCTTCGGCCTTTTTCTTCATCTCGGGATCCGGCCAGAAAACGTCTCTCGACGCGAGCCACGCCTTCCAACGCCGACCGGTATCGTCCTGAAAATTCTTTGTCATTCACACCTCGAAGCCAGGGAACGTCTCAAGCGGTCTCCCACCAAAGGCAGACCAATAATATAGACATGGTACGCGATCATGTCCACCGAACTTCCAGACCTGCCAGCACCTCCGTACACTTATCAGACGATTCGGTTCACGACTGCCGCATATCGAGTCCATTTACCGCCCGGAGGTTCAGTTATGCCACTTCCCCGATCCAGAATCAGACTGCTTCTGTGCGCCGCGATCCTGACCCCGATGGGGGAAGTCCGTGCCCAAGATGGCGGAGATGCTCCCCGGATGCGCTCCGTCCGGCCTGTTCATACATACTCGATCGTCGCGCGCGATCCAGGTACAGGCGCGCTCGGTGTTGCCGTGCAGTCCCACTGGTTCTCGGTCGGCTCTTCGGTACCTTGGGCCGAGAGCGGAGTCGGCGCGATTGCGACCCAGTCATTTATCGAACCGTCCTACGGGGCCCTCGGTCTTGAGTTGATGCGGGCGGGTAAGAGCGCGGAGCAGGTGCTCTCAGGTCTTGTACAGGCGGACGCGACTCCGCAGGTCCGCCAGGTCGGAATGGTGGACGCAACGGGAGGAACAGCCGTGTTCACCGGGGACCTGGCAATTCAGTACGCCTGCGATCGCCAGGGGGACGGATTCACGGTGCAGGCGAACCTGATGCACAATTCGACCGTGTGCGACGCGATGTATGCAGCGTTCACCACGACCCGGGGCGACCTGGCCGCACGACTCTTCGCGGCGCTGGATGCGGCCGAGGGTGAAGGCGGAGACATCAGGGGGCGCCAGTCCGCGGCTCTTCTGGTCGTCGCGGCCCGGCCCTCAGGACGTCCGTGGGAAGATCGAATCTTCGATCTACGCATCGAGGACAGCGCGGATCCGCTGGGCGAGCTGCGGCGCCTGCTCGGAGTCGCCAGGGCCTATCGTCACATGAATGCGGGCGACGGATACGTGACGGAAGGTGACATCGACTCCGCAGTCGAGGAATATCGGAAGGCCGAAGCGCTGCTACCGGGAGAGTCCGAGCCCCTGTTCTGGCACGCAGTCACCCTCGCGAGCGTCGGTCGAATCGACGAATCCCTGCCGCTGTTCGCCGAGTCTTTCGAGCTGCGTCCCGAATGGAAGGAACTGGTGCCGCGGCTGCCGGCCGCCGCGTTGTTGCCCGACGATCCGGATCTCATTCGGAAGATCGTGGAGACCGGAGGAACGTGAGCAGTCCTCAGTCCCTGTTGTCCTCCGGGTCCATACGGCAGGCGAATGCGAAGCCGGCGCCGAATCCACAGATCATCAGACCTAGCAGCAACGTGACGAATATGTACATCCGGACCTCGCACATGAAGCGGGTATCGCGTTTCTGGCAGTCGACTGCGGCGCACAGGATGGCGGCCCGGGCCCGTATGTCCAGCCCCTACGAAGATCCCGTTGCGCACCGGGGGGATGAACGTTCAGGTTCGGGCGGCGGAAGAGACGTAACACCGCTGATCGCGGATGAACCGGGCACACGCAGCTGTAACGTAATCAGGAGCAGAACATGTCTCGGACAGGTGAGTTCATAGGGGAAGTCGATCGCTGGAGCGCCCACAACTACGGGCCGCTACCGGTAGTGCTGGAGCGGGGCGACGGGGTCTGGGTGTGGGACGTCGAGGGCAGGAAGTATCTCGACATGCTCGCGGCGTATTCGGCGGTCAACCAGGGACACCGTCATCCCCGGATCATCGAAGCCCTCGAGGAGCAGGCAGGTCGCCTGACGCTGACATCCAGGGCGTTCCACAACGATCGGATGGGGCCGTTCCTGCACAAGTTGTGTGAAGCGACCGGATTCGATCGGGCGTTGCCGATGAACACCGGCGCGGAAGCGGTGGAGACGGCGATCAAGGCGGCCCGGAAGTGGGGCTACGAGGTAAAAGGCGTGCCGGAGGACCGAGCCGAGATCATCGTGTGCGCGAACAACTTCCACGGCCGCACCACTACGATCGTGGGATTCTCGTCGGAGGCCCAGTATCGTGCCGGCTTCGGTCCGTTCTCCCCCGGGTTCGTGACGATTCCCTACGGCGACTCGGACGCGCTGGAGCGAACGATCACGGCCGAGACCGTCGGATTCCTGGTAGAACCGATTCAGGGAGAGGGCGGAATCGTCGTCCCGCCGGACGGCTACATGAGCACGATCCACGAGATCTGTCGCGCACGAGGCGTTCTGGTCCTGAACGACGAGATTCAGACCGGGCTGGGTCGGACAGGTAAGCTGTTCTGCGGCGACTGGGACGACACCCGCGGCGATGTGCTGATCGTCGGGAAGGCTCTCGGCGGAGGCGTGTTTCCTGTGTCGGCGATCCTCGCCAACGACGACGTGATGGATGTATTCCACCCGGGTGATCACGGTTCGACTTTTGGCGGCAATCCACTCGGCGCCGCGGTCGGGCAGGCCTCGCTCGAGGTGATCCTGGACGAGGGGCTCGCGGATCGCTCTCTCGAGCTCGGAACCTGGCTACATGAGAGGCTCAGTGAGATCGGCTCGCCGCATGTCGCGGAAGTCAGGGGCAGAGGGCTGATGATCGGGATCGAGATCCGCAAGGAGTCGGGCCCGGCCCGGCCGTTCTGCGACGCCCTGATGGAACGCGGCATTCTGTGCAACGACACGCATCACCAGGTAATACGGATCGCACCGCCACTCGTAGTGACTCAGGAGATCCTCGAACAGGCGCTGTCCGCGATCACGCACGTCGTCTCGGCCGAGAGCCCGGTAGCTATCGCCTGAACCGACGGCTCAGGATTGTAACGGCAGGAAAAGGCCCGGGCGGATGGACTCCGCCCGGGCCTTCGTCGTCAGGAAGTCTCTCGATACACTTTCTCGATCACGACCGGCTCGACGGGAACATCTACCATCCCGGCCCGCTGGCCAGTCTGGACCCGAGCGATCTCGTCCACCACATCCATTCCCTCGATCACCCGCGCGAACACAGCGTAGCCCCAGGTCTGGTCGGGACGGCCGCCGTAGTCGAGCGGGCCGTTGTCGCTGAGATTGATAAAGAACTGGGAGGTCGCACTGTGCGCCGCCGGCATCCGCGCCATGGACAACGTCCCGCGCAGATTCTGCACTTCGTTGTCGGACTCGTTCTGGATCGCGTCCCGCGTCGGCCGCTTGACCATGTCCGGCTCGTAGCCACCACCCTGGATCACGAACCCCGGAACTATCCGGTGAAAGATCAGTCCATCGTAGAAACCGGAATCCACGTACTCGAGGAAATTCACGACCGTAATCGGAGCCGCTTCCGGCAACAATTCGATGCGTATAGTTCCTTTCGACGTCTCCATCACGACCACGGGGACCTCCGATTGCTGGCTGGCCTCACCACACGCGGCGGTCGCCGCGAACGCAAAGACGCATAGAACTGCTCGTATCACGAGTCTCACTCCTCTTCAATCGATTCTGTGTCGTGCTCACTTGCTGACACGTCAGGCTCGACTGCCTTGACGACTTCGCCGGCATCCGGAAGCGACAGACGTTCCACCTCCGGGCTCGATTCCGCAAGCTCGGATCCCGCACGCCCCGCCTGGAGGGCCTCCGCATATCCGGGTTCAACCCACGGGGGTGTGTCTCGCCCGACCTCGCCGGCCCGATATCGTTGAATCCAGTCGTACTGATAGCGAATGACCGACATCACCTGGTCCACGATCGCCTGTGCCGTCTCCTTAGAACGCTCTTTTCCTACCAGGTGTGAATAGTCGATCGGGGGTCCGAACAGGATTGTCACGCGCTGGAACGGAATCGGCCAGCTGGCACCGATCGGCAACACGTCCGACATGCCCGCGACCGTCACCGGCACGATATGCGGTTGATTGGCGAGCGCCACCAGTCCCGCGCCGGGTCTGCCCTCCCCGACGGCGCCTGAACGACTCCGCGTCCCTTCCGGGAAAAGGATCATCGTGCCTTCTTTCAGCGCCCGGATCATCCTGTACAGGGCCCGCATGTCGCGACGGCCCGGGGCCACCGGTATGCACTTCCACTGGTCCGACCACCATCCCTGGTAAGCGTTCTTGTAGAAGTTCTCCTCGGCCGCGGGATTCCAGCAGATCAGCCACGGCTTGAAGAACGCCGGTCCGTAGTAAGCGCTGAACCCGATGAGAAAGCTGTCGATCAGGGACTGGTGATTCGACAGGAGCAGGGTATTCCGGGCTCTCAGCGCATTCCTGCGTCCGATGATCTCCGTCCGGCTCAACCCGAAGAACAGGATGGCGCCGACGGTGGTGGTGCCTATCGTCAGAATCCACCGGCTGAAGGGCCAGAAGAAATTGAACACGCGGCCCCTGTGATCCGCCTTGAACCGACCCGCCATTCATCCCCCACACAGGGTAATTCTGCTCCGCTTCGTGATTCCCGAAGCAGCAAGAACCCCTAATATCTGCAGCTTGGCCGTTCACGGCCAGCATCCGACTCGACGCATCGCCCGCGGGCCCGCATATTCCTTCCCGAACTTTCGAATCCGCCTGGAACCAGAACCGGCCACTCGGTCGCCTCCCGCCCCGTCCGGGGCCGGAGACTTGAGAGGATCATGATGTCCGACACCAGCAACACCAGCCGAGACTCCTTCGGGGCCCGGCGCAGATTCTCGCTGCCCGATGGATCTACCGCCACGATGTTCGACCCGGGGGCCCTGGCGCGCGCCGGCATCGGGCGCGTTGACCGTCTCCCGTTTTCGATACGTATTCTGCTTGAGAACCTGCTTCGTCACGAAGATGGCGAAACTGTCAAGAAGGAAGACATCGAGGCGCTTGCCCACTGGGAACCCGAGAAAGAGCGCGAAATCGCGTTCCGTCCGGCTCGCGTGATCCTGCAGGACTTCACGGGAGTCCCGGCCGTCGTGGACCTCGCGGCGATGCGAGACGCGATGACGCAACTCGGGGGCGATGAATCGCGGATCAACCCTCTGATGCCGTCGGAACTCGTGATCGATCATTCCGTGCAGGTGGACTCGTTCGGGTTGCTCGCCTCCCTGATGATCAATACCGAGAAGGAGTTCGAGCGAAATCGCGAGCGGTACGAGTTCCTGCGCTGGGGCCAGGAAGCGTTCGGGAACTTCCGGGTCGTTCCGCCGAGTACCGGGATCGTTCACCAGGTGAACCTCGAGTACCTCGCGCGCGTCGTATTCGACTGCACCGATAACGGGGAGCGCCTCGCCTTTCCGGATACACTGGTCGGTACCGACAGCCACACGACCATGATCAACGGGCTCGGTATTCTCGGCTGGGGAGTGGGCGGCATCGAGGCGGAAGCCTCGATGCTCGGACAGCCGCTGAGCTTCCTGGTGCCGGAAGTGATCGGATTCCGCCTGCTCGGCAGGCTGCCCGACGGAGCCACCGCGACGGACCTCGTCCTCCGTGTGACGGAGATGCTGCGAGCCCGCGGCGTGGTTGGACGATTCGTCGAGTTCTTTGGCCCGGGAATGCCGGCGCTGTCACTGCCGGACCGGGCGACTCTCGGGAACATGTCGCCCGAATTCGGCTCCACCTGCGCTATCTTCCCGATCGACGACGAGACGCTGACCTATCTCCGGTTCAGCGGCCGGGACGAGGGGCATGTGGCCCTGGTCGAGGCCTATGCGAAGGAGTCGGGTCTGTTCCACGATCCCGATTCGCCCGCGGCCGCGTACACTGACACCCTCGAGCTCGATCTCGGTACCGTCGAGCCGAGCCTGGCCGGGCCGAAGCTCCCGCAGCAGCGGATTCCGCTGTCCGACTCGAAAGGCGCGTTCCTGGGCTGGCTCGCAGATCAGCGGAACGGCGACTCCGGCACGTTGCGTTCGACACCGGTGGAAGCCGAGTCCCCCGTCGGGGAGCCGGAGCAGTTCGAGTTGCAGGATGGGGCCGTGGTCATTGCGGCGATCACCAGCTGTACGAACACATCGAATCCGAGTGTAATGGTCGGCGCCGGCCTGCTCGCCCGGAAGGCGGTGGAACATGGTCTCGACCGTCGTCCGTGGGTGAAGACCAGTCTCGCTCCGGGTTCGAAGGTCGTTACCGAGTACCTGACCGAGGCCGGAGTGCTGCCTCACCTCGAGGCTCTCGGTTTTGCCGTGGTCGGATACGGCTGCACGACATGTATCGGCAACAGTGGTCCGCTCGCTGCCCCGATCACGGAAGCGATCCGCGGCGAGGAGCTGACGGTCTGCGCCGTACTGTCCGGGAATCGAAACTTCGAAGGCCGAATCAATCCTGACACGCGCGCGAATTACCTCGCCTCACCGCCCCTGGTGGTGGCATATGCGCTTGCCGGCCGGATGGACATCGACTTCGCGCATGAACCGCTTGGCACGGGCTCCAACGGGCGGGACGTGTTTCTGTCCGACGTCTGGCCCTCGCAGGAGGAGGTCCGGGACGCGGTCCGGACCTCCGTCCGCACCGACCAGTTCCGCTCGCAGTACGCCGACGTGTTCCGGGGTGACGACGAGTGGCGCGCACTGCCGATTCCGGAGGGCAACCTGTACGCCTGGGCGCCGGATTCCACCTACGTGCGGCGGCCTCCGTTCTTCGAGGGGATGGACCCGGAGCCCTGCCCGCTCTCCGACATCCGCGACGCCCGGGTCCTGGTGAGCGTGGGCGATTCCGTGACGACGGATCACATCTCGCCAGCAGGGGCGATCGCACTCGACTCGCCGGCGGCCCGTTACCTGGTCGAGCACGGAGTCGAGACTTCCGAGTTCAATTCGTACGGCTCACGTCGCGGCAATCACGAAGTGATGATGCGGGGCACTTTCGCCAATGTGAGGTTGCGGAATCGCCTCGTACCGGGAGTCGAGGGTGGGTACACCCGTCTCCTGCCAGGCGGCGAGCAGATGTCGATCTTCGATGCCGCGATGAGCTACGCCGACGAACACGTGCCGCTCATCGTCCTGGCGGGGGCCGAGTATGGAACCGGCAGCTCGCGCGACTGGGCCGCGAAGGGGCCGGCGCTGCTCGGAATCCGTGCCGTGATCGCAGTCGGTTACGAGAGGATTCATCGGAGCAATCTGATCGGGATGGGGATTCTCCCGCTGCAGTTCCCCGTCGGCCTGAGCGCCGAGTCCCTTGATCTCGACGGAACGGAGACGTTTGATATCCAGGGGATCGCCGACGGACTCGCGCCCGGCGGAGTGGTTCGCGTCCAGGCCCGAGAGCAAGAAGGAACGAGTACGGAATTCGAGGCCGTCGTCCGGCTGGACACGGCCGTCGAGCTCGAGTACTACCGGAACGGGGGCATCTTGCAGACGGTCCTGCGGCAGATGCTCAAGAGCTGAGTCGGACCGTCCCGCGCCGGCGTAGAGCCGGCGCGGGACTCGTATGTACGCACGTGCGATCGTTCGATACATTCCGGTGCTGTTTGTGTCGGTCAGTCAGCTGTTTCTTACACCTCTTGTGTGCGTCCCATTCTTTCCACGGAGTCGAAGATGGATCTCTCCCGTACGAGACACTGGATCGTGGCGGCGACGGCGGTTGTCCTCGCCGGTTGCGCCAGCTCAGGATCATCTGCACCCGAGACGCAGGTAGACCTTCCGGCATCGCAGGCCAAGGGGCCACCGCCGGTGGTCGCGGAGACGGGCACCAAGTCGAAGGAACTGCTCGCGCCGCCAATGTCTGCCGTCGCGCTCGCCGAAGAGGTCACCCTCGACGGCACCGAAATGGGCACGATGTGGACGTTCGAGAACCCGCCTCTCGATTACTGGGCACAGACCTACGGCTTCCGGCCGACGGCGGAATGGCTCGAGCACGTGAGGCTCGCGTCGGTTCGCTACGGCGGCGGCTGCTCGGCCTCCTTCGTGTCCCCTGACGGCCTCGTGATCACAAATCACCACTGCGCGCGCGGCTGCGTGGACGCGGTGGCGAACGAGGGCGAGGACTTCCTGATCAACGGATTCAAGTCGGATTCGAGGTCCGAGGAGCGCCTGTGCCCGAACCTGTTCCTCGACCAGCTGATTGCGATCGAAGACATCACGGCCCGCATTCATGGCGTGGCACAGGCCGGCATGAGCGCCGAGGAGATCTCTGAAGCGCAGGGAGCGCTGTCCGACGAGATCAGCGAGACCTGCGGAGCGGACACCGGCCTCGAGTGCCAGGTCGTGAATCTGTTCCACGGCGGACAGTACATGCTTTACAAGTTCAAGCGGTTCCAGCCAGTCAAGCTGGTTTTCGCTCCAGAGCTCCAGACCGGGTTCTTCGGTGGAGATGCCGACAACTTCGTGTATCCCCGCTACAACCTCGACATCTCCTTTGTGCGCGCCTACGAGGCCGACGGGACCACGCCCGCCAGCACGCCGAACTACTTCGAGTGGAGCGCCGACGGCGCCGGCGAGGGCGATCTTGTATTCGTGACCGGGAACCCCGGCTCGACGGCGCGCCAGATCACGCTCTCCCAGTACATGTACGAGCGAGAGGTCTTCCACCCGATGATCCTGGCGTTTTTCGACCAACGCCTCGAGATCCTGCACGAGATCCAGCGGACCGATCCCGAACGGGGCCGCGAGATGCAGAACATGATCTTCGGATACGAGAACACCCAGAAGCTGTACCGGGGTGAGCTCGAAGGTCTGAGATCGGACTACCTGACCTCGCGGAAGATCCGGTGGGAGAACGACTTCAAGGCCGAAGTAGCCAGGATCCCGACTCTCCAGACCGAGTACGGTGACGTCTGGGATCAGCTCGACGACATCCAGAAGAAGAAGGCGAAGCTCGCCGCTACCGTGTACATGAACAACCCCGGCTTCCTGGGAGCATCCCGGCACCTGCAGACCGCCGGGCTCACGCAGCAGTACGTCGCCGAGATGGCAAAACCCGAAGCCGAGCGAGCTCCACGGTTCCAGGGTGAGAGGGCTGCGCAGGTGCAGGGCCAGCTTTCGGACGCGGCGGAGTTCCCGATGGATCAGTCCGTCGGCATGCTCGCAGGCCGCATGATGCTGGCCGAGAAGTGGCTGCCGGCCGACGCTCCGCTGAATCGGGCCCGGAATCCGGGTGAGAGCCCCGAGGCGGCCGCCACGCGGCTGATCCAGGGCTCACAGATCGGCGATCCCGCGTTCCGGCAGGCGATGATCGACGGCGGGCCGGAGGCGATTGCCAACGCCAACGACCCGCTGCTGGACCTGGTCGTCGAGATGCGCGCTGCGCAGGCCGCCGCGCTGCCGGTTTGGGGCCAGGTCAACGCCGCCGAAGACGTGCAGAATGAGCGGTTCGCGCAGGCCCTGTTCGCCGTGTACGGAACGGACCTGCCGCCCGATGCCACGTTCACGCTGCGGATCACGGACGGTGTCGTGGGCCGGTATCACTACAACGAGACCTTCGCCCCGGCCGCGACCTCCATCTACGGCTTCTATGCCAGGGCCACCGAGTTCGAGAACGAGATGCCGTGGACCATGCCGCAGTCGTGGTGGGACGCGAAAGACGAGATCGACATGAGCGTGCCGATCAACTTCGTGTCCACGAACGATATCACGGGGGGTAACAGTGGCAGCCCGGTGATCAACCGGGACGCGCAATTCGTCGGAATCGCGTTCGATGGGAACCCTGAGTCGCTGCCCAACGAGTTCTTCTTCGCGGCAGTGGATGGCCGGACGGTGTCGGTGCATTCGGCCGGTATCATCGAGGCCCTGAAGTCCGTGTACCACGCGGACGCACTGGTGAAGGAGATTCTCGGCACGAACTGAGGGCCACCTTGTAACCTCGGATGGCGCAGACGAAAAGCGTCACCCGGGCCTGAGTACCACGAACAGGCGCGACCCTCAGGGGCCGCGCTTTTTCGTTCACATCCGCTTGTAGCTCGGTCCGCTCCCACCCTCCCGCGGGGTCCAGCGCGGACCCAGCACGTCGGTCGCCCGGCAGTCGATGCAATTCGGCGCATTCACGACCAGGCCGTCCTCGCTCCGTTCGTATACGCCGGCCGGGCACATGTGCTCGTAGAACTGCGTGAGCTCCTCGCCGGCTTGTTCGGGCGGAATCAGGTGCGGCGGGATGTCATCGCGGGTGGTGTTCCCGGACCTGAACACCGCGTCGACCTTGCTGAACGTATACTCCCCGTCCGGAGTGAACTCGTCGTCCGGTGTGATCGCCCGTGGCTCTGCCGCGTCCTCTTCGACCGCGATGCGCGCGCCGGGAATCCGGCCGCCCGTCGCAATGGCCAACACCGACTTTACCACCCCCGTTTTGAATCCGCCCTTGAAAGCGAGCCGCATGTTTCGGCGACGGTACAGGTCCTTCGCGATCACGCTCTCCCGGACGAAGCGATCGTACTCTCCGAGGGCCGTTGCGGAGGGGTCGTCCGCCTTGAGCGCCTGGAACGCCGCCCGGGCGGCGTAGATCCCCGACCACATGGCGTAGTGGACCCCTTTGAGCGAGGGAACGTCCACGAGTCCAGCCGCGTCCCCGGCGATCAGCAGACCATCGCCCGAAAGACGCTCGGGAATCGACCACCAGCCTCCCTCGGGAATCGTCTTGGCACCCCACTCCAGCATTTCCCCGCCCTCGAGGATCCCGCGAAACAGGGGATGTCCCTTGGCACGCTGCAACAGCTCGTGTACGTCCAGGCCGGTCTGACGGTAGTCGAGCCCGACGACGAGCCCGATCGAAACGAGGTCCTCGCCCATGGGGTAGATCCAGGTGCCGCCGAACGCATCAGACGGCAGCGGCCATCCGAGCGTATGGATCACCCGATCGATCGGGGTCTGGACCTGCCACAATTCCTTCACTCCCAGGGCGTAGATCTGGGGATTCGCCGAGCCGACTCCCATCTCCTCCAGCCAGGCGGCGGTGAGTGGGCCTCGGCAGCCTTCGCTGAGAACAGTGACCCGCGCCGTCAGGTCCGTTGGCGGCACATAACCCGAGCCCGGGTGTCCTTCCCGGTCGAGTCCGGCCGGGGTAGTGCGCACTCCGATTACCGCGTCGCCTTCCATCAGCAGAGCATCCGCGGGAAAGCCCGTGAACATGTTCACGCCGAGCTCCTCGGCGCGATCCCCAAGCCAACGGACGACCTCACACAACGAGGCCACCTGGTTTCCCTGGTTGTACATCGGGGGTGCCACCGGAAGGCGCCGCTGTCCCCTCTCCGTCAGCATCAGCACCTTTTCTCCGCCCACGGCGCCGCGAAACGGCAACTCCGCCGCCGAGACATCTGGAAACAGCTCGCGGAACGGCTCCGGGTTGATCACTGCACCCGACATGCAGTGCTCTCCAAGTCCCGGCGCCTTCTCCAGTACCCCGATCTCCAGTTCTCCGAGCTGGCCACCCTGTTCCGCATCCTGGCGTGCCAGGCGAGCGAGCTCGATCGCTCCCGCGAGCCCTGCGGGTCCTCCACCGACGAACAGCACATCCATCGGCACGGCCTCTTCGTCCGGCTCTTCCCGGAGAAGGAAGCGGCCATTCGGAAACGGGGGCTGGGCATTTAGCGGAATGAGCCTCCCCTGAGCGTCTTTGATCGAGTCCACGGGTGTTTCCTTGTCGGATATCCAGTCTGGAATCGGGGCGGGAGGAGATACATCCTGCCGTCCCACGTCTTGCGGCGCCCTCGCGGTATCGGTCAAGATGCTCGGCGACCGGACTCGTGTCCACAACCATCAGACCCTGACCCGGGGAGCAGAACGCATGGCAGCAGGACCGACGGACATACAGGCGTGGCCTCGACCCCGGAGGTTCTCGCGCGCCTTCATGGACTTCCTGCACAAGGAAACCTCGGGCGGAATCGTCATGATCGCCGCCACGGCGCTCGCCCTGGTGCTCGCCAACTCCGTGATGGGCGACGCTTACCGCGATATGTGGAAGGTTTACGGCGGTCTGATGTTTGGAGACTGGTCTCTCAAACTGTCTCTCGGGCACTGGATCAACGATGGCCTGATGGCGATCTTCTTTTTCCTCGTCGGGCTCGAGATCAAGCGTGAGATCCTGTTCGGGGAGCTTGCATCGTTTCGTCGCGCGGCGCTTCCTGTCGTATCCGCGCTCGGCGGCGCGATCATACCCGCCCTGATCTTTGTCGCGCTCAACCTGGGCGGACCGTACATCGACGGCTGGGCGATCCCAATGGCCACGGACATCGCGTTCGCCGTTACGCTGCTCGCACTGCTCGGAAACCGGGCGCCACTGTGGTTGAAGGGTTATATCATGGCGCTCGCGATCGCCGATGACATCATGGCGGTGCTGGTGATCGCGATCTTCTACACTTCGAGTCTCGACATGGGAGCGCTGATGTGGGCCGGGGTCATCCTGGGCGGCCTGCTGATCTTCAACCTCTCTGATATCCAGAAGCCAGCTCCGTACGTATTCCTGGCAGTGCTGTTGTGGTATTTCGTCCTCCTGTCCGGGATCCACGCCACGATCGCCGGTGTCGCTGCCGCTGCATTCGTACCCGCCTCCCGCAGGCGTCCCAGGAAGGGACCAGACCCGGAGGACCTGTCCCAGTCGATAAAGATCCTCATCGATTCGATGGAGGATATACCGCCCGGCGGGGAAGAGTGGGAGGAAGTCGACGCGAGAGAGGCCGCGCTCGAAGAAATCGTCGAGGACGCCTCCAGCTCCAGCGCGCCTCTGTACCGTCTCGAGCATGCGATTCACCCCTGGTCGGCGTTCGTGATACTTCCACTGTTCGCGTTTGCCAATGCGGGTGTCCAGATCCCGATGGCGACGCTTTTCAACTCCCTGGCCCACCCGCTGACCCTGGGCATCGCCACCGGACTGTTCTTCGGAAAGCAGATCGGGATCACGGCCTTTGCCTGGATCGCGATCCGATTCGGGCTGGGAGAGTTGCCTGATGGCGCTCGCTTCCGTCAGGTATGGGGCGGCGCCCTGCTGGCCGGAATCGGCTTCACGATGTCGATCTTCATTGCCTCTCTCGCGTTCTCAGACTCCGGGGTGCTCGACATGGCCAAGATCGGGATCATCGTCGGATCTGTCGCCGCCGCGATCGCCGGCATCATCGTTCTTCGCACGGGTCCAGAGGTGCTCGATGAAGAGGTCTGACCGGGACGGAGGAGGTAGGGCGTCGTGAGCGAGAACGAGAAGCCCGGTCTGGGCGTCAGGCTCGGCAGTGGAATGATCTGGGTCGTGTGGCTCGCTTTTGTCGCGCTGTGGACACCCGTCGTGTTCCTGGTCTATATCCTCACGGCGTGGTGGGACGATCGACGCTATTTCGCCGGGAGCACGTTCCGG
The DNA here is from genome assembly GCA_039585915.1 of Gemmatimonadota bacterium. Classification (GTDB taxonomy): domain Bacteria; phylum Gemmatimonadota; class Gemmatimonadetes; order Palauibacterales; family Palauibacteraceae; genus Carthagonibacter. The sequence continues at coordinate 13,276 of JBDGUZ010000017.1, forward strand.
TTTGGAGCGACGATCCTCATTGCCCTCAACCCCTGGTGGAGCTGCCGCACCGAGGGCCCGATTCCCGATCGTGGTCTCGAGCCGTTCGTTGGAGTCAGTAACCACGAATCCCTCGCCGACATCCTGATCATCGGGACGCTGCCGTTCGAGATGAAGTGGATGTCGAAGTCCGCGATCTTCCGCATTCCCTTCCTGGGCTGGATGATGCGCATGGCAGGAGACATTTCGGTTGATCGAGGCGAAGTCCACAGCCGGGCCAATGCCTACGAAATGACGCGTGAGTGGATCGAGCGCGGGGCCTCGGTGATGATCTTCCCGGAGGGAACCCGCTCAAAGACGAGTGAAATGCTCCCGTTCCGCAACGGAGCGTTCCGGCTCGCCGTTCAAACCGGGCGACCGATCCAGCCGATCGTCGTGACCGGAGCACGGGAAGCAATCCGGAAGGGCTCGATGCTGTTCGGTCGAGCCGACGTCGTCGTGCGCGTGCTGGATCCGATCCCGGTGGTCGAGGCAGTCGATACAGTCGACGGCGCAGGGACTCAGGCCGCCAGGGAGCTCAAAGACCTGGTCCGGGCCCGGATCGAGGAAGCCCGGATCCGTCCGGATATAACCGACGCCGGCTGACTACTGCGAGGTCAGGATTTCCCGCACGGCGTCGATCGGAATCGCTTCAGCTCGGTGGCCGCGGTGTCCGGAAACCGATGTCGCGCGGAACAGTGAGTTCAAAATGGCCTCTTCCGTCGCCTGCTGCACAGCCATAAACAGGACCGTGGCTACGCCCCCATCGAGACCCGGAGGCGGATCGCGATCGGTGCTGAACGCGATCGCGTAGTCGCCGGAACCGTGTGAAAAGGCCGCTCCCGTGCGGGCCAGCCCTCCGAAAGCACGGAAGGCGAGACGCTCGAGGCCCCGCACATCGAGCGGTGCGTCCGTGGCCACGACGATCATGATCGAGCCGCCCCCACGAGCATCCGACGGCTCCCGGTCAGCTCCCTGGGCCAGAATCCGGCCCACCGGAATTCCGTCCACTACCAGCGACCCGCCGAAGTTGGTCTGGACGAGAACTCCAACCGTGTACCCGCCGTACTCGGCCGGTACGACACGGGAAGCCGACCCGATGCCGCCCTTGAAGCCGAGAGCGTACGTCCCCGTACCCGCTCCCACGCTTCCCTCCTCCACCGGCCCGTCCGTCGCTGCGCGGAGTGCCGCTCGCACTTCCGCCTCGCCCAGCGGGCGCGAACGGATGTCGCTCAACCAGCCATCGTTCGTCTCACCGACGACGGGATTGATTGAACGGACATCCTCGTAACCAGGGGTCGCCAGAAGCGTGTCCACGAGCGCATCCGCTACGCGCCATACGTTGAGGGTGCCCGTGAGCAGGATCGGCGTCTCGATCACGCCCAGTTCCCCGACCTGCGTCGATCCGACAAGCTTCCCGAACCCGTTCCCGACTACGATCGCTGCACGCACGCGCTCGGCGAACAGGTCCCGCCCGTGTGGAAGGATCGCGGTGACACCGGTGCGGATCGAATCGCCAAGTATCAGCGTCAGGTGCCCGACACGAACTCCCTGAACGTCCGTAATCGCGTTGAGCGACCCCGCCGGGAAAGACCCGATGTGGATCCCCATGTCGGAAGCCCGGGGACGCATCGCCCCCGACTCCTCGTCAGGCGCCTGCGCGAACAGAGGACTGGCGGCCGAAAATGTGGTAATCGCCGTCAGGGCCGTGGACAGGAGGAGACCTCGAACAAGCGCTCCACATCCTGAACCCCGAGGTACAGACGCTCGTCCCGCTCCACGAGATCCGGCGGAAGCCGCCCCTGCCAGCCGGCTTTGCCCCGCGTGCTGTAGTCGATCCATGAATCCATGACCTCCACGAAGGAAGACTGCAGCTCAAGGCAACCGATATCGCCGCCTGAGAAAGCCCCATCGCGACCGTAATACGTACTGATCGACTCGAGGACCTGGTCGCTGAGAGTTTGAAGCTCCTCAAGCGAGACGGGCTGCTCCGCGACCGGGGGCGGCACCACGACTTCGGCGGAGTCGACTCCGTCATCTCCCGGCACCGCGTCATCCTGAATCTGGTCATCGGAAGGATCCTCGGCCACGCCGGCCGCGATATCCTCTCCGGGCCCGTCGGCCGCTGCGGGAGGCTCATCGACCGGCAGGTCAATGGCGGCGGGCGTCACAACCCCCGCCCCGTCAGCACCGCTGTCCGCACCCAGTACCAGGACCTGGACAAGCACCCCGATGACACCCAGTGCGATCACGATTCCCAGTGCCGCAAGAATCCGATTACGGAGGATTCTCTTCCTGTCCGGGACCTGAACTGATACCACGGTGTCACCCGGAGACTCCAACGGCTCGACGAGATCGAATGCTTCGGAAGTCAGCTCTGACTCGACCGCATCCAGTGCCTCCGAAGTCAGCTCGGACTCGACCTCGACAAGTGCCTCCAACGCATCCACCGGCGCCGGCTCCACCAGCTCTTCGACCGGCGACTCCGGCTCGACCTCGCCTTCCGGGGACGAATCAGATTCCGATGGCTCCGAGGTCTCGGACTCTGGCTCCAACTCGATTTCGAGATCGTAAATGGCCGCTATCTTGTCAACCTCGACGTACTTGACATCTTCGGACAGGCCCGCGCTCTCGACCTCGGCGATCAGGGCATCGAAGTCCAGATCATCATCGTCCTCCTCCACCGCCACTTCCACCTCACCCGAGTTCACCACATCCATTTCGAACACGTCAGAATCGAAACCAGGAGGCTCGAGTTCGACATCCGGTACAGGCTCCGGACTGTCGTCTTCGTCTGCCACGTCCTCGTCCCGAACTTCCCCCAGAACCTCGACCGGTACTTCGTCGTGGGTCTCGTCCTGGTCTTCCTCCCGCATTTCTTCCAGAACCTCGTCGGGAACCTCCTCAGCAGCCTCGCCAGGAAGATCGGCCGGAGCTCCTTCCGCGATTGGAGGTGCTTCGTCCGCCGGGTCGATCGCTTGCTCCGGCTCTACTTCACTCTTCGGTTCCGGGTCGGGTTCAGGGTCGGCTTCCAATTCCGGGTCGGGCTCCGGCTCCGGGTCGGGAACGAGCCCGGAGTCCGGAGGCGAATCTGAAAGCGGCGGAGGCTCGGAACGCGGAGGCGGGTCCGATCGAGTCTCGTCCAGAGTCGTGACGTTCTCCCAGTCGACCCGAGACCGGCGCACCCCCTTCGCCAGTAGAGACTCGTTGGTCACCATTTCGTAGAACGGGAGACGCAGTTCCCCGTCGAGCCCGTCCGGCGTCCGCCGGAAACACGCCCCGGCAGGAGCTCGTGGATCGGAGATGAACAGGAATGCAACCTGCCACGGATCAGAGAACAGGCGCTCGTGTGTCGCCACATCCTCCGGCGACAGCACGGCATCTCCCGAAGGGTGCGAGTGATACCACCCTACGAGCACACCGCGGCGGCGCTCGACCTCGAGCTGCAGGGCAACCGATGCCTCTGCGCTGATCTGCTCGGGCCCTGTCTCGTGGAACTCGAATCGAGACGGTACCGCAGCCGTGATGATCACGAACCTGCGGCTGGCCGAGGGATCTTCGCACAGATCCCCGATCAGGTACCCGAACTGACTCTGGCCCGCTTCCGCCTTCCACACGTGCTCGTGCATACCGACGAAGGCCCGCTGGTCCAGGAACACCTCGTAGGAGCCTGACACGGCATCGCGCGCCGGCTCGGGGTCTGGCCTCCAGTACACGCTTCGAATCAACGGACGAGGAGTCCAGATATGGTAAGCGTCGGCATCGATCTGCCGTTTCTGCTCGGACGCCTGCCAGATCGGCTTCCTGTCTTCGCTGTCCCGCGGTTCTTCGTCCATATCTCCACTTCGAGAAGGCACCTGCCGGCTGAAGGCTCGCCTGGTCGACGGCCGGGCCGGTCTCTACAAAGGGCCAGTTGCGAAAATCGGCGCTGCAAGCCGAAGCGGCAAGCGTCTCGAGTTCGGTTGACATCGACGACCACCGGCGCGAGTCTCGGTGTCGGACCCGACGTCACAGCAGGTTCTCCCTTCGAAGGAGTCGAGAGATGCGAGCCAGACGGTTGATCACACTTACGGTGACGGCCGTCATCTGCGTGGCAAGCACCGCGCAGGCCCAGCGTTTCCCGGGCTCCGAAGACCGGACACACTCGGGAATCGGCCTCGGCCTCACGGGTGGATACTCGTTCCTCGGGGGCGAAGTCGGCGACAGCGTCAGCGGAGGTCTTCGCCTGCAAGGCACGGCATTCTACGACTTCGGCGAGACGCCGATCCAGGTCGGCGCGGGCGCCGCGTACTCCTGGATGGGATTCGACTACGCAGACGGAACTCTCGGAAAGCTCAGCCTGTTCGGATTCGGCGCTTGGAAGTTCGTCGATCTCGAATCGACCATGGTCCCATACGCCAGCCTGCGCCTGGGCTGGACTCATCTCTCCGACGACCAACCGTGTGGTTTTCCGCGATGCGGCAGGCCGATCGAGGGAACCCGGACGAGGAGCGGATTCGAGGTCGGCGCGACAATCGGTGTCGAGTTTCCGCTATCGGCCAGGTTCTCGGCCGATGTAGGCGGCGGCTTTGACTGGTTGTTCATGGGAGACTACCAGCTGGACGGGCACTGGGTCGATACCGGCGAGCCCGTCTCCGACACACTCCCTGACAGCTCGCAGCAGGGGTCCGGTTTCACGCTCTACGCAGGCCTGCAGTACTTCATCTCCCCCTAGAGCGCTTCAGGACATTTCGCGCGGGGCGACACCGGGGCTGGCGGCGAGAAAGGCCGACGTTCGCGACTCCAGCAGAGACTCTGTGAACGAGAGTTTCTGCTCCAGCTGTTCGAGCTTCAGATTCTGGGTCTCGATCATCAACCTCATGTGCTCGATCTGCAACTGCTCCTCGGCGTTCGAGCCTCGTGCCTTCGCCGATGCTTCCATCAGCAGTCCGAGCCGTTTCGTCAACGGACGCAGCACGAGCACTCCCCCGACCGTCAGGAACAGCGTGATCGGAACCAGCGCAATGAAGAACGCTTCCACTTCCCCTCCTCGCCCTGTGCGGGCTTCGGCCACGGGCCTCGGCCCGCGGGCAGGTCATTCGTAACGCAAAGACTCCACAGGATCGATGCTCGCGGCCCGGCGAGCGGGCAGGTACCCCGCGGCGAGGCCGATCGCCATCAGGATCGACATACAGCCCAACGTGATCGGCCAGGACAACCTGGGGTTCGCGATGTAGTTCATCGCGGGGTTCCCCTCGGTCGGAATCATGTCCACGAGCGTCACGATGCCGACCGACACGCCGAGTCCGATCAGACCGCCCAGGAGTGACACGAGCACCGCCTCGAACACGAACTGTCGCCTGATGTGCGACTTCCTCGCTCCGACGGCCAATTTCACTCCGATTTCGTGTGTCCGCTCCTTCACCACCACGTACATGATGTTCGCGATTCCGACGCCGGCCACGAGAAGCGTGAACAGGCCGACCATTCCGAGGAATATCTGGATGCCCGTTCCGATCTTCTTCGTCTCCTGTTCGCTCTCGATGAAGTCCCACATCGGCAGCGCGCGTTCGTCGGTCGGGTCGAATCGGTACTTGGCGCCCAGCACCTGGAAGATCTCCGCCTTCGTCTGCGGCGCTCTCTCCTTACTCCGCGGGTGGAACAGAATGTGGTTCACGTAGCGGTAGCCGTACACAGATCTGAATGTCGATGCCGGAATGATAGCCCGTTCCTCGTCGGGGCCGTTGTTCATACTGTCCTGGAACTTGCCCTGCATGACGCCGATCACCGTGTACGGGAGCCCATCGATGTCGAGCGTCTTCCCCACCGGGTCTTCGTCGCCGAACAGCCGGTAGGCGATCGAGTCTCCCAGGAACAGGACGCGCCGGCGCTCTTTCACATCGAGCTCGTTGATGAATCGCCCACCTGTCTTCGGGAACGTCTTCCGAAGTTCGGCAAACGGGGGGTGGACACCTTCCATGTACGTCGTGGTCTTCACGTCGCCGTACGACAGCGTGACGCCCCACCGGCCGTAGGACGGGCTCGCCATATCCACGTCCTCTACCGACCGGACGACCAGATCCATGTCTTCCTCGGTGAGTCGGATTCTGCGACCGCGCGGCAAGCCCTCGAACTCCTTGCTGGTCTCGCCCCCGTAGGTCATGAAGATCTTCTCGCCGGCGTTGAGCAGGCCGGTGCTGATCTGCTGTTTCAGACCTTCGCCGAATGCGAGGAGAAGCACGATCGCGATCGTGCCCCACGTGACGGAGAACATGGTGAGGAACGTCCGGGTCTTCTGCCCGCGCAGATCTCCGAAGAACTCCTCCAGCAGAATCTTCCACATCGTCCCGACCTCCCTACTGCCTCAGACACTCCACCGGATCCAGGTTTGCCGCCTTGCGAGCGGGAAACCAGCCGGCGAAGAGCGCGATCAGACCCAGCAGCGTCACCGTGACGATCGCCACTACCGGAGAGATCACCGGCACACCGATGAACTCCTCCATGTCCCCGAATCGCACGAGCCGCACCACTCCCAGCGACAGGATGAAACCGATCGCTGCCCCGAACATCACGATCGTCGTGCTCTCGAGGAAGAACTGACGGAGGATATCTCCCTTCTTCGCGCCCACAGAGCGCTTGATACCGATCTCCTTGGTCCGCTCCTTTACAACGATATACATGATATTGGCCACGCCGATTCCGCCCACCGTGAGCGTAAAACTACCGACGATGGCAAAGAAGGCGTTGAACGCGAGGAACATGAAGCTGAACATTTTTTCGAACTCGGTCGTGTCCCACACGGCCAGAGCATCCTCGTCTGTCGGATCGAATCGGTACTTGCCACCGAGGATCTGGTAGACCTGCTCCTCCGCCCGCTGAGAGTCCTCCGGATTCGCGGTCTGGTAGACCAGGTTGTTCACGTAGAGGTCGCCGAACATCGCCCGGTGCGTGCTCGCGGGAATGAACACCCGGTCCCGGTCCCGCGAGTTGTACGAAGAGCTCTGGTTCTTCGGCTTCATCACGCCGATGATCGTAAACGGGGTCTCGCCGATCAGGATCTGCCGACCCACGACGTCCACGCCCTCTTCCTCTCCCTCGAACAGCATGTCGCGAACCCGGTTGCCCAGCACCGCCACCCGCCTGCGCTTCGCCTGGTCCTCGTCGTTGATGAACCGCCCCCCGACATCCGGAATCACGTTCCGCATGAACGTGTACTCCGGCCATGCGCCGGTGATGTTGGGATTCATGATCGCCCGCCCGTTCCGCACTGGAGTTCCGCGACGGCTGAACTCGGGGCTGATTCGCTCGATCTCGGGGACCTGCTGCTTCAGGATGACCGCGTCATCCGCCGTGAGCCGGATTCCGCGACCATCGGGAAATCCCTGGAACGGCTTGGTAGTCGTGCCGCCGGACAGAATTACGACCCTGTCGCCGAGACCGTGAAACCGTTTCACGGTGGCCCGCTCCAGGCCCGTGCCGAACGCCAGAAGCACGATGACCGCGACCGTCC
>JBDGUZ010000018.1:0-19995 GCA_039585915.1 Gemmatimonadota bacterium
ACAGAGCGACGCGTGTAGTCAGCGCCGGCCAGCGTGTCGAATACTCGTGCCGCGATCCACTCCGCCTCCGGTGCCGGCCCGGTAACCACGTCCGTTCCCGTTGCGGCGACCAGCGTGGCGCCATCGGGCAGGCGCAGGGTATCACCGGCGGGAAGAGCGCCGACGGCAGCCGCGGCTACCTGCGTCCCGTGACCGTTCAAGTCCCGCGGTTCACCGGCCCCGCGGAACGGATCGAACCAGGCCGCCCTCACTGCCGTGCGACGGCCTCGCCAGCGTGACGCAAGCATCGCGTTCGCACCGTCCACGCCAGAGTCGAAGATTGCCACGGTCGTGCCCGCGCCGGTAACCCCGCCCGGCCAGACTGCGTCGGCCCCGATCGTCCGCATGGCCTGCGATGTATACGCGGGCTCGGCAAACACGGAGGCCTCCGGAGGAAGAACCACTGCCAGCGGCTCGTCCAGCCACACGCGTTCGACTCCCGGCGACGAGGCAAGGCGGAGAATACCCTCTGCCGTGGCCTCGGCTACGGCCGCCGGCACGATCCACAACCGCTCGACGACCTCGATCTCGGGATCTCCGGCGGGGGCGAGACTGGTCAGCGAGGACAGCGCTAACGTTGCTCTGCTCTGCAGAAGCGCGAGAGTCTCGGGCGGTCCGAGCACCGCCAACTCCGGATCGGGCGCGACGAATTGGACGATCACAGGAAGTCGCTGCTCCGAGGTCATCGAAGGCAAGTACATTCTCAGGGCAGGCGAGAGCCTGGAAGCCGCATCCGCAGTGGCGATCGCTGGGTCCTGGCCCAGAAGATCGACCCCTCCCGCCCATGGCGAGAGCGACAGAATCAGCCCTGCGAGAATCCCGATCCGCTCGACGCAATTCAGTGGCCGGGTGGCCCGACCATCTTCTGATCCGCTATCAGTCCAGACGCTCATGGGGAAAGATATTCGCGCGCCTCACCGCCTTGAGCAATGTGTGCTTGCACTTCGGTTCCTGTTCGGGTACGTTCTTTTCGGTGTCCGTTCGGTACGGTCCGACCCCGCGGCGACAGGGAAATAGGATGGCGCTCACGAGGCGGCAGAAGGAGATCCTGGACTTCATCGAGAGCTTTCTCGATGTACACGGCTTTTCACCGAGTTTCGAAGAAATCGCGGAGTTCTTCCAGTACCGCTCGCTCGCGACGGTGCACGAACACCTCTCGAACCTCGAGGCGAAGGGCTACATCCGAAAGAACTACAACGAGAGCCGCTCCATCGAGCTGATGCGAACCGAATTGCGCCTCGCCGCAGTGGATCTCCCGTTGCTCGGGACGGTGGCGGCCGGTGAACCAGTCGAAGCGAGCGAACAGCAGGAGCAGATCGCCGTGCCGGAGGACATGGTCGCCGGATCGGAGGGCACTCACTACGTGCTTCGCGTACGCGGTGACTCGATGATCGAAGAGCAGATCCGGGATGGCGACTACGTGATCGTGCAGTCTCGTGAGACTGCCAACAACGGCGAGATGGTGATCGCTCTGGTGGACGGCGACTCTGCGACCGTGAAGAAATTCTACCGGGAATCGGGTGGCAGGATTCGTCTTCAGCCCGCCAGTCCGACACTCAAGCCCCTCATCTTGAGCGCTTCGCGCGTTCAGGTGCAGGGCATCGTGGTCGGTGTGATCCGGAAGTACTGAATTGGCTGTCGCCCCGAGGCGCCCCCTTCCTTCCCCACCAGGTGCCCGGGGCGTCGGCCGGCGACCTTCCTTCGATCGACGATCGCGTTGACTTCCCTCTTCTGGCCCCTAGCTTCGCCTCTGTGAATCAGATACTGCCACAGGCGAGACGTATCCGCTGCACGGTCGAGTACGACGGGGCTTCGTTTTCCGGCTCGCAGCTCCAACCGGTCGCGCCGACGGTACAGGGAGCGATCGAGGCGGCGCTGTCGCGCCTGTTCGACTCGCCCGCGAAGATCTCCGCCGCAGGGCGGACGGACTCCGGCGTACACGCAACGGCCCAGGAGATCGCGTTCGACGCGCCGGACCGCTGGACTGAGGACTCGCTTCGGAAGTCGCTCAATGCCGTGCTGCCACCAGAAGTAGGCGTCGTTGCGCTGAGGGCGGCCGGCCCTGATTTCCATCCCAGGTTCTCCGCCACGGGTAGACGCTACGAGTACTACGTGGGGGACCTCGCTTCGGCCATGTCTCCGCTTCGCGCCGGTCGGATCTGGCAACTGGGGCACCCGGTCCCGATGTCCACGCTGCGCTCCGCTTCGGCCGCGCTGCTCGGGCCGGGCGACTTTACGGCGTTGTCACGGTCGGGCCAGCCAGAGCGAGGGACGCGCTGCACGATCGAAAGGGCGACGTGGATTCGAACTCCCGTCGGCGACCTGAGGTTCGAAATCGTAGCGGACCGTTTCCTCCATCGGATGGTACGCTATGTCGTCGCCGTCCTGATCGACATCGCGAGGCAGGCCCGGGCGGAAGACGAACTCCGGACCCTTCTGTCAGGCAGTGGCGAGGCCGTTCCTCCCCGCCCGGCGCCGCCGGAAGGGCTGTATCTCACGGGAGTCCGGTTCGGCGACGGCTGGAATCGAAGGCCGGGGGTCCCGGGGCTCTGGCCCTGTTCGGCCGACAGTCTGCCGGCCGTTTCGCGACCGGATTGAGAACCACAGGAGCATGCGGGAATTGCGAGCACGTGTCGCCGTTGTTCTTCTGTTGACGTTGGTGGCCTTTCCAGCCGGATTGGCGATCGGCATTCGCCTGTCGTCAAATGACGGCGGCGGCGGGGACCAAGCGGTCTCCCGAATGGCCCCCGTTACAGATCCGGGAGTATCCCCCGCCCGGGAGCTCGATCGGGCGATTCACCCCGCGCTCGCGACTGAGTCGGCGACTCCGGCGGCCCCGAATCCGTCCGGTGTCCGTGTTCCACAGAACAGCCCCCGCTTCACTCCGGTCGTGGCGGCGGCCGCTCGCCTCGCTCCCTCCGTGGTCAGTATCACGGTTCTCGCCACCCGCCGCGTATCGCGAAGAAGCCGGTTCGACGAATTCTTCGGCATGGTACCGCGGCAGCTGGAGAGACAGATCCAGGGAATGGGGTCGGGCTTCGCGCTCGACGCGCACGGCACGATCATCACCAACGAGCACGTGGTGAGCGGCGCGGATTCACTCGTCGTCACGGACGTGAACGGCCGCCTGTACAGCGCGGAGGTGATCGGCACCGATCCGATTACCGATATCGCGGTGCTCCGCGTCGAGCCGGGAGCGATTCCACCTGCACCGATCGGGACGTCTTCTGACCTGGTAGTTGGTGAACCGGCGATCGCGCTAGGCAATCCATTTGGATTCGTGCTGGCGAATGCGGAGGCGACCGTGACCGCCGGAGTGGTCTCTGGCGTGGGCCGGGACATCCTCGACTCCCGCGAGGGGAAGCTCAGCGCCGACATGATACAGACCGACGCGGCGATCAATCCCGGCAACTCGGGGGGACCGCTGGTGAACGCCGAAGGCAGGGTGATCGGCGTCAACTCGGCGATCCTGTCGCAGTCCGGGGGCTCCGAGGGAATCGGGTTCGCAATTCCGATCGATCGGGCGCGCCGGATAGCAGCGGAGCTCCTCGAGCATGGCCTGATTCGACGTCCATGGGTGGGAGTGGAGCCCCGAACGATGGAGTCGGCGGTCACGCGGTTCTCGCTCACCGAGGTTCTGCGTGTGGCGCCGGGCTCGCCGGCTGATGCCGCGGGACTCGAGGTCGGAGACGTGCTGCTGGAGGTGAATGGCAGACCGATCACCTCTCCACTCGACTGGGATGTAGGCCTTCTCGATGCCGGAGTCGGCTCGTCCGTCGACATCCGGTATCGCCGAGGCGACGACCTGCTCTCCGCCCGTCTCGATGTCGAGGAACTGCCGAGCGAGCAGGCGGAGCGGATCGAGGTGGTTCGAGGACTCCAGCTGATCAGTGTCACTCCTCCGATCGCGGTCGAACGCCGACTCCAGGTCGAGAGCGGGGCCCTGATCGTGCAACTGGCGCCCGGTGCAAGCAGGGTCACCGGTCTCCGAGAGGGAGATGTGATCGTCGGAATCAACCGCAGTCCGGTAGAAACGGCGGAGGACGCCGAGGACCTCTTCCGCGCCCTCGCCGGTGGCAGTAGGATCTTCGTCACGTACTATCGCGAGGGACGGTATTACAATAGCTGGCCTTTCGACATCGGCTGAACTCGTGACTGCCCAACAGACCAGATATCCGCATCCGCTGATCGATCGATATTCCTCGGCGGAAATGACCGACGTGTTCTCGCCGATCCGGCAGGCTCTCACGTGGCGCGATCTGTGGATCGCGCTGGCAGAGGTCGAGAGTGAGCTCGGTGTGTCGATTCCGGACGAGGCAATCGTAGAGCTCAGCGCAGGTCGGGAGGAGGTCGACCTCGAACGCATCGCCGAGATCGAGGCGAACCTCCGCCATGACGTGATGGCTCACGTCCACCATTACGGTGAGGTGGCGCCTGCCGCCCGGGCGTTCATCCACCTGGGCGCAACGAGCGCGTTCGTGGCGGACAACGCCGGCCTGATCCAGCTTCGCGACGCGCTGGCAGTAACGCGCGATCGGCTGCTCGCAGTGATTTCGGCCCTTGCCGGGTTTGCCGAGCAGTGGCGGGAACTCCCGACTCTCGGATACACGCACTGGCAGCCGGCGCAGCCGGTGACGGTCGGTAAGCGTGCGACCATGTGGTTGCAGGACTTCGTGGCAGACCTCGAGCAGGTCCGAGCGCTGGAAGCCGAGCTAAGGTTCCGTGGGGCTCGCGGAACGACAGGGACGGAAGCCACGTTCCTCGAGTTGTTCGACGGTGATGGCGAACGAGTGGATGCGTTGAACGAACGGCTTGCCGAGCGCTTCGGATTCCCGGGCGTCTGGGATGTCGTTGGTCAGACGTACCCCCGCAAGTTCGACCACCGCGTACTCTCGGTCCTGGCGGGGATCGGCGCGAGCACGGCGCGTTTCGGGCAAGACGTGCGGCTGCTCCAGAGCTTCGGGGAGATCGAGGAACCGTTCGGCCGGAGCCAGATCGGATCCTCCGCCATGCCGTACAAGAGGAATCCGATGCGTTGCGAGCGAGCCTGCTCCCTGGCGAGACACCTGTGCACTCTGGAGCTTGACGCCGCCTGGACAGCATCGGTCCAGGGATTGGAGCGGACGCTGGACGATTCCGCCAACCGGCGGATCGCGATCCCGGAGGCATTCCTGTGCGCCGACGCGATCCTGCTGATCGTCGACAATGTCGTTTCCGGCCTGGTGGTGCACGAGGCGGTGATCAACGCCCGGCTCGCCCGAGCGCTTCCGTTCCTGGTCACCGAGCGGGTGCTGATCGCCGGTGTCCGCAACGGTGGCAACAGGCAGGAGCTGCACGAGAACATCCGCGTTCACGCCATGGCGGCGCGGGAACGACTGGATTCAGGTTCAGACGATAACGACTTCTTCCGGCGCGTGGCCGATGACCCCGCGTTCGGGCTGTCCATGGATGAGCTGACTGACCTGTCGCGGCCGGAGGATCTCGTGGGCAGATCCGCCGAGCAGGTGGAGCGATACCTGCGCGACCGTGTCGGTCCGTTGCTGGCGGGGTATTCGGGCGCGGTGGCGCCACTGCTGCGGGTGTAAACTGGATGGATGATCCGAAAATGACCGAACCTCGAGGAGCCGACCTTCCCTTCCCCCTGCTTCGAAGGGGCAAGGTGCGCGAGATGTACGACCTGGGCGATGCTCTGCTGATGGTCGCGAGCGACCGGATCAGCGCCTTCGACTGCATCCTGCCACAGCCGATCCCGGACAAGGGGGCAGTCCTCACCCAGATTTCGCGCTTCTGGTTCGACCGGTCTGGCCACGTCGTGCGGAATCACTGTATCTCCGCGGACCCGGACGAAGTGGTCCGACTGCGTCCGGAGCTGGAGGAGACACGGGACCTGTGGGCCGGCAGAGGCATGCTGGTCGAGAAGGCGGAGCCGTTCCCGATCGAGTGCGTGGTGCGCGGTTACATCACCGGGTCGGCGTGGAAGGAGTATCGGGATTCGGGTACTCTGGCCGGCGAGCCGCTCGCGGAGGGACTGGTCGAGGCCCAGGAGCTCGACCCACCGATTTTCTCCCCCGCGACGAAGGCGGATTCGGGCCACGACGAGAACATCACGTTCGTGCAGATGAAGGGAGTCGTAGGAACGAAGGTCGCCGAGTACCTTCGCGAGACCAGCCTCGACCTGTACACCTTCGCCCGTGACTACGCGCGCGAGCGGGGGATTCTGATCGCGGACACGAAGTACGAGTTCGGGACGTCGCGCACCGGCGAGGTTCTCCTGATCGACGAAGCCCTGACTCCCGATTCATCTCGATTCTGGCCGGCTGATGAGTACCTGCCGGGCCGGACGCCGCCGTCCCTGGACAAGCAACCGGTACGGGACTACCTCGAAGGCCTCGTTCAGGCGGGCGAATGGGACCGGAATCCTCCCGCGCCGGATCTTCCGCCCGAGATCGTCGCTTCCACGAGCGAGCGATACAGGGAGGCCTACCTTCGGCTCACCGGCGCCGAGCTACCGGAGTATCGATGAATTCGATATCTCTCCCGATCCACCTGGACGACGACAAGCCCCGAGACGAGTGCGGTATCTTCGCGGTCAGCGGCTCCCGCGCCGCGGCAGAACTCACCTTCCTCGGCCTCTACGCGTTACAGCACCGGGGACAGGAGTCGGCCGGCATCGTCGCGATCGACGACGAGGGCGTGGCACGCAGTCACAAGGGCATGGGCCAGGTCAACGAGGCGTTTGATGACGCCACCATGCGTCGGCTTCCGGGCACCGTGGCAATCGGTCATGTCCGGTACTCGACCGCGGGCAGCTCCTCGCTTCGCAACGCGCAGCCGGTGCTGGTCAACTATCGGCACGGCCCGATGGCGCTCGCCCACAACGGCACGCTCACGAATGCAAGAGAGATCGGCGAGCGCCTGACCGACGAGGGCGCGATCTTCCAGACCGAGAGCGACTCAGAGGTAGTAATCCACCTGATCGCGCGTTCACGCCGCGACTTGCCGGACCAGCAGGTCGATGACGCGCTCTCACAGATCGTGGGAGCTTTCTCTCTCGTATTGTGCGTCGGGAGGACGATTTACGTCGCGAGGGATCCCCGCGGATTCAGGCCCCTGGTGATCGGACGCTTGGGAGATGCCGCGATCGTGGCGTCAGAGACGTGCGCGCTCGACATCATCGGCGCGGAATACGAGCGCGACGTGCGCCCCGGAGAGGTGTTGCGTATTGACGACGGCGTCGTAACGCCGTTGCGTCCTCTCGAGCCCGCCACGGCCTCGCCCTGCCTTTTCGAGCTCGTTTATTTTGCCAGGCCGGACTCGCAGATCTGGGGCTGCAGCGTCGACCGTGCGCGGCGCGCGTTCGGCCGGCAGCTGTCTCGCGAACATCCGGTCGACGCAGACTGCGTGTTCTCGGTTCCTGATTCGTCCAACTCGGCTGCCCTGGGCTACGCCGAAGCGTCGGGTCTGCCGTTCGAGCTCGCGCTGATTCGAAATCACTACGTTGGCCGCACGTTCATTCACCCTACACAAACGGGCCGGGATTTCAGGGTTCGCGTCAAATACAACCCCGTCGCAGAGTTGATCGACGGCAAGAGAGTCGTGGTGGTGGACGACTCACTGGTTCGGGGAACGACCAGCAGGGGCCTCGTGACACTGTTGCGCGAAGCGGGAGCGCGTGAAATCCACTTCAGGGTGGCTTCCCCTCCGATTATCGCGCCTTGCTACTACGGAATCGACATGCCGACGAAGCAGGAGCTGATCGGAGCCAACTACACGGTCGAAGAGATCGGCCGACATCTCGGCGTCGAATCTCTCGGCTATCTGTCGCTTGAAGGCATGCGATCCGCAGTCGCGGATTACGGTCCGTTCTGTGATGCCTGCTGGACCGGGAACTACCCGGCTCCACTCATCGACTTCGAGCACTTGCGCGCCGAGGCAGCGCCAGGCCGTTGAGTCCTCCGCTTCCACAGCTCGCCTGAACAGGAGCCCCCATGAAGTACGTCTACTTCTTCGGCCGTGGACACGCTGACGGCGGCCGCGAAATGAAGGATCTCCTCGGAGGCAAGGGCGCGAATCTCGCCGAAATGACCAACCTGGGCGTGCCGGTTCCTCCTGGATTCACGCTGACCACCGCAGCCTGCCGCGAACACCTGATGAGTCACGAACTCCCGGAAGAAGCGACCGAGGAAGTGCACCAGGCGCTGGCCAGGCTCGAGAAGGTAACCGGAAGGCAGTTCGGCGGCGCGACGGACCCCCTGCTCGTGTCCGTGCGGTCCGGCGCGGCGGAATCTATGCCGGGAATGATGGACACGATCCTCAACCTGGGACTGAACGAGCAGAGCGTGGAAGGACTGGCGCTGGCTTCCGGAAACGAGCGCTTCGCGTGGGACAGCTATCGGCGCTTCCTGCAGATGTACGGTGATGTCGTGCTCGAGGTCGATCACAAGGCGTTCGAGTCGATCCTCTCTGATGTCCGCCAGGCGGCGGGGGCGGAGACGGACGATCAGATCCCGGCCGACGGGTTGAGGGAGGTCGTGGCCCGGTACAAGGAGCTGATCGAGCTCGAAGCCTCGGAACCGTTCCCTGAGGCCCCGGAGGAGCAGCTGTGGGGAGCGATCAGCGCCGTGTTCAAAAGCTGGCGTACTCCTCGCGCGATGGCCTACCGCAAGACCTACGAGATTCCGCACGACCTCGGAACGGCGGTGAACGTACAGACCATGGTGTACGGGAACCGGGGACCGAGCAGTGGTACCGGCGTTGCGTTCACGCGGAACGCCGCCACGGGAGAGCGGAAGCTGTTCGGCGAATTCCTCGTAAACGCGCAGGGCGAGGACGTGGTCGCAGGCATTCGCGACCCGCTGTCGATCGAGCAGATGTCTGAGCATCTGCCCGGCTCGCTCGAACGCCTCACGCAGACAGCCGGGAGCCTCGAGGCCCACTACAGAGATATGCAGGACCTCGAGTTCACCGTCGAGGATGGTGAGCTGTTCCTCCTGCAGACGCGCGACGGAAAGCGCACGGCCCGTGCGGCCGTGCGGATCGCGGTCGAGATGGCGGACGAGGACCTGATCACGCGCGAAGAGGCCGTCAGGCGGGTCGAGCCCGAGCGGCTCGATGAGGTTCTGCATCCGATGGTGGATCCTGATGCCGACTACACGCCGCTCGCGGTCGGGAACCCGGCGTCCCCGGGCGCAGCGTCAGGCAGAATCGTGTTCACGGCGCGGGAGGCAGTGGAGCGGGCGCAAGACGGTGAGACCGTCGTGCTGGTGCGCAACGAAACGTCTCCCGACGACTTCGAGGGCATGGTAGCAGCCGTCGCCATCGTAACGGCCCGGGGTGGGAAGTCGAGCCACGCTGCCGTCGTCGCGAGGGGGATGGGCAAGTGCTGCGTCGTGGGCACGAAGTCGCTGGAGATTGACGAGGAAAAGCAGGAAGTCCGTTCGAACGGACGATCGGTCGCGGGTGGTGAGTGGATCACGGTGGACGGCAGCAGCGGTGAAGTAATTCCGGGCCGGATTCCCACGATCGACCCGGAACCGGACGACCATTTCTACCGGCTTATGGAGTGGGCCGACGAGTACCGCGCACTTGGCGTGCGCACCAACGCCGACAACCCGGAGGACGCGGCGGCTGCGAGGGAGTTCGGAGCCGAAGGAATCGGCCTGTGCAGGACCGAGCACATGTTCTTCGGAGAGGAACGGATCGATGCCGTGCGGGAGATGATCCTCGCGGACAACACGGAGGGGCGGAAGCGAGCCCTGGACCGGCTGCTCCCGATGCAGCGTGCCGATTTCGAGGGGATCTTCCGGGCGATGGATGGACTTCCGGTGACGATCCGGCTGCTCGATCCGCCCCTGCACGAGTTCCTGCCCGCTGAGCCCGAGGAGATCGCTCGGATTGCAGCGGCACTCGGGCGGACGGTCGAGGAAATCGAAGCTGCGGTCGAGCGGCTCACCGAGGCCAACCCGATGCTCGGACACAGAGGGTGCCGTCTCGGCTACTCACACCCCGAGATCACCCGTATGCAGGCACGAGCGATCTTCGAGGCTGCGCTGAACGCCAAGGCCGACGGCATCGATGTGCAACCGGAGGTGATGGTTCCCCTGGTGGGCCATGTCGAGGAGCTGCGCCAGCAGAAATCTCTGGTCACGCAGATCGCGGACGACGTGTTCGCGGAGCGCAACGACATGCTGGACTATCTCGTGGGCACGATGATCGAGCTGCCGCGTGCCTGTCTCACTTCGGGTCCGATCGCCGGCGAAGCTGATTTCTTCTCATTCGGCACCAACGACCTCACCCAGACAACGCTGGGTCTGTCACGCGATGACGCGGGTTCGTTTCTACCGCTATACGTGGAGTCCGGCGTCTACGCGAAAGACCCGTTCCAGTCGCTCGACACGGTGGGTGTCGGACGTCTGATGCGGGCTGCGGTGAAGGAAGGGCGTGCGGCCCGGCCCGAGCTGAAGGTGGGTATCTGCGGGGAACACGGCGGCGACCCGGACTCGGTTCGCTTCTGTCACGGTCTCGAGATGAACTACGTCTCTTGCTCTCCGTTCCGGGTCCCGGTGGCCCGCCTGGCGGCTGCGCACGCTGCGCTGGGGGAGAGTACGGCCACGCAGGGCTGAATCGAACCGGATCGTTTGCCGGTCGGTGGGCGGAACGACCGTCCTCCGACCGGGATTCCGACTTGCATCAGATCAGGACTGCCCGACACCTCCACCCGCCAGCGTACGTTCCGCGAGGTCTACCCACTCCCGGTTTCCCATGTACAGGGGGGTCCTCTCGTGGAGTTCCTCCGGCTCGAGCGACATGATATCACGGACGCCGTCTGAGGCCCGTCCGCCTGCCTGTTCACACAACATTGCCAGTGGAGCCGCCTCGTACAGCAGTCTGAGCTTGCCGTTCGGGTGATTCTTGTCTCCCGGATACATGAAGAACCCGCCGTATAGAAGCGTCCGGTGGAAGTCCGCGACCAGGGAACCCACGTACCGCTGGGAGAATCCTCCCCCTCCGTTCGAGCCCGTGCCCCGGAACCACTCCACCAGGTCCTGCTGCTCTGGAGACCAAGTCGAAAAATTCCCTTCGTTCACGCTGTAGATACGCTTGCCCGGGTCGGGAATGCTGATCTTGCTGTGCGACAGCAGGAATTCACCGATCGACGGATCCAGCGTGAAACCATGCACTCCGTTGCCGGTCGTGTACACGAACACCGTTGAGGACCCGTACATTATGTAGCCTGCTGCCACCTGCTTCGAGCCGGCCTGAAGACAGTCCACGAGGGATCCGTCCCGTCCTTCCGAGCACCGCTTGTGAAGCGAGAAGATCGTCCCGATGGATATGTTCGCATCGATGTTCGAGCTTCCGTCGAGTGGATCAAACAGGAGGACGTAATCTCCTACCGGAAACTGTTCGGGAATCTGGATCAGCCCCTCTTCCTCCTCCGAGGCCATGACACACAGGTTCCCGCCATGGTCCATCGCGTTGAACACCACGTCGTGCGCATACTCATCGAGCTTCTGGACTTCTTCTCCGTGTACGTTCCCTTTCCCCGTCTTTCCGAGGATGTCGACCAGGCCGGCCTTGCTCACCTCGCGGTGAATCAGCTTCGCTGCCTGGGTCAGGTCATACAGAACGGAGGTAAGCGCCCCGGTCGCTCCCGGGTGGTCGCGCTCCTGCTCGAGAATGAACCGCCCCAGCGTGACCACGAATCGATCCATGACGGCCTCCGGTTTCCTGCAGCTGTCTGAAGCGTGTTGTTCGACACTATGCACGGTTGACACGATGCGCCCGATCCGGACCCGCTCCTTCCACACTGAGCAGACCCAGACCCCGCGTCAACAGCTATCAATCTCCGTGCCGCGCGAAAGGGTCCACGCCGACCGGTGCGTTCCACGCGGATTCGTTGTCTATTCGCCACGCCCCGTCTCGCCGAATCTCGATGCATAAAGACCCCCTGCGGTCCGTACGCCACACTTCGGGAACGTCCGCGTCATCGAGTCGGGCAATGACTTCGGGATGCGGGTGACCGTATCGATTCCCCCTCCCGGCAGAGATAACGGCGACCTTCGGGCGCACGGCAGACAACCACTCAGTAGAGGTCGATGTGCGACTCCCGTGATGTCCGACCTTGAGCAGGTCGGCCCGCAGTGAGTCGCGTGGCCAAGACCGGAGAATGTGTGTTTCCTCGACGGCGGTCGCATCGCCGGGATTCACATAGCGGAACCCCGCGAGACTCACCCGCACGACGAGACTCGTCTGATTTGCGGTGAGCGTTCCGCCCTCCAGCCTGCTCTCATCAGCTGGATCGGGTCCGAGTACGAGTACTTCGGCATCGTCAACGTGGATCCGGGCTCCGGGTCGGGCGATGATCCACGGCACGCCGGCATGTTCGGCCACCGCCAGCAGTCGGGCATAGGGAGCGCTCGGCAGCGGGTCTGCTGTATCGAGTACGCCGCCGACCGGCAATATCGACAGCAGTCCCGGGAGTCCTCCAAGATGATCCAGATCTGGATGTGACAGGATGACCAGGGCCACCGATCTGGCACCTCGTCTCCGAAGAGCTCCTGCGATCTCCTCCCGACCCGCTCCCGGACGCAGGTCCGGCCCCCCATCGAATACGATCCACCGACCCTCGAACGTTCGGAGAATCGCCGCGTCCCCCTGGCCGACCGACAAGGTGCACAGCAGGCCCGTGTCACGGCGTTCGAGCAGACGGCTTACGGGCTGTCCAAGCGACAGGGAGACTAGGACGGCAGCGGGAATGACTGCCCGCGAAGGGGGGACGCCCCTGGCGATCCGGGCCAGTAGTCCGAACGCGAGCAGCCAGGCAAGCCATGTCTCGGGTGATGGAGGAGACGACTCGAAGTGACCTCCCGTCCACCTGCCGAACCAGCCTACCGCAGCATGCAGAACGCGAATGCAAACCGTTGCGCCACCCGCGAACCACCTGCCGGGAGGATCGGGAAGCAGAGTTCCGGTCAGCCCCCAGATCGAGAGGGCGACGAGCGGAGATCCCACCAGGTTTGAAGCCACCGAGACGGGAGCAATGCGCCCGAAGTGCCACGCAGATATTGGCGCCGTGGCCAGAAAGGCTCCAATTCCTGCGAGCAGACCGGTCCCCAGCCCCTGGACCAGCTTTCGGATTCTTCCGGTGGTGATCGGTCGAGCTTTCTCGCGTCCGGAGGATACTGCGCGAAGCACGGCTGGTCCGATCGAAACGCCGGCGAATCCCGCGAACGATAGCTGAAACCCGGGTTCGAGGATGGTCGACGGATCCGACACGAGAAACACGAGCGCCACGACTCCCAGGAGATCCGCTCCCCGGATGGGACGCCCGACGAAGCGGGAGGTCGCCCAACCGGCGAACAACAGGCCGGCCCTGAGCGCCGGGGTGGGCGCTCCGAGGATCACCACGTACAGGCCGACGATCGCCGCCGCGACCAGGTACAGCCTGCGGCCTCGCACGAATGGCATCGACAGCGCGAGCACCAGGCCGGCGATGATTCCGACGTGCAGTCCCGAAATCGCCAGCAGATGCGCGAGACCGGCATCGGCGAACCGCCTGCGAAGGCTCGCCGGTAACTCGTCGCGCTCCGCGAGAAGCAGGGCTCGGGCCGTCGCGTCTACGTCAACCGGCAACCGGGTCCGCAGACGGCGCGCTGCCGTGGACCTGATTGCTCGTCGAACGGAGCGCACTGTCGCCCCGACACCGCTGTCGGAGCCCTGCGGGTACAGTTCGTTTCGTGCAACGTGGGCTTGAACAACGATCCCGGTCCGACCCGGGAGATCGATGCCCTGTCCGCCGGGCGACTGCGCTCGCAAGCGCAGCCACTCCCCTTCCAGCGCGACGGGGGTCCCGAACGGGATCGACGTGTCCCCAGATGCGATGAATACCGAGACCCGGGGGATCCGGCACTCTCCGGCCCGGGCCGACAGCCCCACGTCCTCCAGTGACACGCGCACATTCGAGGGCCGGTCCGAGCCCCGGGCGCCGGCGGATTCTTCCGCGGCATAGCCCCGCACGACGACCGGCGTCCCGGTTTCGAGCGACGATTCGCAACCCGCCCGGATCGCCGCCGCCGAACTCGAACCGGCTAGTGCTCCAGCCGCGATGAGCACCGCGACAAGAACCGGGGGAGTCGCCAGGGGGGCAGCTCCGCCCCTAGAGCGGGGATCGCCTAGACGGAGCGCTGAAATAGCGAGAGCGACGAGTATCGACACTGCTTCGGCACCTGGTCGCACCATCCCGAGCGCGGTTCCCGCGGTGAAAGCTAGGGAGGCTGCCAGAACGGGGGGGAATGAACGGGTAACCGGCGCCGCTCTCCGACGGAGGGAGTCCGGAACAGTGGGGGGCGCGGGCCTGTCTCTACGACCCTTCCTGTTTGTCCTCCGCGTGGCCCGGCGGCCACTCCTGTCCGAGCGCTTCACGATATCGGCGCACCATGCGCCGTGTCTTCAGGTCGGCACGCAGGCCGACGGCGAACACGACAGACATCCCGATCAAGATCGAGAGGAACACGACGGCCGACAGCGGAATCGATCGCAGGGTGATGATTCCCAGTCGAAGGGTGACTCTCTCGCCCATGTTCAGCCACGCGAACAGGGCGGCGAGGGCCGAGCTGCCGAGGACGATGGCAATACGTCCGGGAATCCCGCTCACCTGACGAGTTCCCCGATAAACGTCGCACCGGTCGTCGAAACCAGGCGGACCCGATGGAAGCTCCCGACCAGGGATTCTTCGCCAGGAAATACCACGACCTTGTTCGTCGCCGTGCGGCCGAGCATGTCTCCTTCCGTGCGCGCAGAGCGCTCGACGAGGACCTCGCTGATGCCTCCGAGCTCCCGTTCGGCAATCTCGCGCTGGATCTCGCGGTGCAGCCCGATAAGCTCCGACAGACGACGACCGGACGTCTGCTCATCGACGAATTCGGCCTCCGGCAATCGGGTGGCCGGCGTACCCTCCCGGGGAGAGTACCTGTAGAGAAAAGCGTCGTCGAACCGGACACGGCGCAGCAACTCGGCAGTCTGCTCGAAGTCCTGCTCGGTCTCGCCGGGGAACCCGACGATTACGTCCGTGCTCAATGCGACTCCCGGGACCCGGCTCCGGACCCGATCCACGATATCCAAGAATTCCTCCCGCGTGTAACGCCGGACCATGCGCTTCAGCATGCGATTCGACCCGGACTGGACAGGCAGGTGGAGTTGTGGGCAGACGGCGGGTTCCGCAGCCATCGCGTCGAGCAGGTGATCGCTGACATCGTTTGGATGGGGTGACGTGAACCGGACCCTCCGAATTCCCTCCACCCGGGCAACACGGCAGAGCAATCGCGCGAAGTCCGTCTTTCCGTGGCGGTACGAGTTCACGGTCTGCCCGAGAAGCGTCACCTCCGAGAATCCGGACTCGACCGCGCTCCGAACCTCGGCAAGAACCGTCGCCGGAATTCGGTTCTTCTCCGGGCCGCGGACGTACGGAACGATGCAGAACGTGCACCGATGATCGCAGCCTCGCTGGACCGTGATCCATGCGCTTACACCCGCTCGGCGAATCGAAGATACCCCGTCGTAATTTTCCTCGTCGTCCAGTTCGAGCAGCAGCTGGCCCCGTGCGAGAAATCCACCCCGAATTCCGTCGACGACATCGCCCAGGCGCCGATAGGAATCCGGACCGGCTACCAGGTCTACTCCGGCCGAGCGCTCCAGGAGATCCGGGCCGAGCCGCTGCGCCATGCAGCCGGTGACGGCCAGCACGACATCCGGCCGGTCGCGCCTCACCTGCTGCAACTGGCCGATCCGCCCGAGGACTCGCTGCTCTGCATGCTCGCGGATCGCGCAGGTGTTGACGACGATCACGTCCGCCTGTGCCGGGTCGTCCACCGGTACGTAGCCGCGGCCGGCCAGCGCTCCAGACATGATCTCGGAGTCACCGATGTTCATCTGACACCCGTAGGTCTCGATATACGCGCGGCGGGAGATCGGAACCGGAGGACCGGTCTCCGGCTCGGACCGCATCCGCGCCGCACGTCGACGCAGCGGAACCAGGGGGGTGCTCATACTTTTTCGTGTGTCATTCTTCGTGTCTGCTCCTCAACGGAATCGCAACGATCGGGGCAGGATACTACGCGCCGACAGCGCCCGCGGTCCATAATCTCCCGACCAGGCACTGCATATCGGCATATTCAGCCGGCCTTTGCCCATCCTCTCCGGTCATAATAGCATTCCCGGCATGGTGGCGATGGAGCAGGTCTCGTTCGACGGAATGCAGGTACCGGTCGAGGTTTACGAGGGTCCCGACCGACCTCTGCTGTTTCTGCCCGGGTTCGGCGTGCATCCGCTGAATTACAGGGAGGGAATCGAGAAGCTCGCACGTCATTTCACGGTGTTCATGCCGGACCTCTCCTTCAGGACCCACACCGAGCTTCCGCTCCATGTCGCCCGGTACCAGGCTTTCGTCGAGCTGCTGAGCGAGCGACATGCCCCGGAAGCGCCGCGGATCGGCCACTCGTTCGGCGGTCTGCTGGCTCTCCTCGGTAGCCGGCCGGCCGTGGCGCTCGCGCCGATGGTCCCGATCACCGGCGGCTGGCCCACCAAGATCCGGAGGGCGATTCTCCTTGAGTTGCGCGAGTACGTCGGGCTCGAGGGTCGGAGAGGAGTCCGGTGGGCGTTCCACATCACCGGGGAATACATTCGGACCGCTGCTCTCAGACCGCACTGTCTGTTCCCGTCCGTGTCCGAGACGCTCGGAAGGACCCCGGGGGAACTTCTTCCGACCGCACCGCACTCGACCCTGGTTCTCGCCAGGCATGATCAGTTGTATCTACAGTCAGAGTACGATGCGTACCTGGCCCTGTCGGACACGACGCGAATCGCGACTCGTTACGTGTCGCGGGGGCACGACTGGCCGGTGACCCACCCGGATCTGGTGGAGCGGGAGGTCCTGGAAGCCCTGCGCATCGAGCACCCGGCCGAAAGCGCCCGAACCGACATCCCGGCCTGAGACAGCGACGAATCGAATAGACGTCTCAGAGCTGGAACAGGGACATGGAGATGGACAGCCGGCGGAAGCTCTCCTGGACCAGGCTGGTCGCGAGGTCTCCGCGCGTTCCGAGTTCGACGGCAAGGTCGAAAGACGCAAGGCCCCCGCCGACCTCGAGACCGACGCCGAACGTGGCCGCAGTCTCCACCAACTGCTCGGTCCCGACCAGGAAGAACGGCAGGTCCGTACGGCGCACGCCTGCACGGAGAGGCAGGCCGGCACCGAACACCGAGAATCCGATATACTCCAGGCCCAATCCGTACCAGAATACATTGGCCGAAGAAGAACTGTTGAGGTCCTCGTTGGTCGTTGACCAGCCGGAATATCCGAGTGCCGCGGTACCGAGCAGACTGGATGTAATCTGAGCGCTTCCCCCGATCGCCCACTCGAACGGCATGGAGAAGTCCAACTCGGCGGCTTCCGGGCTCAACGTGTCCCTATCGGCCTTGAGATCGCTGGCCCAGCCGACTACACCTGACAGTCGGACGCGCGAGCCCAACTGTGTCACCGCTCCCCCACGGATGCGAAACCCCGAAAAGCTGAACCGAGCCTCACCGGTCGCCACTCCGATATCGACGGTCGGATCCTCGAGTGAAGGCTCGAAGGTCCGGATGAACGTCTGTCTCAGACTCCCTGTGAGGATCGAGCCATCGATACCGACGCTGAATCGGCCGACTTCCCGCACCGCGGTCAGCGTCACCATGCTTACACCGCCATCGTTCTCGCGGCGCTCGTCGTACGGGAAGGTACCGAACGATGATTGCAGAGTATCCTGCAGAACAACGCCCCAATCCATGTCGAGTCCCGATGTAAAGCCGAGACCGAACGTCCAGGACCGGATCGGAACGGCGGCCTGGACAATCGCGAGACGGCTGCGCCCGGTCGTCTGGGAGCCGCCTGACGACTCCACTCCTATTGCCTCAGGAGCATACGTCAGCCCCAGCGTGGGTCGGCGAAACCCCCTCAGATCGGCAGGATTTCGGCTGGACAGACTCCCACCGAGGAGTCCCAGGCCCGTTCCGCCCATGGCCGCAGCTCGCGCGTCGAGCGGCGGGACCGGGTATCCGAGACCAAGCGCCGTGGTGGGCATCTGTCCCACGAGCGCAGGGGCGACCATCAGAAGCAGCAATCCCGCTAGACCGGGGGCCCGGACGACGGAAGGTCGGACAAAGCGAGGACGCTGCGTGCTCACCGGCCGCCTCATGGGTTCCGGAACGGGACTCGAGGTGTCACCAGCAGTCGTACCGTGGGCCGGAGTTCCTGCACGTCCTCGGCCGAGCCAAATTGCCAGAACCCGGGATCACGCCCCTCTGGCAGCGCCTGCACACCTACCCTCAGAACGGTGAGCGAATCGACCGGACCGAGCGACCACGCGAGCACGTACGGCGTGATACTCAGAACCAGTTCCGCGTCGTCTTCTGTGATCGTGTCGGGATCCAGCAATACGGTAGGACCGAGTGTCGCTCCGATCGGAGTCTTCGGGCCCACGACGAACGGGTCGGCGAGTAGCTGGAAAGCCGTGATCTCCAGCGGAAATTCAAGCAGAAACGGTATCGGCGCCGGAGGTCCGGGCCTGAATACCAGCGACGCGGCGTTGATCATCGACCCCTTCAACTGCAGACCTTGCCATGTATCCGGCAACTCGAAGTCGAGATAGATCCTCGACGACGGCAGACCGGCGAGGCGTGATGTCTGACCCGGATCCGGGGTCTCAGGATCGAAGATCACCGTGGAGCCTGCCGGCGAGCGTGCCGCCGCAATGAGAGTGTCCTGCTGTTCCGGCTTCACGTCGAATAACAGTGCGACCGACGAGACCTGGACGAACGCGGTCGCCCCCGAAACACGGATCGCAAAACCGGGCTCACCGCCGGTGGCCCGCCAGGCGGACAGCACGCTGTCGGTACTCACCACGAAAGGTACGAAGACCGTGTCCGACACCGTGGAATCGAATGGCGCGTCGATCGTCAGCGAGGCGATCCGCTCCCCCAGGTCCCCACCGGGAGTCGTCCATGGGACGTCCGTCTCCGCGAGCGTCCAGGTCGTCTGTTGCTTGTCATACCTGCGCGTCAGGGAATAGATCTCCAGATCCATCCCCTGGATCGGAACATGGCTGATCGTCGTGTCGACAATCAGCCGGAACCTGCCGTTGGAATATCCTTCGATCGCTTCCTGCCCCGTGGGAGTGTCTATCGAATCGGGGATCGTCTCGATGCGCCCCAGCAAACGGGACTGTTCGTCCACCGAGTCGACGACGACCCTGTAGTTGGACGACGCCGGAAGCACATAGCCCATGTACGTGGTATCCCGCCAGGACAGCAGCCCCTCTATCGGAATCTCGATTTCTTCCGTCGGAGTAGTCTGTCCGGGGGCCGTCTCAGGATCGACTTCGAGCAGCGCACGTTCAGTGCACCCGGCCACAAGGAGCCCGAGAGACAGAAGCCCGATCGTGACCCGAAGCCTCCTCATCCAGCGTCTCCCGGTCCGGACACCGGTCGCAGAGCGAAGCGCTCGGGCAAAAGACCGCTCAGGATCCAGGTAGCACGGCCTCCGCTCCCGCTCTCGCTCTCTATTTCCAGATCTGGCGCAAGCTCGGCCAGCGCCTGCCTGCACATTCCACACGGCGCGACTGGCACATCTGCGTCTGAGCACAGGAAGATCCGCCTGAACTGGCGGGCTCCAGCCGCGACAGCGGCGCCCAGCGCCACTCTCTCGGCACACATCGTCACGGGATAGGAAGAATTCTCGACGTTGCAGCCCACGAAGCACGTGCCGTCGACTGCCTCGAGACATGCCCCCACCCTGAATCCGGAGTACGGGGCGTAGGCTGCGTCTCGAGCCCCAAGGGCAAGCGACCGCAGACTACCGGCTTCCGTCGTTCCGTCCTCTCGCATTCTGTTCTCCGTTTATCAGCCGCGAGCGTCAGTACC
>JBDGUZ010000019.1:0-19872 GCA_039585915.1 Gemmatimonadota bacterium
GGGGTTCGACTCCCCCCCCGAGCATGCCTGCCCAGGTGGCGGAATTGGCAGACGCGCCAGCTTGAGGGGCTGGTGGCCGCAAGGTCGTGGAGGTTCGAATCCTCTCCTGGGCATCGAGGGCGCCATGAGGCGCCTTCTCCACTCTCCGGACCGCGGCCGCGGTACCGGAATGAAGCCGGCCCGCCAGGGTCGATCGCGCGCCCGTAGCTCAATTGGATAGAGCACCTGACTACGGATCAGGAGGTTGGGAGTTCGAATCTCTCCGGGCGCATCGCAGTTCTCTGCTTGAAGATCTTCCAATAGTCCAGGTCGGGAGTGTTCCTGCGTTCGCCTCCGAGCATCTCTCCAGGCGCATTGAACTTACAAGCGTCAGGCCCCCTCCAGTGTGCCGCTTTGTGTGCCGGTTTTCAACGTCCCGCTCCTTGCGGGCCGGAGAACAGGAGCGGCGGACACGTGTATCGCAGGTCGTAGGTCTCCCAGATTCCAACTTCTACTGCTCACGGGCCATCAGATACGACGGTGAAACGACGACTGACCGGGAGGAAGAAGCATGACGGGACTCAGCTCCGTAGTGCGCCGGGGACAGCGAATCGACAGGTTCGTCCACCTCACGATCGCGTTCGCGGTACTGGCCCTCGGTCAGCCGGAAGCAGCGCTTCCCCAGGCACAGGAAGCAGAGACCGGAAGAAGCCTGACAGTCGAGCAGTGGCGCGAAGACCTGCACAGCTACGCGGCGCAGATGCGTGCCACCCACATCGACCTGTTCAACAAGATGAGCGAGGAGGAATTCAACGCCGCACTGGCGGATCTTGAGCAAAGGCTGCCCGGGCTCGAGCGGCACGAGATCATCGTGGAGTTGGCCCGCATCACCTCCATGGTGGGAGACGGGCACACCGCATTATGGCTCACACCCAACTCTCACAACGGCTTCAACCAGGTCCCGATACTCCTTTACTGGCTCGAGGATGGACTGTACGTGCTGGGGGCCGAGAGGCAGCATGCCGCGGCCATCGGCGGACGGGTGGTCCACATCGGCCACGTAGACATCGATGAGGCGTGGACCCGGGTCGCCCCTCTCGTCCCGCGGGACAACGAGATGGGCGTCCTTGCGCTGTCGCCGCGCTATCTCGAGATACCCGAAGTGCTGCAGGCGCTGCGTATCACCGATTCCATCGACGGGGTGACCTATGTGGTGGAGACACCGGCCGGCGAGCGTCTGGAGGTGAGGGTCGAAGCCATACCCGATCAGTGGTTCTCCAACCTGGGCACGCGCCCGTACGTGGTGCCGTCACCGGTCGATCGGATCGCCATGGTCTATGGCCGGGGCGGGACCGACCGGCCCCTGCCCATGTACATGTCTGACCCCGGCAACCTGTTCTGGCACCGATGGCTGGACGACTCTACCACGTTGTACGTGCAGCTCAACGGAATACGAAACAAAGACGAAGAACGGATGGAAGAGTTCTTCGAGCGCGTCTTCTCGGAAGTGGACACGCGACCCATCGATCGCTTCGTGATCGACCTGCGGTTCAATGGCGGCGGCGACAACTTCAACAACTACCCACTGATTCGCGGCATCGTGAAGCGGCATCACATCGATCAGAACGGCAAGCTTTTCGTGATCACCAGTCGCCACACGTTCTCGGCCGCCGGGCATCTGGTCACCTACTTGGAGCGGAACACGGAGGCGCTGTTCGTAGGAGAGCCCACCGGTGCGAGTCCGAACCACTACGGCGACGCTGAGCTGATCGAGCTCCCGAACAGCGGCGTGCGGGCACGCGTCTCGGCGCTCTACTGGCAGAACAGCCTTCCGAGCCGCTTCGAGACCCGGGATTGGACGCCGCCCGACATCTCCGCTCCCCTGTCGATCGACGACTATCTGGCCGGGCGGGACCCGGCGCTGGAGGCGATTCTCGCTCACGAGCCCGAGCCTCCGATCACGGAGCAGCTTCTCGCCGCGTTCGAGGATGGAGGCGTGGAGGCCGCGAAGAGCGTGTACAGGGAATTCACGGCGAATCCCATCCACGAGTACGTCGACGTCGAGATGCCCTTGAACAACCTCGGTTACCAGCTACTGGATCAGGACCAGGTGGATGAAGCGGTCGCCGTGTTCGAGCTCAACGTGGAGGCGCACCCGTGGTCCGCAAACGTGTACGACAGCCTGGGAGACGGATACCGCGCTGCGGGCGACCGGGACGCCGCCATCGCAGCATACAGGAAAGCGCTGGAGTTGGACCCGAACTTCGGTCCCTCACGCGAGAACCTGGCCGATCTACTGGAACGGTAGTTCCTCAAGCAGTTGTCTACCTATGTAAATGCGCTGAGCGAGCCCTGCCCACCGGTGCTTTTGGCCTAAGCAATGCTGGGATTGTGAATTGCGAATCCCAGAAGGCCCCCACGGATCAGGAGGCCGGAAGTGTTCCTGCGCTTGCCTCCGGCTATGCTCGGGATGCTGCGCAGTGGCCGCGCAGCGCCGAATCTCACCGGGCGCATTCTCCAAATTGATACTGCGTTGGATCCTCCCCTGAAGTTGTTATTGGCTTAGTCGAGTCTGTGTCTATTCGTGGGTTAGGTTGGGAAGGCTCGCGGCAGGGAGAGTCCGAACCACCATCACCGCTGCTCTTATCGGCATGATCGGACCTCTGGCAGGTGAATTGGCTCCGCCGTGCGTGCGGCGGCTGCGCCCAATAGGTGATATTCTCCATGAATGATACCACCCATCGTGCACTCGTAATCCTCTGATTCACCTGGCCGAGCTTCCCGTCGGATCGGATCATGCGCATTTTGATCGTGCGAGAAAGACAACACACATCAGGAGTCAGCCGTGATCTGGAGAATAAAGAAGTGGAGTCTGGGCAGTCTTCTGGGGTTCGTCGCGGGAGTCATTCTGCTCGCCGCAGGCATAGTGTTCCTGCTCTCGTCGCTCGTAATGACGAAGTCCGTGCAGATCGATGAGTCCGGGGAAACCGTGTTCGTCTCTTTCGAGGGCCACCCGGAGTGTGGGGCGGTGCGGCAGTTCGTAGGCAATGAAGATCTGGAAGCGGGGATCATTTTTTCGGGAGACCCTGCCCCCTGCGAGGACCGGAACTTCATGCTCCTCGTCGTGCAGGGACTCGTTATCGTCGCGACGATCGGGCTGATGCTGACGGTCGTGTGGATCTGGCTTGGAGCGCAGGAGGCAAAGAATGCAACGCCCGATCCTGCCTAGGACCGGGCGTTGACCGCTGTCTTCTGTGAGTGAGGGTGTATGAGCTTCCGATGCGGCGTCAGTTCCCGCTGGCGGCCTCACGCAGCAGGTTCCGCGCGATCACGAGTCGCTGGATCTGGTTGGTGCCCTCGTAGATCTGGGTGATCTTCGCGTCGCGCATGTACTTCTCGATCGGATAGTCCTTACAGTAGCCGTAGCCCCCGAATAACTGTACGCAATCGGTCGTCACCTTCATCGCGACGTCCGTTGCCATGAGCTTGCACATGGCGGAGATCTTGCTGATGCTCTTCCGTCCCGAGTCGATCGTTCGCGCGGCCGTGTGCACGAGTTGACGAGCCGCTTCGATCTGCGTCGCCATATCCGCCAGCATCCACTGGACTCCCTGGAACGAGCTCACGGACTGCCCGAATTGCTCTCGCTCGCGCGTATATTGGGTGGCGAGGTCGAGCGCCCCCTGTGCGAGGCCGACGGCTTGCGCGGCCACTCCCGGACGGGCTCGATCGAGGGTGATCATCGCCTGCTTGAATCCCTGTCCTTCGGTGCCCCCGAGCAGGCTCCCGGCCGGCACCCGGCAGTCTTCCAGGTGGATTTCCACGACCGGTATGGCCCGGATACCCATCTTGTCCTCGTGCTTGCCCACCCGGTAGCCCGGGGTCCCTTCTTCTACCACGAACGCGGAGATCCCGCGTGCTCCCCGCTCGGGGTTCGTGACGGCGAATACGGTGTTGAACGAGGCGACGGAGCCGTTCGTGTTCCACTTCTTCTCGCCGTTGATCACGTACTCGTCGCCGTCCCGCTCCGCGCGAGTAGTCATCGAGCCGACGTCGGAACCGGCCTCCTTCTCCGACAGACCGAATGCGATCAGCTTCTCGCCCGCGGCGATCGGCGCGAGCCAGCGCTTCTTCTGCTCATCCGTTCCGCCCACGAGGATCGGGAACGAGCCGAGCGCGTTGACCGCGTATCCCACGCCCATACCTCCACAGGCCCGGGAGAATTCCTCGACCACAATGCAGATATCGAGCACACCCGCGCCCATGCCACCGTACTCCTCGGGAATCCAGACGCCCGACAGGCCCGCATCGCGGATCGCGTGCTGAACCTCCCACGGGTACGTCTGCTCGACATCGTACCTGGCAGCGACCGGTCGCATGACCGTGTCGGCCACCTGCCTGGCGCGTTCACGCAGCTCGATCTGCAGGGGTGTGTAGAGTTCTTCGAACATGACTCCGGCTTCCTCGTGTCTGGCGTGTTAATGTCGGTTGTGGTCCCCGGCGCACTCCCGTCCGGGAGTCGCGGAACACTACGGAACCGCGGCATACAGCGGGATCGATCCTGCCCCGGTGCCTGTGTTAGTGTCGGGTGCGACTTATGAGGATTGCGTCGCGGCCGCCGAAGGGCAAGCGCGGCAGTCAAGGCACGAACGGCCGCGCGGAATCTGGCGGGGCAATTCCGCCCGGTCAGCTACACCCGATCCGTTCCGTGCTCACCACGAAGTTGTCCAGATAGCGTTCCTGGTCCTTCGGTGCGCCGCCATTCCAGTAGTTGTCCAGACTGATCGCGTTTATGCCGAATTCAGAGAAAGAGCCGACCCAGTTCATTCCTTCCCGTCGAGCCTCCGACTCACCATCAATCCAGTACTCGAATACGCCGTTTGACAAACCGGAATCATTGAGCCGGGCGTGCACTTCGATGCAGTACCAGGGTCCGATATGATCATCGTCAAACAGCGGGGTCACGCCACGCTTGACTCCGAGCCAGCGAGCGCCCTCACCAAGGCTGCCGTTCTCCCATGGCAGTAGCGCACCCGCTTCGTCAGTACCAGAGACCGGATCAAGGACCAATAGGATCCTCGTGTCGTCCTTGTTGCCGCTCCACAAAGGCGCTTCGAAGGACTGCTGCCAGGTGTCGGCCGACGCGAAACCACGAGCCCGGGTCAACTTGTGTCCACCCCCGCCAGTCCAGCCCTGCTCGTTGCGGACATAGAACCGCCAATAGATTTCTCGGTGGATAGTGTTCCCGTCGTCCACGGAATGCATGCGGGACTGGGGGGTCTTCCCGAGTGCGAGATGCAACCACCCGGCTCCCGTTTTACTCTCGCGAAACAGCGTACGCATCCCACTCGACCCTTCGAGACCAACTTCACTCAGCCGGTCGAAGTCTCCGTCGGCCCGGTTGTGCTCGAAGTAGTTCGCCAGCCGGTCTTCTTCGAAATCGTCGCACCAGATCCAACCTGCCTCCGGAGCGTCGCACTCTCGAACGAGCGACGTCGCGTTTGGTGGTGGAGGTGAGGTCGGGATCGTGTCAACCGGCGTCGTGGACGACAGGTCACCCGGATCGGCCGGTGACCCACTGCATCCCGTGGTCGCGAGCACCGCAAACATCACCAGACATTCGATCATGAGACTTCCTTTCCGCACCACGCGCCCCGCTCCTTCCATTCGTTCGACCACGGACAGGATGTCGGCGGTCCCGAACGGTATTCAGAAGCAAAACGCGCACGAGCCAGTTCCAATGCCTTGAACACAAGTTATCAGAACACGTTAGGAGGTTCTGAGGTGGTCGCCGACACTTCCGGGACCGGGCGGCATTCCACGAATCATTGCAGTGCGCCCCTGCGGGATGCGACGCGCCGCCCAACCTCCAGGAGAGTGGACGGCGCACGCTGTCGTGACGAAGAGCCGGTTCGGTAACCCCGGGCTACTTCTTCTTAGCGGCAGTCTTCCTGGCCGGCTTCCTGGGGGCGGCTTTCTTGGCCGGCTTCTTCGCGGCAGTCTTCTTGGGGGCGGCCTTCCTGGCCGGCTTCTTCACGGCCTTCTTGGGGGCGGCTTTCTTGGCCGGCTTCTTCGCGGCAGTCTTCTTGGGGGCGGCCTTCCTGGCCGGCTTCTTCACGGCCTTTTTGGGGGCGGCCTTCTTGGCCGGCTTCTTCGCGGCAGTCTTCTTGGGGGCGGCCTTCCTGGCCGGCTTCTTCACGACCTTCTTGGCGGCAGTCTTCTTGGCCGGCTTCTTCACGACCTTCTTGGGGGCGGCTTTCTTGGCCGGCTTCTTCGCGGCAGTCTTCTTGGCGGCGGCTTTCCTGGCCGGTTTCTTCGCGGCAGTCTTCTTGGCGGCGGCCTTCTTGGCCGGCTTCTTTACGACCTTCTTGGCGGCAGTCTTCCTGGCCGGCTTCTTCACGACCTTCTTGGGGGCGGCCTTCTTCGCCGGCTTCTTTGCAGCTTTTCTTGCTAGAGCCATCGGAACCTCCGGGACGTGGTGATCGACGGACACGAGGTTGTCCGATAACTCAAGGCATACGCACCTTGCGGCGGTTTCCGCAAGGGTACGGCGGCTGCTCCAGCCCCGGTTCATCCTCGGATCGGTCGCCGGGAACGTCATGTCAGGATCGCCGTACCAGATCGGGCGCGAAGCTCGACCTCGCGTTCAAGCGCCGTTGTCTCGTCGGGCTGTTGAGGTGTCTCCTCCGACTATTGAATTGCGAGCATGCCCTGATGCGAAAATACAGCACCGCAGCGTTGTTCCTCACTGTCCTTCCTGGCTTAGCCTGCGGCGGTCCAGCGGTCGAAGCCCATCCCATGGTACAGCTGCCGCCGCATCCGGATGATTCGACCGTCTACCTGTTCGTGAGAGAAGAGGCACAACCAGGGTGCCCGTGGGAGGTAGTCGGATCCGTCGCAGCTGACCCGGGCTGGCTGGACCGCGAGTCCGACCGGAAAGGTGTGGAGAAGGCCGTCCGCGCGATGGGCGGACAGGGAGTCCTCCTCGGGGCCCGGGAGGACCCCGAAGCGGATGTCATCCGGTTTCTCGATCCTATTTCACTGTGTGATCCGCTCGACTCGCCTCGCGAGCCAGGTGGCTGATTGAACGCGACTCCGGAATGATCCGTGCGTTGTCCCTGGCCAGTTTGCAGGGATTGGCGTGTTGTTCAGCTGGTCCATTCAGAGTTGGAATCGGAATCGACGGCGAAAGGACTGGCGAATGAGGCGAAAGCTGACAGCCTTGCCGGGTCCCTCGAGACCCCTGGTGAATCTCGCGCTGATCAGCGTTCTGACGCTGTATCTCGAACTGCTTCTCATCCGCTGGATCTCGACTGAGATCAGGCTGTTCGCGTACCTGCAGAGCATCGTCCTGGTTGTCTGTTTCCTCGGGATGGGAGTCGGGTTCTTCAGCTCAAACCGTCCGATTCGGTGGGAACGGTCGATCTTGAGCCTGTTGCTTCTCGCGCTCCTCTTCGTCTTTCCGCCGACACGTCACCTGTATCGCTCAATCAGCGGGATCCTCGCGTTCTTGCACAACTTCGCGATCTGGGAGTTTCCGGTAAGTGACGTCGGCGGTTTCGGAGTCCGGCTGTTTCTATTCCTGACGTCCGTATTCGGGGCGCTGTTCGTTATGGTCCTGATTTCCGAGCCGTTTATCCCGCTTGGGCGCCTGATCGGTCGGCTGATGGACGAAGCGCCAAGGCCGATCGTCGCCTACTCCGTCAATGTCGCGGGAAGCCTGGTCGGGATCTGGCTGTTCGCAATCCTGAGCGTCCTCGAGCAGCCACCGGCAATCTGGTTTGCGCTCCTCT
Organism: Gemmatimonadota bacterium; assembly: GCA_039585915.1. Classification (GTDB taxonomy): domain Bacteria; phylum Gemmatimonadota; class Gemmatimonadetes; order Palauibacterales; family Palauibacteraceae; genus Carthagonibacter. The sequence goes on from JBDGUZ010000019.1 coordinate 7,773, forward strand.
CGTTCCTGTACCTGCCATACTTGGGTCGGTTCGACATTCGCGGTCTGCTTCGCGTCGCGGGTTTGATCGGTTGTGTCGTCGCAGTTCTAGCAGCCGTCCGGCTCGACCGGGCGGAGCAGGTCCTCTGGTCTCCCTACCAGAAACTGGCGCTGATCTCTCCCGGGTCTCGGGAGGCGATGCTTCCGGGAGACTGGGTCGTGGAGGTGAACAACGCCTCGTACCAGGGAATGCTGGACCTCGGAGAGTCCTCACCATCGCCAGACGCTTCGGACTCGCTGCGCTCGGCGACGGCGGGTCAATACGACCTGCCGTTCCTGTTTCACCCGGATCCTCAGCGTGTACTGATCGTCGGATCCGGGACCGGTAATGACGTGGCAGGAGCACTCCGAGTCGGTATCGACAAAGTCGTCGCTGTTGAGATCGATCCGTCAATCATTGAACTCGGAAGGAAGTACCACCCCGAGCGACCGTACGACGATCCGCGGGTCGAAGTCGTAGTTGACGACGCACGGTCCTTCTTTGCGCGAAATCGCGACAGCTGGGACACGGTGGTATTTGGACTGCTGGACTCTCACACAACGACGGCAATGACCAATGCCCGACTGGACCATTTTGTGTACACGAAGGAATCACTGGAACTCGTGAGGGATATGCTGGCACCCGAGGGCATCGTGTTTCTCACGTTCGAAGCACAGCAGCCGTACATCGGCGATCGCATCGCGGGCACGCTGCGGGAGGTGTTTGGCCACGAACCGGAGGCGTTCTGGATTCCCAGCAGCGACAGCGGTTGGGGAGGACTGGCATTCGTCGTCGGTCGGTCCGACGAAGTTTCCAAACGACTGGCACAGAATCCGGTCCTCACCGGGCGCATCGACACCTGGCAGCATGATCGTTCGGCTGGGATCACGTATTCGACACGATTGGCGACCGACGACTGGCCATACCTGTACCTGGACCGAGCCAGGATTCCCCTGCTCTACGGGCTGTTTGGCCTGCTGACGGCGCTGCTGCTGTTAGGGATCATGAGCTGGAACGGGCTCTCAGTCCGCCAGTTCGTGCGGGAGTGGGATCGCGGAAGCTGGCACTTCTTCTTTCTCGGTGCCGGATTCCTGCTACTCGAGGTACAGAACATCAGCAAGGCTTCCGTCGCGCTGGGGAATACCTGGCTCGTCAGCGCAGTGATTATCAGCGGGGTGCTCGCCATGATCCTGCTGGCCAACCTGGTCGTGCTGAAACGTCCCGGAATCGAGCTTCGGAACGTCTGGGCAGGGCTCCTGGGCTCGGTGATCGCGCTCTACTTCTTCGACCTGGCCTTGCTGGGTGCGCTGCCCTATGCGGCAAAAGCACTCCTCGTCGGGACAATTACCACGTTTCCGATGTTCTTCGCGGGAATCGTGTTCGCCCGCAGTTTCGCGGTGACACCGGCAAAGGACCATGCACTGGGAGCCAATCTCTGGGGCGCGCTCGTGGGAGCTGGTCTCCAGGCAGTCAGCTTTCTGTTCGGAATTCGCTTTCTGCTCGTTCTCGTGTTCGGGTTCTACGTGCTCGCGTTGCTTACCGCACCGGGGTTCAAGGTGGCAGGGGCAATGGAGCCTGGAGATCTGCCGGACCCTCCGTCCTGACCCCGCCGCCGAGCCAGGTGGCTGAGCGAACGTCTCAGCTGCGGATCGCGCTGTTCTGGTGGTTCCAATCCCTGGTCACGTGATTCCCGTCCGGAACCTCGTCGAACCAGTAGCCGCTGTCGCCGAGGTAGCGGAACTCGTAGTGCGCACTCGGGGGGACCGTCACGGCAACGGAAGCCGTGCCGTTGGACCGCCTGCGGAACGGATGCGCCATCGGATCCCACCCATTGAAATCACCCACGACGGAGGCGGGAAGGCGGCTGTCATCGGTGTGGAGGATGAAGGTTACCTTCGTCTCTCCGGTCTTCTTCAGCGTCTGCATCTTGATCATGTCTCCGACCACTTCTCCAGTATTGTTTTCCGGCCCGCTCCCCACCGGGATCCGGGTCTTCGTAATCTGAACGGCCGCACAAGAAAGCAGGGTCGGGCCGGTCTGTCCAGCCCTCGAGAGTTCCTCGCTCGCATAACCCGCAATCCGGGTGCAACCTGTGCGATCGCGAACAACACACGGAAACGGCCACGTAACGGAGAGGAAACGCTGTCCCCGGGTTCGGGGCCGGAATCCCGTCGGTGCCCTGTTCGCGACAGGGGCATCGGGTGGATCTTCCATTCCATACTGGCAGCGTATGGAATTACGAGAGGGCTCGACGATGACATCTGAGATTCAGCGGGTAGCGATCAATACCGGCGGCGGAGATGCTCCCGGTCTCAATGCCGTGATCCGTTCAGCGGTGATCTCGGGCCGGCGCAGGGGCTGGGAGATGTTCGGTATCCGTGACGGCTACAACGGTCTGCTGGAGCCCGAGGCCTATCCCGATGGTGGAGTCATTGCACTCACCCGCGAATCCGTCCGCGGGATCACGCACCTCGGCGGGACGATTCTCGGCACGACCAATCGGGGGAATCCGCTCGAGTACCCGGTCTTGCATCCGGACGGAAGCGTCGAGGTCGTCGATCGATCCGACCAGATCGTCAGGGGCCTCGCGGACCGGGGGATCGACGCCGTGGTCGCGATCGGGGGCGACGGCTCGCTGGCCATCGCCAACGCGTTGTTCGAGAAGGGAGTGAATATCGTCGGCGTTCCGAAGACGATCGACAACGACCTGGAGGAAACAGTGGTCACCTTCGGGTACGATTCGGCGATCAGCTTCGCCGCCGAGTGTATCGATCGTCTGCATTCGACCGCCGAAGCGCACGACCGGGTGATGGTGGTCGAGGTGATGGGCCGGTACGCCGGCTGGATCGCCGTCGGGGCCGGAGTCGCTGCCACGGCCGACGCGATCCTGATTCCCGAGATCCCGTTCGACCTCGACCTGGTTGCGGAAAAGGTACTCGACCGGCAGAGACACGGCCGGGACTTCTCGATTATCGTCGTCGCCGAGGGTGCGGTTCCGAAGGACGGCGAGCGATCGATCCTCGGTAAGGCACTCGGCCAGGCGGAGCGACTCGGTGGGATCGGCCTCCAGGTGACCGCGGGTCTCGAGGAAATCACTGGCAAGGAAACGCGGACTGTCGTTCTCGGACACCTGCTGCGTGGAGGGGGCCCGACGACGACGGACCGCCTGCTGGCCCTTCGCTTTGGATCCGCCGCTATCCGGTCGATCGCGTCGGGCTGCTTCGGCTGCATGGTGGCGCTGGACCCCCCGGTGGTGCGCAACGTTCCGCTCTCCAGCGCGATCAGCCGCATGAAGACGGTCCCGCTCGACTCGGACATCATGCTCACAGCGCGGGACCTGGGAATCAGCTTTGGCGATTGATGGATAAAGCCCCGGGAACTCGGCCGGCAGCAGGGGAAATCGGAGCGGTTCCCGAGAATCCGCGCGCCGCCTGGCGGACGCTCGGAGTTCTTTTCTTCGCGGTTCTGCTCGGACTCTCCGTGTGGTTCACGGCGGGAGCCGTTGCACCCCGGATTCAAGCTCGCTGGGAACTCTCGGTCGCTCAGGCAGGTTGGCTCACCACCATGGTGTCGCTCGGATTCGTCGTCGGCACCGTGGCGGCCGCCATCCTGAACCTGGCGGATGTCATTCCCGCCCGCCGTTACTTTGCGGCATCTGCAGCAATGGCTGCCCTGTCCAACGCGTCTCTGCTCCTGGCGCCGGGACCGGGCACTGCTCTCCTGACGCGGTTCTTTACCGGGTTCTTTCTGGCCGGAGTGTATCCGCCGGCAATGAAGATGGCAGCCACCTGGTTCCGCCGGAACCGGGGACTTGCGATCGGTACGCTCATCGCGGCGCTCACCGTCGGGAAGGCCTCGCCGTACCTGGTGGACGTATTCGGGGGAGCCGGGATCGGATTCACCGTTCTCAGCACTTCGGCCGCCGGGCTGCTGGCCGCGGTGATCATCACGATCGGCTACAGGGACGGACCGTATCGGTTTCCGACCCGACCGTTCTCGTGGGGACTCGTTGGCTCCGTAGTCCGCGGACGCCCGTGGCGGCTGGCGACCGGGGGGTACCTCGGTCACATGTGGGAGCTCTACGCGTTCTGGGCTTGGATCGCCACCTTTCTCGCGGCGTCCGAGCGTTTTCGACTCGGGCTCCCGGCTTCGACACCGGTCGACACGACCACCAGGCTCGCGGCGTTCGTCGCGATCGCCGTGGGCGGAGCCGGGTGCGTGTGGGGTGGCCGCGTGGCGGATCGTATCGGGTATGAGCCCCTGACGATCAGGGCGATGGCCGTCAGTGGAAGCTGCGCGCTCATGGTGGGCCTGTTCTTCGGAAGCTCCCTGTTCGTCCTGCTTCCGGTCGTCATGGTCTGGGGGTTCTTCGTGATCGCGGACTCGGCGCAGTTCAGTGCGCTCGTCACGGAGGTAGTAGAACCTCACGCCGTCGGAACTGCGTTGACTCTCCAGGTCGCGGCCGGCTTCCTTCTCACGATGGTGACAATCCAGCTCGTGCCCCTGATCTCAGAGGCGATCGGATGGCGCTGGGTGTTTCCGGTGCTTGCTGCAGGGCCCGTGGCGGGAATCGTATCGATGCGTCGGCTCCAGAAGCTGCGTCACCTGGGACCGTTCGGGAACTCCGGAGTCCCACCGACGGTTAGAACGTCTCGATGAATAGAACGATTCTGTCCGGTTTCGGCGGCCTGACCGCTGCGTTCGGCTCGATGATCTGCTGCACCGGCCCGCTGGCACTCGCATCACTGGGGCTCTCGGGGGCCGCGCTGTCGGCGTGGCGGCCGTGGAGGCCGCTGTTCGTGGTGATCTCGGTGGGCCTCCTGATCCTCGCATTCCAGGTGCTCGGCGATGCCGAAACGGCGGAATGCGAACCCGGAGGTCCTGAGGATGGTGTAGCGCTGTGCGCCGATCCGGCCCGGACCCGCCGGACGCGACGCTGGCTGTATGCGCTCGCCGTTCTGTCGTTTCTGCTCCTGATCTCTCCGCGCTGGGCGCCGCTCGTATTCTGACGGGACAGCGTCGAAGCAGGGGTCGGGGCGATCGTCAGTCGAGTTTCTCCAGAACCGATCTCGCTGCGTCGACCTCGTCATCGTTCACGGAGTGCCCGAGCCCCGGGTAGATCCGAACATCGGTCGACGCTCCGAGCCTGGCAAAGACCTCTCCCGTCTCCTCCACACGGTCTCTCGGGATGTGCGGATCCGGGTCACCGCATCCGAAGAATGCCGGCATTCCGTCGAAGAATCCCCCGTAGTCCCTGGATGTTTCTGGCGGTCCGATCAAGCCGCCACTCAAGGCCACAAGCCCTCCCCACAGTCGCGCATTCCGAGCGACGAATTCAGTTGCCAGGCAGGCTCCCTGAGAGAATCCCATCAGGACCAGGCGATCCGGTGGGATCCCCTCATTCGCGAGCTCTTCGACAACGTTGCCGAGTGCCTTGAGCGCAGAATCCAGCCACGGTTGATTCTGTTCAATCGGTGCAAGGAAAGAGCACGGATACCACGTGCCGCCTGCTGCCCGGGGTGCGATCCATGCCGTGGCCGGTCTTTCGAGCGCGCGTGCGAGTTCAACAATCCCTTCCGGGCTTCCTCCCCTTCCATGCACTAGCAGGACAGCCGTCGTAGCATCGCCGGGTGCGGCGCCGAGCCGAAGAGCCGTTGGGGCCATGTGGGGATCCAGAGGTCGCCGCACGGACGTTGCAGCCGAACCCGTGGTCGGACGGTCGCTCATCGAGCCGCCCTTCCTTCCTCCACCGGAGTGGCGGATATCGGGGGTAGTGAAGCCTCGATCTGCCGGCGCGATGACTCGTACCACGGAGGAAGACGCAGTTCCGTGCCCAGCGTTTCGACAGGCTCGTCGACCAGCATTCCCGGCGGGTCCGTTGCGATCTCGAATAGCACGCCGCCCGGCTCGCGGAAGTAGATCGACTTGAAGTACTGACGATCCTGCACCGTCGTCACATCGAGCCCCGACGACATAAGCACATCACGGAAGGAGGCCTGCTCCTCTTCGTCTCGGGCCCGAAACGCCACGTGATGAACGGAGCCTGCACCGAGCCGAGCCGGCGACGACGCATCCGATATCACGAGATCGACCACTCGACCCGCGGCTTCACCGGCCGCTGTGAAGCGGAGCCGGTCGGCTTCCTGTCCGACGGATTCGTAGCCGAGAACATCCATGAGCAGACGCGCTGTCGGCTCGGGTTGCGCGACCGAAAGAGAAACTCCATGGAAGCCGCGGATTCCGTCGTTGTCACCAGCCAGGTCATCGACACCCACTAGCTCGATTCGCGATCCGTCCGTATCCCGGAATGAGATCACCAGCTCACCGAGCCTCTCCACCGGCTCCTCCTCCAGGTCCAGAGAGTCTGCCCACTGATCAAGAGCGGCCCGCTCAACCGCGTATGCGGTTGCCTTGGCTTCACCGACTCCGGGGTGCCCCTGCCGAATTCCCTGCCATGGGAAGAACGTGACGAGGGTTCCAGGGGAACCCAGCTCGTCGCCGTAGTACAGGTGCCAGGTGCCTGGATCGTCGAAGTTCACGGTACGCTTGACCAATCGCAGTCCCAGGCGACCCGTGTAGAAATCGACGTTTCCCTGTGCCGAACCAGCGACCGATGTGACATGATGAATTCCCCTGGTCCTCGGCATGTTTCCCCTTTTCGCTGTTCAGGAGTCCCGCAAGCTCGCGGCACAGTTCTACACGGGGTGCGGCGCCGCGTTTCGCATGTTACAATGGCCACGATTGTCGCCGGGCGTTCCGGCGCCAGATTCAGACATGGAGGCAGTAAAGATGAAGAAGTTCGTTCTCACGGCCGCGTGCCTGTTGGTCGGCCTGCCGGGCCTCGCCAGCGCCCAGGACCAGAGCCAGTACGTAGAGCTGCTGCGTCAGGATATCAACACGCAGAAGACGGCGATCCTCACGGAGGCGATGGATCTCAACGCCGAGCAGTCGGACAAGTTCTGGCCGATCGTCCGCGAGTATGACCTGAAGCGGGCCGAGATCGCAGACCGGCGCATTGCCGCGATCAAGAAGTACGCGGCCAACTTCGAGACGATGACGCCCGACATGGCGAAGGAGATCGTCGAGGAATCGATGAAGATCGACTCCGATATGATGAAGCTGAAGAAGGACTACTTCGGCAAGATCTCGAAGGAGTTGTCGGCCGTCGAAGGCGGGCGCTTCCTCCAGGTCGAGAACTTCGTCGACAACCTGCTGCGGCTGCAGGTCCAGTCGGAGCTTCCGCTGGTTCAGCACGGAGTGGACGCCGTCACCAACTGACGACGACGGTCACGGCGATGTATGAGGGGCCGCCCATGGGCGGCCCCTCGTGCATCCGTACTCAGTTCAGGATCCGCCCGGGTTCGGACTCAGCTTCGGGCCATGCTCCTCAGCACGAACCCCACGTTTGCGGGCCTCTCCGCCAGGCGGCGCATGTACCACGGAAACCAGTGGGATCCGTAACTCACCAGCACGCGTACCGGGTGCCCGGCGCCCGCGAGACGAAGCTGCAGCTCCTTGCCGATTCCATACAGCATCTGGAATTCACACGCGTCAGGCGGCAGGCCGAGTTCGTCGACCCGTCGGATGATGGTGTTGATCATCCGCTCGTCGTGCGTCCCGAACGCGACCCGGACCCGCGGATCGGATCGACGCGCCTCCAGTAGTCGATTGGCGAGCAGGATGTAGTTCAGGTCCACGTCCGATTTCCGGGGCCAGGCAGCGTCCGCCGGCTCGTTGTATGCTCCCTTAACCAGCCGGATCATCGGCCCGAGCGACAGTAGCGAGTCGAGGTCTGCCTCTGTCCTGTACAGGTATGCCTGGAGGCAGATTCCGGCGTTCTCATGTCGGCCCTGGAGCGCCCGATACAGGTCCAGCGTCCGATCCACGTAGCGTGTCGATTCCATGTCTAGCGCGACTAGCCTTCCGGCCACTCCCGCGTCCGCGATCAGCGGATCGAGGGTATCGAAAGCGAGTTGCTCTCCGAGATCCAGTCCGAGGTGGGTGGGTTTCACCGACAGGTCCGTGTCCAGTCCCGTGGCGCTGACGGCCTCGATGGCACGCGTGTACGCCGCTGCTGTTCCAACCGCTTCTGCTGCCGAACTGACGTTTTCCCCCAGCAACGTGAGAATCGCAGCCAGGTTGCTGGGAGCGAGCTCGCGGGCCGCCTCGATCGCATCGCCCAGCTCCTCACCGGGCATGAATCGTCGGACCGCCCGATGGACGAATGGACGGTGAGCAAGTCGTTCTCCCAGCCAACGGCTCTCAGAGCCGCGAAGCAGGAGGTCGCGCGAAAGACCCATGCATGATCTCCGGTCATGATTTCCTGCGGGGGCGTTCCCGTCATCTGATCCGGCCGAATGTAGGCAAGCCGGGTCACCGGCGCCCCGGTAGTCCGCCGCCGCTCTCATGGCGCCACGGAGTCCCGCATCGCTCGCACGCCCTGCTCCGCGATCCTTGCCCGCAGTTGACGGGAACCCTGCCCGGCGTGTCGATTCCCGGACTGGAGACGCGATCCCGAGATGCTCCCGTGAGGACAACCGATCAACGAGCTAGTTATGCTGACATTCCAATCTGACGTCGAACCGTTGCGTCGCGTGCTGGTCCGCCGCGCGGAGGATGCGTTTGGCAGCCCCGCCATCGTGCACGAATCCTGGCGAGCGCTCGGGTACCACGGCGCCCCCGACATCGAGGCGGCGAAGGCCGAACACGAAGCGTTCGTCGAGATCCTGCGGGGAGCCGGAGCGGAGGTCCTGTACCTCGAGCACGACGAAGCGCTCGGAATGGACTCGCTGTATCCCCGCGACGCATCGGTAATCTGCCGCGACGGCGCGATCCTATGCCGGATGGGAAAGACGACCAGGGCCGCCGAGCCGCGGGCACACCGTGAGGCGTACGAGCGCCTGGGTATTCCCATACTCGGAGCGATCGAGGGCGACGGCAGGCTGGAGGGTGGGGACGTTGCGTGGATCGACAAACGGACCCTCGTCGCAGGACTCGGATATCGGACCAACTCGGTTGGTATCGAACAGCTTCGAGCCCTTCTGGCGGATCGGATCGATGAGCTGATCGAAATTCCGCTGCCCCACTGGCGTGGTCCGAAAGACGTATTCCACCTGATGTCGATGTTCAGCCCGCTGGACCGTTCCGCCGCCCTCGTATACTCTCCACTGTTACCGGTACCGTTCCGGAACGCCCTGCTCGAGCGAGGATTCGTGCTCGTCGACGTGCCGGATGACGAATTCGACAGCATGGGCTGCAACGCGCTCGCCCTGAGACCGGGTCAGTGCGTCCTGGTCGAGGGAAACCCGACCACGAGAAGGCGCGTCGAGCGTGCGGGCATCGAAGTGATCGAGTACGCGGGGGCGGAGATCAGTTTCAGGGGCTCGGGCGGACCAACCTGTCTCACGCGGCCGATCGTGCGGACGCAGTCGGACGATTGAGTGTGATTCCACGAGGAGACCGAGAAACGATGCGAAGAACACAGACCATACTCTGCCTGTTCGCCGCGGCCGTCATGACGGGCGGATGTGGTGGCAGCTCTGACGCTCCGGATGCCGGAAAGGCTGGCGCCGGTGCCGATACGAAGACTCTGTACGTGGCGCACCACCTGGCTGACTGTGTGGGGGTGGGCCCGATGGAGTGCATGCTGGTTCGTGACACGCCCGATGGTGAGTGGCAGCTGTTCTACAGCCAGATCGAGGGATTCGACTACGAGCCCGGATATGACTACGAGCTCAGAATTCGTACGGAAGACATTCCCGACCCGCCGGGGGATGCGTCCTCGATTCGCTACATCCTGGAGGAACTCGTTTCGAAGACCCCGATGTCGGACGAAGCTGGAGCCGGGGCTGACCTCGTAATCGGCGAGTGGCGACTCTCGTCGTTTTCCGGCGTGGTCCTGGCGGAGGCCGGCTTCGATCCCGTACCCATGCTCGAGATGCGCGCCGCGAGGGGCAGGGGAGTGACGATCGTCTTCTTGGACGACGGTAAGCTCGGCGGCTACTCAGGCTGCAATCGGTACACGGGCCGTTACACGATCGAGGGCGGTCACTCCCTGTCGTTCGGATCGCTGGCCGGGACGCGGAAGATGTGCCCGCCACCGCTGATGGAGCTCGAGACCCTGACGCTGAAGACGCTGGAGGCCGTGGAGGGGGTGTACGTGCGGGACGGCGCGACACTCGAGCTGTACGGTGCCGACGAAACGCTGCTAGCCACGTTTGAGCCGGCGAGTGGCGTGGCTGGTCCCCATGTCGCCAGCTGGAAGCTTGACGAGATTACGCCCGCCGCCCTGGCCGAAGCGGGCGACGAGGTGCTGGAGGCCGTGAAGTCTCTCTCTTCGGGCGAGACGACGATACTCACGCTCGACCTGGGCGCAGATTCGCAGGCAAACGGGTTTTCAGGGTGCAACCGGTACACGGGTGGATACAAGAGCTACGGCAGATCGATGCTGAAGTTCGGCAACCTCGCGGTTACGATGCGCACCTGCGTCGGGCCGGGCATGGCGATCGAGTCCGCCTACCTCAAGGCCCTGGGGTCCGTCGAGCGCATGCAGATCGTCGGGTCGACGCTCGAGTTGCTGGACGCGGATGGAACCCCGCTGCTGATGTACTCCATGGCGGAAGACGTCTGATCGGTCCCGGCGTCTCTCTCCGGACCGGGATTTGCTGCCTGGTGCACCTTCGGGCGCACCCGGCGCATTCCGAATCGGAGCCGAGGAGGACACGTGCACACCTTTTCTCGCACGGCGATCGTTGTACTGCTCTGCACGCTCGCAACTGCGTGCAGTGGCGATGACGGAACCCCGTTCGACCCGGGAATCTCGGGGAATCCTCCACCCACGACGGACGCGGAGGTCGTTCAACTGGTCGACCTTGTGAACGATCACAGGAGCGGTGAGAGATGTGGTCCGCTGGCCTGGCACACTGGGGCGGCGGCCGTCGCGCTGGCCCACAGCACCGACATGCGGGATCGTGACTTCTTTTCGCATACGAATCCCGATGGAGAGTCGCCATTCGACAGGATGACTGCGGCCGGGATCAACTGGAGCGGGATCGCCGGGGAGAACATCGCCTGGGGCACAGGTAGCGGAGATGTAGCATTCGACATGTGGATCAACAGCGCGGGGCACCGGGCAAACATCGAGAACTGCTCCTACACGCACCACGGAGTGGGCCTGGTGGACGGGCGCTGGACGCACCTGTTCCTGCAGAACCCGACGAACTGACGGTGACCGGGCCAGCGCGCGATCGCGCCGCCATGGGCGGCTGGATGGCGGGGGCGCTGGTCGTCGGGAACATGATCGGGTCGGGGATCTTCCTCCTTCCCGCCTCACTCGGCTCGTTCGGCGGAATCAGTATCGTCGGCTGGCTGTTCACTTCGGCCGGCGCGACGCTCCTCGCTCTCGTGTTTGCGCGGCTTGCCCGGCGCGTACCGGGGTCCGGAGGGCCGTACGTCTACGCCAGGGCCGGGTTCGGGGACTTCGCCGGCTTTCTCGTGGCGTGGGGCTACTGGATCTCGATCTGGTGCGCGAACGCCGCGATCGCAGTAGCGATGACGAGCTACCTGGCCTACTTCGTTCCCGCGGTCGGCGCGGATCGCGCACTCGCGACTGGAATCGCGATCGGCGTGGTCTGGCTGCTCACGGCGGTCAACGTGTCGGGTGTGCGCAAGGCGGGCACCGTGCAGGTAGTGACCACGGTCCTCAAGGTCCTGCCTCTCCTCGCGCTGGGGACCTTCGGTCTGATTCACTTGAACACCGGGCATTTCCGCCCGTTCAATGCCTCCGGGGGATCGCCTTTCTCCGCCATCACTGCCACCGCTGCACTGACCCTGTGGGCATTCCTGGGGTTTGAATCGGCCACCGTTCCAGCTGACGAAGTCCGGGACCCGGCGCGCACGATTCCGCGGGCAACGGTGCTCGGGACGCTGTTCGCCGCCGCCGTGTACATCGTGAGCACCGTCGGTGTAATGGGGGTGATCGCCCCGGCCGACCTCGCGCAGTCCAGCGCGCCGTTCGGCGACGCGGCGCGGATTCTGTGGGGAGAAGGGGCCGGATGGCTCGTCGCAGCCGGGGCCGTGATCT
>JBDGUZ010000020.1:0-19847 GCA_039585915.1 Gemmatimonadota bacterium
TGGGGGTAAACCTCGCGCATTCGAACGACGAGCGGCGCAGGTTCGTTACAAGCGCGCGGAACTCCTCCGATTCTCTGGTGACGCCGACGATCGACCGGCGTTACGTGCTGACGCCGAACGCCGGTATCCAGCTTCAGCCGTTCCCATCTGTGGTGGCGGGCCTCGGGTGGTCGTCGAATCGGGATCTGGTGAACCCGGATCTGCGTGTACAGGGGGACCAGGCCCAGTCACTCATGGAGAACGAATCGTCCAGCTTCCTGGGACTGTATACCGGTTGGGAAATGACCCGGTCGGTAATCGGGAACCTGAGCTGGCAGCCGGAGCTCGCATCGTGGTTCTCGCCGAGGATGACACTCAACACTTCGTACCGCAGCGCTCGCAACACGTCCTACATCGAGTCCTCCGGTGTCGACGGTGATTCGGTCCTGTTCCGCGATGTTGCAATGCAGCGCGACGTGGGGCTCAACATCGATCTGCTTCCGGAAAGTCTCGCAACCTCGTTCGGCGTGCCCGAGCACCGTACAGCGACAGGGGTGTGGAAGGGTTTCCGAGAAGTATGGGACAGGATACTCCCGGTGCGCGTTGACTGGTCGAGGATGTTGAGCTCCAATTTCGACAGGAGGAACATCGATCCATCATTCGGGCAGCAGCTGGTCCTAATGAGCTTCTCCAACATGCGTGTCTTCGGATCCGACACGGCCTCGGCCGCCGGGGACATCAGACGCTGGTCGGCCAGGGGAGGCTACAGTCTTCCTGCGGGGCTGGATGCCGAAGTCAACTACGGCATGACGGACAACCAGATCTTCACGCCGTGGAGCGTTCGCGGCACCAAGGACGTGGAGTGGCCGTGGGTCAGTCTGCGGTGGCGGGAGGTCCCGTACCCCGACTTGTTTTCAGGCCTGTTCCGGAACGTCAACCTGACCGCCACATGGAGAGACCGGGATCGGAATGTGCTGACGACGACCGGGCAGAATCAGGGGACACGGACAGTCACCCGCTCGTTGAACATTGGCTTCCTGTTCTACAACGGGTTCAACTTCAGCTACCAGTTGGACGATTCCCGAACAGACCGCTCCGATCAGACAGGTGGCAGTGAGTCAGATCGAACGTCACACAGTCTCAGGCTGACGGGGAGCCTCCCCCCCCCGTCTTTTCTGGGCTTCGTGAAGAAGCCGATGCGACTGGCGGCCGAGTACTCGCTCAACGGGAATTTTGACTGCAGAGCGCTGGGGGGCTCCGGATTCGAAGGAACAGTTCCGGGCCTGGGCGGAGACTGTACCGCGCACGTGGACCAGACGACGCAGTCGGCCGCCTTCACACTCGACTCGGACTTCACGGGGTACACGGTTGGCATCCAGCTCACGTGGTCGAACCGGGGCAGCGCCGTGGGACGGCAGCAGAACTCGAACCAGGTCAACTTCAACATCTTCGGGCGTTTCGCCCTTCGTACAGACACGGGAGTCGAGCCGGTCCGCTGATGTCCTTTGTCCCGCAGCCGGCTCCCCGCCGGAGGTCGGGATGACAACCGGTTGAGTCCGGTCCCGGATCCTCTGGGACGAAATGCTCTCTTTGAATCGAATCGAGACGCGATCTCTTGCGACCGCGACAGCACTAGTGCTCGTCGGCACCGGCCTTCGTCTGGGCTTCGGACCGGGGATCGCTGACACGGACTGGCGACCACCGTCCGACACAGAACTTTCGTCGACGTCCGCGGCCGGCCTCCGGGCCGTTGTAGAGGAAGGCGTTCGGCGCGAGGAGCGAGCTGGTGTTCCGCTCGCCGCGGGCGAACGACTCGACCCGAATTTCGCCGACGAGATCGAGCTCAGACGACTTCCGGGAATCGGTCCGGCAAAGGCCTCAGCAATCGTACGCGATCGTCGCGAGAACGGCCCCTTCGGGTCGCTCGAAGACCTGGAGCGTGTGGTTGGACTCGGGGAGAAGACGGTCTCGCGACTCGCTCCGCACCTTGCCCTGATGTCGGGGCTGTCCGCTGTCCGGTCAGGACGAGGTCTGCTCGATCTGAACCGAGCCACACTCGAGGACCTCGTTCAACTGCCGGGGATTGGTCCCGAACTCGCCGGAAGGATCGTGGATTTTCGCCAACGAAACGGCGGATTTCGCGAGCCTGATGATCTGCTCGCGGTACCGGGCATCGGTCCCGGTATTGTGGAGAAAATCCGTAATCGTGTGCGAGTCTGGTGATCGAAACGGGCTCTCGCATGGCGACGAATCACGTGTTTGCCCCTAAAAAACAGGGACGAAGCTGCGCAGAACGTACCGGGCACGCCTCTTGCCCCCGAGGGACGACGCGGCGGTACCGGAGTGGGCAGGAAGACCTAAACGTCGCGAGACCGTGGAGCCGCATCGTGCGGCGACCTTCGGGATCCACCGAACGATACGGGACCTATGGCATCTGCAGCTCTCGGACAGAATCAGATCGGCGAGCTGCTGATCAGGGAGAACCTGATCAGCCAGGAGGAACTTGAACGTGCTCTCGCCGAGCAGACGCAGAACGGGGCGAGGCTCGGTTTCACCCTCGTCGCGAGCGGTGCCATCGCGGAAGCGGACCTCACTCGCATCCTGAGCCGCCAGTTCAGATGTCCGGCCGTCGACCTCGAGGCGGTGACGATCGATCCAAAGATTCTGAAGCTCGTACCCGCCGATTTCGCCAGCAAACACCTGGTCCTTCCGCTTCGACGCGTGGGTCGCACGCTGACCATCGCAATGGCGAGTCCGTCGGATCTCGGAGTGATCGACGATCTCAAGTTCATCACCCGGTTCGATGTCGAAGCGGTGGTGGCCGGTGAGTACTCACTGCGCCAGTCGATCGACAAGTACTACGAGGTCTCTTCCGACCGTCTCGGTGAGCTGCTCGAAGAGCTTGAGGAGCAGGATGTCGAGATCGTGGAAGACGAAGAGGAGCTCCTCTCCACGACCCAACTCCAGGCACAGGTCGAAGAGGCGCCGGTTGTCCGGCTGATCAACGGTCTGCTCACGGACGCGGTACGCCGTGGTGCCTCTGACATTCACATCGAACCGTACGAAAGAGATCTCCGGGTCCGCTACCGGATCGACGGTGCGCTCCAGGAGATCATGAAGCCGCCTACCCGAATGAAGGCGGCGCTGATTTCGCGGGTGAAGATCCTCGCAGATCTCAATATCGCAGAGCGCAGAGTTCCGCAGGATGGCCGGATCAAACTGAAGATCGGCAGCCGGGTCATCGATTTCCGCGTATCGACACTGCCGACCCTGTTCGGCGAGAAGATCGTGCTGCGGATCCTCGACAAGGGAAACCTTACCCTGGACCTCGAAAAATTCGGGATGGAGCCGAAGTCCGAGAGGGACTTTCTCGAGGCGATCTCCCAGCCGTACGGCATGGTCCTCGTCACGGGCCCCACCGGTTCCGGAAAGACGACGACCCTGTACAGCGCCCTGAGCCGGATCAACACGGACGAAGTCAACATCATGACGGCCGAGGATCCGGTCGAGTACAACCTGGGCGGCATCAACCAGGTGCAGGTCCGGTCGGAGATCGGAATGACATTCGCCGCCGCGCTGCGCGCATTCCTGCGCCAGGACCCGAATATCGTGATGGTCGGTGAGATCAGGGACCTGGAAACGGGCAGCATCGCTGTGAAAGCCGCACTCACGGGGCATCTCGTCCTGTCGACGCTTCATACGAACGACGCCGCATCGACGATCACCCGGATGATCGACATGGGGATCGAGCCGTTTAACGTGGCGTCCGCCGTACGCATCATCACGGCACAGCGTCTCGTCCGGAGGATCTGCAGCAACTGTAAGGTCGAGGCGACCTATCTGCCCGAGGTGCTGGAGTCGGCACATCTGACCAGTGAGGACGCGACGACGCTGCAATTCCAGAAGGGCGAGGGGTGCGACGCGTGCAACGGGTCCGGGTACTCGGGCAGACAGGGACTGTACGAAGTGATGCCTATGACCGCCGAACTGCGGCGTATGGTCCTCGCGGGATCGTCGTCCGACGATCTCAAGACACAGGCCGTCAGCGAGGGGATGATCACGCTGCGGCAGGATGGAATGCTGAAGGTCCGCCGGGGAGTAACGACGCTCGATGAAGTGATAAAGGAAACGGCGCATTGAGGAGGGCGGAGCGACTGTCGCTCCGCGAATCTCGGGCGAGAAAACACGGACGAAACCGATGATCAACGAATCCGCACCGATGAACCTGCGCAGTCTTCTCGAAGAGATGATCGAGAAGGGCGCGTCCGACCTTCACATTTCGGCCGGCGAGGTTCCCAAGCTGCGGGTCGACGGTCAACTCTGCGACAGCGACTGCCAGCAGCAGTTGGGGCCGCGGGACACACAGTCTCTCGCCTACTCCGTACTGACGGAACAGCAGAAGAAGCGGTACGAGCAGGAGGATGAACTCGACCTGTCGTTCTCCGTCCAGAATCTCTCCCGATTCCGTGGGAACGTGTTCCGGCAGCGCGGCACGGTCGCGATGGCGATCCGGCAGATTCCGTTCGAGATCCTGACTTTCCAGGAGCTGAACCTCGCACCGGTCATCGCAGGCCTGGCTGATAAACCGCGCGGTCTCGTGCTCGTTACCGGTCCAACTGGATCGGGCAAGTCGACGACGCTTGCCGCGATGATCGACAAGATCAACCGTGAGAGGCACGGACACATCGTAACGGTCGAGGACCCGATCGAGTTCGTGCATCGTCACAAGAACTGCCTGGTAAACCAGCGCGAAGTCGGCAGCGACACCGGGTCGTTCGCCACCGCCCTCAAATACGTGCTTCGTCAGGATCCGGACGTGATTCTGGTGGGAGAGATGCGCGATCTCGAGACGGTACAGGCGGCCCTGACGATCGCGGAGACAGGACATCTGGCCCTCGCGACGCTCCATACAAATTCGGCCGCCGAGTCGATCAACCGGATTATTGACGTTTTTCCGTCTCACCAGCAGGACCAGGTCCGTGCGCAGCTGGCGTTCGTCCTGGAGGGCGTCGTCACGCAGACGCTGCTTCCCAGGCGAGCTGGACGGGGCCGAATCGTGGCATGCGAAATCCTGATCACCACTCCGGCGATCCGGGCGTTGATCCGGGACGACAAGGTGCACCAGATATACTCCGCCATGCAGGCGGGGAAGAAGTTCGGCATGCAGACCCTCAACGACGCCCTGTATTCGCTCTATATGCGGGACGAGGTGACGCTGGATGAATGCGTGCGGATCAGTTCCGATCCGATCGAATTGAAACGCATGATCGGTGAGGTCGAATCACCCGTCGCGGTCGCCCGCTGAGCGGGGAGACCCCGGAAATCCGGGAGTAAACAGGAATGCCAGTCTATACGTACAGTGCGCGGACGATCAGCGGTGAGTTGAAGCGCGACCAGATCGACGTCCCGAATCGCGATGACGTGATCGCGTTCCTCAGGGCCCAGAAGCTGATCCCCGTGTCCGTAAGGGAGAAGCCGAAAGGGCTGCAGATGTCCATCGGCGGGCGGATGAAGAGCCGCGACCTCGTGATCATGACGCGGCAGTTCGCCACGATGATCAACGCGGGTCTGCCGCTCGTGCAGGCCCTGGACATCCTGGTGAAACAGTCGGACAGCAAAGTGCTGCAGTCGTCGCTGGAGGGTGTCCTGCACGACGTCGAGTCCGGAAATACCCTGGCCGACGCGCTGGGTCAGCATCCGAAGATCTTCACGCATCTGTACGTGAACATGGTAGCGGCGGGAGAAACAGGCGGTATTCTAGACACGATTCTCCTTCGACTCTCCGTGTTCCTCGAAAAGACGGAAGCCCTGGCCCGCAAGGTGAAGGGTGCGATGATCTACCCCGGCGTGATCGGCTTCGTAGCCGGCTCGGCGATCGTAATTCTCCTGCTGTTCGTGATTCCGACCTTCCAGACGATGTTCGAGAGCTTTGACCAGCAGCTTCCGCTTCCGACGCGTATCGTGATCGGCATGTCAGCGTTCCTTCAAAGCTACTGGTGGGCGCTGCTGATCGGTTCCGTCGCATCCGCCTGGCTGTTCCGGCGGTGGATCGCCACTTCCAGCGGGCGCCTGCTGTTCGACCGTGCACTGCTCCGTGTGCCGATCCTTGGAACACTGGCCAGAAAGTCGGCGGTAGCGCGCTTCACCCGCACGCTGGGAACGCTTCTCAGCTCCGGTGTTTCGATCCTCGATGGGCTTGAGATCACGGCCAAGACTTCTGGCAACCGCGTCATTCACGACGCGATCATGAACAGTCGCAGCTCGATCGCCGGAGGAGAATCGATTTCGGAGCCGCTCCGACAATCAGGGGTGTTTCCGCCCATGGTGACGCAGATGATCAACGTTGGTGAGGAGACAGGCGACCTCGACGGGATGCTGTCCAAGGTGGCCGATTTCTACGATGAAGAGGTGGACGTGGCCGTCGAGTCGCTGCTGAAAGCCATGGAGCCCGCGATGATCGTGATACTCGGGACCATCGTCGGTGGAATGATCGTCGCCATGTATCTTCCGATCTTCGGAATCATCAACACGATTCAGTAGCCGGGGCTGTTCGCCGATGCCGGACACGGCCCCCCGGGAGCGGTATGGGAGACTGCGCAGGACTCATCGGACTTTGTGAAGCTGAGTTGACTTCGAGGCTCGGGACGCCTGTCACGCGACGGACCGTCGGTTCGGACACGTGGCTGATCTTCGATTCCCCCGACCTGCAGCTCCGGGTTCGCTGCGCGCCGAACGGTGACGGCCGGACGCTCCACGTAGCATCCTGGACAGCTTCGTTCGAGAGCGGTTTCGATACGCTCGGCGATGCGGCGCGCTCTGTCGGCCTGTGGCCCATCGCCGCGCCGGACGAATCGGCGGACTGCGTAGTCATGCCGCTCGTTCGACGCCCGCTCCCGTGTCCGGCGAGGGGAACCGTCTACTCGCTCACGGCTACCGTCCGACATGGCCGATTCACCCGGGTGTCGGTGTTCGACGAGGAACCTGACTGGCTCTGATCGCTTCACGGTAACTGAAACGAGCCCTCCGGTCTTGCATCCTGCAACGCCTGACCTATCATTGGTCCGTTCATCAGTGCGTTTCGCCGGGGTTTGCGAGCAAACAGGGCTCCACTCACCCCGATAGCAGACCTCTCCAGATCGGAAACGAGCACCGGGTGCTCCGAGTCCTGAAATCTGAGCGCAGGCTGGCCGCCGCCCTCGAGCCGCTTCAGATCCTCTACTGGATCTACGCAGCGCGTCTGGTGATCGCCCTCGGTGTATTCGGCGCGGCGCTGCTCGTGTCCCAGGACTTCGGGTGGGAGTCCGTCTCCCTCGTGGGCAGCGAGGGAACGGCGATCGCGATAGCCGGGTTGGCCGCGGCGGCACTGCTCACTCCGATCGCTTACTTCTGGAGCCACAGGCGGAGGGTCCACCCGGGCCCGATGTTCGTGATCTCGCAAGCGATTCTGGACATATTCGTCGCGAACGCGGTGGTTCACATCACGGGCGGCTACGCGAGTCCATTCGTGTCGCTGTTCATCGTTCTCGCGGCCGCCTACGCACTCATCCTGTCCCTGCCGGCGGCACTGCTCGTGGCTCTCGGCACTGGCCTCGTGTACCTGGTCGACAACCTCGTCACTTCGCCGGACGGAGCGATTCCCGGCCTGCTCGTCGTCCAGGTGGCAATGTTCACGCTCGTCGCTGTCGTCACGAGCCTGATCGCCGTGCGACTCAGGCTCGTTCGGGACCAACTCGGCAGTGTCGAGGGCGAGCTTCGCCGACTGGCTCTGGACACTGCGGACGTGCTTCGGATTATCCCGTCGGGTGTGATCACGGTGGACGATCAGGCGAAGCTCGTATACCTGAATCTCGCAGCCTCGGAGTTGCTGGGGGTCGACGTGGCCCGAACTCTGGGGCACGACGTGGTTCCCGTGTTCGAGCGGCGAGCACCCGAGCTTGCGCGGGCAGTGGACGAGACCGTCCGCCAGAATCGCAGAATCCTGAACCGCGAGATCGAAATCCAGACTCCGACGATCTCCGGGCTCGAAGTAGCAGGGGAAGTCGACGGAGGAGGGGCGCTGGACGGAGCCTCCAGCGGGACCGGTCAGGCACGCGCGCCGGGTGGTGCGCCGGTCGTGCCGATCTCCGTCAGTTCCACGACGCTTCTCGGGGCCAGCGGTGGGGCGTCGTACGTCTTCCTCCTGCAGGACCTGAGACCGGTGCGGCAGCTGGAAGACCTCAGGCTCAGAACCGGACGGCTCGAGGCAGTCGCGGAATTTTCGGCTTCTCTCGCCCATGAGTTGAAAAATCCTCTGGCCTCGATCCGAAGTGCCGTGGAACAACTGTGCGGGCGGACGTTCAAAGATGATGACGACCGTATCCTCGGGCGCCTGATCGTCCGCGAGAGCGACAGGCTGGATGGGATCCTGAAAGAATTCAGCGACTTCGCGCGTGTCGATGTGACTGAGCGGCAGCCGATCGACGTCGATGATCTCATCAGGGACGTCCTGGAGACGGCCGGCCGCCACCCGGTGGCGGAAGGACGCGCGAACATCGAAAGCGAGAGACTCGATGACCTGGATGGACTGTGGGGCGATCCAGAGCTCCTTCACCGGTCTCTGCTGAATCTGGTGCTCAACGCCTTACAGATCGGGGAGCCGGAGAACCCTGTACACATCAGGATCATCGCCGATGCACTGCGCCCCGATCTGGTTCCCGGGGAGATCTCGCTCGGCAACCCGGTTCGCATTCGGGTGATCGATGACGGCCCGGGGATCGACCCGGAGGATCTTCCCCGCATTTTCGATCCGTTCTATACCCGCAGGCCGGGAGGCAGCGGTCTCGGCCTGTCGATCGCCCACCGCGCCATTCAGGCGCACGGCGGAGCCCTGCTGGCGAGTTCGATTCCGGGCGAAGGTGCCACTTTCGCCATGGTGCTTCCCCGCCGTACCGGCCGCGGCCGTTTGAGACGACCCGGGAGCGTGCTGGATGGTGTTCCGCCGCCTGACGAGCACGACGAGGATAACAATGACAGCGCGGGTGACGCAGCGATGCAGACTGCCACTCGGACCCGCACGATCTGAACCAGCGAGGCGCTGACGCAGGCGCCCTCACACGCAGAGGTTGGAGATGCGAGACAGACCGTTGCTGCTGTTGATCGATGACGAACAGAGCCTCGTCGAGAATCTGACGGTGCTCCTGACACGGGAGGGCTTCGATGTGATCTCGGAACTCACCGGCGCCGGAGGCCTGCAGCGATTTCGTGACGAAGCGCCGGACATCATACTGTCGGACGTCAGGATGCCGAAGGTGACCGGGATCGATGTGCTGGAAGAGATAAGGCGCAGCAGTCCCGAGACGCCGGTAGTCCTGATGACTGCCCAGGCCTCACTGCAGTCCGCCATTCAAGCCGTAAACCTAGGCGCGACGCATTACGTTCAGAAACCGTTCAAGAATGACGAGATGATCGCCGTGTTGAACAGGTCACTCGACTGGGGCCGGCTCAAGACCGAGAACGCCGGTCTCAAGCGCGAGCTTAAGAAGCAGCAGACCCTGAAGGCCGGTAAGCCGATCGGTGTGAGTCCGTCGTTCGAAGCTGCGCTCCAACTGGCGGAGGACGTAGCTGACAGCGAATCGACGATCCTCATCTCAGGTGAGAGCGGGACCGGGAAGGAAGTGTTTTCTCGCTACATCCACGATCTGTCGGCGCGCTCGAGCCGCCGATTCCTGTCGCTCAACTGCGGTGCGCTTCCCGAGGGACTGCTCGAGTCCGAGTTGTTTGGCCACGTGAAAGGCAGTTTCACAGGAGCCGTGAAGGACAAGGAGGGGCTGTTCGTTGCCGCATCGGAGGGCACGTTCTTCCTCGACGAAGTGGGCGAGATGGCCCCGTCCACACAGGTCAAGCTCCTCCGCGTACTTCAGCAGCGGGAGGTGATTCCGGTCGGCTCTACCGAACCGGTCAGCGTGGATGTCCGTCTCATCGCCGCGACGAACCGGGATCTCGAGCGGGACATCGAAGAAGGTCGATTCCGCAGGGACCTGTATTACCGGCTCAACGTGATCTCACTCGAGTTGCCGCCACTTCGTTCACGCAAGGAGGACATTCCGCTCCTCGCAGACCACTTCCTGTCGACTCAGTCCGGCGAAGAAGAGCCCAAGAAGCTGTCTTCCAAGGCGCTGCAGGTGCTCCAGGAGTACCTCTGGCCCGGAAACGTACGTGAGCTCGAGAACGTGATCGAGCGTGCTGTCGTGCTCACGGCCGGAAACTCGATCAAGCCGGATGCATTCCCCACTCGGTTGCGAGAGAAACCCGCCGAGCCGCTGGTGCAGGATCGTCCGGCTCCGAACCCGGCCCTCGAGATCATCGAGCGTGCGTATATCGAGCACGTACTCAAGGCCGAAGGCGGCAACAAGACGAAGGCTGCAGAGGTCTTGGGAATCGATCCGAGCACCTTGTATCGGAAGATCAAGCGCTACGATCTGGACGACTGAGGGGACCCGAACATTATTGCATATGCGACGCAAGGTCTTGCAGGGTGCAACGACACTTGCATGTGCGGAGGCAGGTGGAATCCGGCACTCAATTGTTATGTCGTGTTACTGCAGGTAGTTAACGTTCCGTTGACGGTGGGGCACAAGGGTTGCTCTGTCCGGGGCAGAAGGATTGAGTTCCTGACGTCGATCGTCGACTGAACTTGAGTATCACGAGTGCCGGACCCCAGAACCCATGGAGGGACAATGCTCCGCGACACGAAGGGTTTTACGCTGATTGAGCTGCTGATCGTAGTCGTGATCATCGGCATCCTTGCCGCGATCGCGATTCCGCAGTTCGCCAGCACGAAGGAAAAGGCGTTCGACGCCACGGCCAAGAGCGACGTGCGCAACGCCATGGCCGCGCAGGAGGCCTACTTTGCCGACGCCCAGACCTACGCCGATGCGGCTACGGTCCTGGCCGCCGGTAGCTTCACTACGAGCACGGGCATCAGCATCAGCGCTGGCGGATCGGCCGGCGGCTACCAGGTGACGGCTTCGCACGGAAGCTCGAGCAACAGCTACTGGGTCGACGTGGGTGGTGGTGCTGCGACTGAGGGTAAGATCCAGCAGAACTGACCTTACAGGAGGACGGATCGAATCTCGATTCACCTGTCTTCTTGAACGAGGGCGCAGCGGCTTCGGCTGCTGCGCCCTCGTTCCTTGATTCACGACCAGCGCGCGGGGGACGCTTTGAGATCGTGAAGCAGCCGATTCCGCCCCGCCCGGGTGAACCCGATCCTTCGAGTGGCACTGAACGAAAGACCACGCTGCTCGCCATCGGTCTGCTGGTCGCAGCGTCACTCGTACTTTTCTGGCCCGTCCTGTTCGGCGGTCGAACCCTGTTCGGTCGTGACATCACTCCGTTCTTCTATCCGATGAAGCACGTGCTGGTCGAGTCGATTCGATCCGGAAATCTCCCGTTCTGGAACCCGGGGATCGCCAACGGGGAGCCGTTCTTCGCGTCGCTGCAACCGGGGGTCTTGTATCCCGGAAGCCTGATGCTGTACGCTCTGCCACTGTCGGTGTCCTTCGACTGGCTCGTGGCGCTCCACTATCCACTGGCCGGGGCGGGGCTCTACCTGCTGCTCCGGCGCTGGGATCGGTCACCAGCCGCTTCGTGGGTCGGTGCCGCGGCCTTCATGCTCGGCGGCTATCTGGTCTCGATCGGGAATTTCCCGAACAATCTGCAGACGGTTGCCTGGATTCCGTGGCTGTTCCTTGCCTGGGATCGGGTTCTCGAGCGTGTGTCGGGCGCACGTGTCGGTGCCTTCGCCGGCGTATGTGGCGTTTCCTTCCTCGGCGGCGAGCCGCAGATGCTGGGACTCGCCCTTGTGTGGGTTCTCGTTCACAGCCTCTTGCGGGTCGAGCGCTGGCCCTTGAGCCGGGTCCGGCAGCTCACCGTTTTCGCCATCGGCGGCCTCGTAGCGCTCGCGTTGGTCGCCGTGCAGTTCGTTCCATTCGTCGAATACGTGCTCAACTCAGTCCGCGCGATGCCGGTCGGACTGGACTACGCATCCTCGCGATCCCTGGAGGTGTCGGGGTTGGCGCATCTCGTAACACCGCCGGTTCTGGCCGCCGGTGCTCACGGATTCACTACCCGGTTTCTTGCGGCCACTGAAGTTCCCTGGATTCTCAGTCCATATCCGGGCGCCGTTGCCGTCGCCGTCGCCCTGGTCGGTCTGGGGACGGCCGGGAGGCGGCGGGCCGTATTCTGGATCGGCTCGGCAATGCTCGGCGTGCTGCTCGCCCTGGGCGCAAACGGTCTGCCGTATCGGCTGATGTTCGATGCGATGCCGGTGTTCCGGGCATTTCGCTACCCGGAAAAATTCCTCGTTCTACCGGCGCTGGCCTTTCCGATTCTTGCCGCGTGGGGCGCGGATGCCGCGATCAGCGACGGGAGAAAGCCCCGGGCTCCTGTTGTCCTGGCCGGAGTGGCGGTCGCGTACGGAGTCTCTTGCCTGGTGCTGGCGGCGGCTCCTGATGTGCTTGCACGGGCCTGCGCTGGAGTTCTCGACGGCGCTCGCCTGTGTACGGACGCACCGGAGTCGGCGCGCCTGTATGCAGCGACCGTTGGGCGTATCGCTGTGCTTGCAGCCCTCGCGGCCGGCGCAGTGGCCGTCGGTGGACGAGGCAGGCTTCGACCGGAGGCCGTTATCGGGCTGCTCGGAATACTCGTTTCAGCGGACCTGATAGCTGCCCATACGAGTGTGAATCCGTCCGTCGAGTCGCGGATCTACGACGACCCTGTGTGGCCAGCACAAGTGTTGACCGAACTCGGAGTCGATCGCGAGGCGTACCGATTCCGCGGTACACCTCACCACGCGGGAATGGGGACCATCGTTACGGTGCCCGGTGCACTGGAACTGTCAAATCTGTATCTCGACCTCCAGACCATGGGCCCGAACGTCGGCCAGTTGTTTGGCTTCCTGCATCAGGACGGACTCCAGGGAGTTGAACTTGGGTCCGTCGCGATGACCAACGACGCGGCGCTCAATGGATGGGCGGACGACCCTGTCCGATTCCTGCGGGCGATGAACGTTCGCTGGTACGCCGACCCCACGACGGCCGCCGACTCCCTGGAAGACCTGCGCCTGGTCGCCCGCCACCCGGACCTCCCTCTACGCCTGTTCGAAGTACGCGACCCATTGCCGCGCGTCTATCTCGCGGCCGAGTGGGAGGAGGCGCCGAATGCAGCGAAGGCGTTACTCCGGACCCTGGAATCCGGGTTTCCGCTTGGTGATCGGGTCGTGCTCGAGGAGACGCTGGACGCGGCGTTCCCCGCCGGGTCCGGCGAAGTTCTCGACGTCGAATACGATCTGAACCGGATCCGGGTTCGGACGACGACGGACGGCCCGATGGTGCTGGTGGTGAACGACAGGCATTACCCCGGTTGGACCGTGCAGGTGAACGGAGACCGGGCTTCCGTTCTTCGAGCATCCGGGATCTTCCGCGCTGTGGCTGTCCCGGCAGGCGAGAGCGTGGTGGAGATGAAGTTCCGGCCGACCGGACTGCTGCCCGGGGGCATCGGTAGCCTGGTCGGGCTCGCGGCGCTCGGCTTCTTGCTGCTGCGACCCGAGGGCCGGCGATCCATCGGTGTCGAAACGACCGCGCGGGAGCGGGCGTGATTCGCCCGAGTTCGGAAGGGGAGAAGCAGGTTACGGCAACGTCGCTGCGAAACGGCGCTGTGAGCCTGATGGTAGTGGCGTTCTTCACCGTCGCCGCGGCCGCGATGGTCGCCACCCAGCGAGACTACGGCGCCGTGAGCGACGTCTCGAACTATTTCTTCGGCTCGGTCCGCCAGCTGGCGTGGCTGGATGACCTGTGGCAGGCGCTGCTCGACGGTCGGCCGAGTGCAGCCCTGAATCGCGAGTCGATTCTCGAGCATTGGCGATGGCAACCGGCGCGCATTCCGCATCCTCCCCTGTCGCGAGAGATCGGCGGGGTCAGCTGGCTTCTGTTTCGTGATCTGCTCGACACCGTGGGCGCATATCGGGTCGGTGTCATGCTCGCCTTTGCGACGCTGACCGCGACCTGCGCAGCGTTTACGGCGATTGTCGCGGGCTCGGTCACGGCCGGTGTCGGTGCCGGACTCACTATCCTCACGATGCCGGTCCTGTTCGCCCACGGGCACTTTGCACATACGGACATGTTCCTGGTGGCATTCTGGTTCGCCGCTGCCTCCTGTCTGTACCGTTGGGTGGAAGATTCCCGGCCGGCTTTGCTCGTCGCCGCCGGCCTGCTGCTCGGGGCGGCGATCGCCACGAAGTTCACCGGTCTCCTCCTCGTACCGGTGGTTGGTGTGTGGCTCCTGGTGCGCAGACCGCGCGATGCCACGTGGGCGATTCCGATCCTCGCTGTCTGCGCCGCGGTGGTGTTCTTCCTGTCGAATCCCGTGTTGTGGGTCGATCCGAAGTTGGGAATCGCCGACTACTTCGCGGCAGGCCTGGAGCGGACGGAGGGTATCGGCGGAGAGATCAGAACCGAGTACTTCGGTCAGTTCTACACGTACCGGGGCCCGTGGCACTACCCGTTCGTCTGGACGGCGATCGTGATCCCGCCTACTCTGCTCCTGTCCATCGTGGCCGGACTGTTCGACCGAGGCCGCAGAGAGTTGGTCGGGTTCTGCCTGTTGAACGTGGCGGTGTTGTATGCCGCTCTAATGCTGCCCTCCGCCCCGATGCACGACGGGGTGCGACTGGTCCTCGCGGCGTTCCCGTTCTTCGCTGTCCTGTCGGGAATCGGGGTCGCCTTCCTGGCGGACAGGCTCGGCCGGCTCATTCCGTCCACCGCAGGGCGGACGACTTCCCTGGTGACGGCGGTGCTGCTCGTTCTCTTCCTGCCAGCCGCAGGAGCAGTTGTTCGAACCCACCCATATCAATTGTCCTACTTCAACGTGCTCGTCGGGGGAACCCGGGGAGCCGCCGAAAAGGGACTCGAAGTCACAAATCTCAAGGAAGTTTTCAACCGTGAGGTGCTGGCGGACCTGTCGGCTTCGATCCCGGCGGACGCGGTGATCGATGCGGGGTTCCTGCTTGAGGAGTTGTGTTTCTACCAGACATTGGACCGTGCGCCCCGCAGCTGGTCCGTTGAGGTCGAATGGGCTCGCAGTGACCGCTCGGGATCGAACCTGACCCTGGTCTGCGAGGGAAACCCAGTCAGTGCCCCCACGGCCGTGGACCGGCCGCCCCGAGTACCGGACTTCCTGTTGGTTCTGAACCGAAGGTCCACCTGGCGACCCATTGAATGGGCGATCGATGAACGGGGCGCGTCACCGTTATATCAGGTGTCGCTCGATGGCGTGCCCCTGCTCAGTGCATATCGTCTGCGATGAGGTCT
Source organism: Gemmatimonadota bacterium (assembly GCA_039585915.1). Classification (GTDB taxonomy): domain Bacteria; phylum Gemmatimonadota; class Gemmatimonadetes; order Palauibacterales; family Palauibacteraceae; genus Carthagonibacter. The sequence continues at coordinate 15,327 of JBDGUZ010000020.1, forward strand.
CCGGGATCGACCTCGCCAGGCCCCCGCCGGGGCATTTCGCGTCCCGCTGACACCAGAGTGCGTTTGCTGTGGACGATGGCGTTTCTGGTCGCGTCCCTCGTCTGGCTCGTGCCCGACCTGGATCGTCCAGGTGTGAACTGGGATGAGCCCGAATATTTTGCATCCGCCCGGCGGATCCAGACCTGGGTTGCTGATTTCGTGGCGGATCCAGGCTCGGCGCTCCAGCCTGGCGCCATCCGGGCTGCGTGGGATCCCCCGGAGCACCACTACTTCAACCCTCATCCACCGGTGTACAAGGAGGGCATGGCCCTGACGGAGGCTGTGTTCGGGTCTGTTCTTGGCCCCGTGGCCGGATTTCGGCTCTCCTCGGCGTTCCTGTTCGCTATTCTCATCGCGGCGGTCGTGTGGACCGTGTCTGGCACTGCGGGGATCGTCGCCGGGATTGGCTCCGGACTGTCTCTGCTGCTGATGCCAAGGGTGTTCGGGCACGCGCACTTTGCCGCCACCGACATGCCGCTTACCTGCTTCTGGGCACTGGCGACTCTCGCGTTCGCCTCGTTCCTGCGGCGCGGTGGGAAGTGGCGACTCGCTCTGGCTGCCGTGGCCCTTGGCCTCGCGATGGGCACCAAGTTCACGGGATGGCTGCTCCTCATACCGCTGCTCGTTTGGGCCGTTCTCGAGCGCCGCTGGTGGCCGTGGTTCGGGCTCGTACCGCGCGCTCTTCTCGTGTGGTATGCAGTCGTACCGACCGCGTGGCACGACCCGCTCGACGTCATCGCCCATCTGATATTCGAGAGCCTGCGCCGGGATCAGACGGCTCCTATGACTACATTCTACTTTGGGACGATATACCCGTACGTGGTGCCGTGGCATCAGTCGATCGTGATGACGCTCATCACGGTTCCGGTCGGGATCTTGTCGCTGGTCCTGATCGGCGCGCTCGACTCGTTCCGGAGCCGGAGCATCCGGCGACCGAACGACTCCAGGGTCGCCCTGGCCCGGCTCTGCCTGCTTCAGGTCGGGTTCTTCCTGTCATTGATGGCCCTGCCCGGCTCGCCGAATCACGACGGTGTCCGACTGTTCCTGCCGCTGTTCCCGTTTATTGCCGTGCTCGGGGGGCTGGGCTTCGCGCGACTCGTCGGCTTCGTACGCGACAGAGTCGACGAGCACAGGACCGTGCTCGGTGGACTCCTGCTCGGAGTCGTCTTCTTTTTGCCCGCCTGGTGGCAGACGACCCATGTTTCGCCGTATTACCTGTCGTACTACAACGAATTGATCGGCGGACTGCCGGGCGCGGCGCGCGCAGGCATGGACGTCTCTTACTGGTATGACGCGATGACACCGGAATTCCTCGCCCGGGTCGAACAGGAGGTGCCTGAGGGAGCGATTGTCGGGACCTGGCCGACCTGGAAGTACTTCGAGGAACTCCAGGCCATGGGGCGCCTGAGCTCGGATATTCGAATCGGCCGGGAGTGGCCGACACAGTATCTTCTGCTGCTCGCCCGCAAGGCCACGCTGTGGCCTCCGTTCCTGGATGTATACGAGAACGTTCAGCCGGTACTGGCGGTGGAGCTGGACGGAGTCGAACTCGCGGGCCTGTACGTCTGGTCGATGGACCCGGAGGTGATCTCCCCGGAACCGGAAGGAGATGAAGATTGAGAACCCTCGACGCGATCGTCCCGATCTACAACGAGGAGGCTATTCTCCCGGAGCTGCACCATAGACTTACGTCGGTGCTCAACAAACTTTCGTACGACTGGAGAATCCTCTACGTCGACGACGGAAGTGCGGACGGCTCGGCGGATCTCCTGGCCGACTACTCGGACCGGGACTCGAGGGTGTGCACGCTGCATCTCGCCCGCAACTTCGGGCAGCAACCCGCGATCGCAGCCGGACTGGCCGCCTCGGAAGCGGACGCCGTAGTCCTGCTGGACGGTGACCTCCAGGATCCCCCGGAGGTGATCCCCGACCTGGTCCGACGGTGGGAAGACGGCTACGAAGTCGTGTTCGCCGTCAAGGAGAAGCGCAAGGAATCCGCGTTCAAGCGTGCGATGTTCGCTGGATTCTACCTGCTTCTCGGAAAGCTGAGTTCCGTCGAGATTCCGCCGAACGCCGGCAACTTCTCTCTCATGGATCGCTCGGTCGTGGACGCAGTCAACTCGATGCCGGAGCATCACCGATACATCAGTGGACTCCGGGCTTATGCCGGTGGACGTCAGACGGGAGTCGTGTTCGAGCGCGCTGCCCGGCACTCCGGCGAGCCGAGGCAGTCTCCTCGAAAACTCTTCCGCATGGGGTTCGATGCATTGTTCGCGTTCTCCGAGATCCCGCTCCGCCTCGCCACGCTCGCGGGCCTCGTGGTTTCAGGTATCGCGTTCATCGTCCTGCTGCGAGTGCTCTGGGCCCGGCTCGTGTCGGGCACGGCGATCGAGGGCTGGGCTTCGGTGATGACCTCGGTCCTGTTCATCGGGGGGATCCAGTTGATCGCGATCGGTGTGATCGGCGAGTACATCGGACGCATCTACAACGAATCGAAGCGACGCCCGGCCTGGATCGTGACGCGCTCACGCAACCTGGCCCCGAAGCGCGACACGCCCGTGGTTGCGTCCGGGTCAACCGCCGACTGAGACCTCCATGGATCGCGAACAGTACGACAAGCTGGCCTGGCTCGAAGACCGGTCATGGTGGTTCCGGCTCAAGCGGGAGATCGTGTTCGACTGGCTGGATCGGGAGCTGCGATCTTCCTGTGTTTCGGGCGATCCGACCATCGTCGATGTGGGATGCGGTGCCGGGGGAACGCTGTCGCGACTCCCGTTCACGGCGACGTCGATCGGTCTCGAATACGACCAGGAGGAGGTACGAGAAGCGCAGCGCAGGGGCGTGACCCGCCTCGTGAGGGGAAGCGCGGGAACGTTGCCGTTCAGCTCGAACAGCTGTGACGCGGTCCTGATGCTCGATGTGCTCGAACACCTGGCGGACGATCGGGGCGCCCTGTCAGAAGTGCACCGGGTGCTCTCCAGCGACGGTTTCCTCCTGGCTACCGTTCCGGCGCATCCATTCCTCTGGTCCCCGCACGACGAGGCGTTCCACCACGAGCGTCGGTACCGCAGGCAGGAGCTCATCGGAAAGCTCCAGAATGTGGGGTTTCAGCTGTCGCGACTCTCGTATGCATTCGCGACTGCGTTTCCGCTCGCCTGCCTGATCCGGCCCTGGAAGCGCCTTCTGGCGCACGCCGGGATCGGTAATGCTCGGGCGGATGACTTTCGCCTCCTCCCGGTGCAGCTCGAAAATATGGCCCATGCGGTTACGCACTGGGAAGCCGTGTGGTTGAGGAAGCACGCTTTGCCTTTCGGACTCTCCCTCGCGGTGGTGGCGCGCAAGGCACCGCTCGCGGTGAACGAGCAAGAGCGGTCGCCTGCCCCTGACTCGGGAGCGATGACGGTCGGTTGAGTCTCATCAGCAAGGAATTGAGGTGGAGACCGGCGGAGTCACGGGTGGGGAACGAGGGGAGAGGTGGTGCGGCAGGCGGGGTATACGCTGGTGGAGCTGCTGATCGGACTGGTGCTGCTGAGCACGATACTCGCACTCGGCTGGTCCGGGCTGCGCCATGCACGAGACGCGGCCGCGCTCGAGGGCGCTGCCCGCTCGGTCATGCGTGAGCTGACTCTCGGCCGTAACCTGGCCGTGGCCCGCCGTGAACCGATCCGCCTTCGCGCCGGGCCGACCGATCTCGGCCTGTACGCGGCCGATGGCAGTCGCCTCTCCGTGCTGGATATCGGGCCCGGGAGGGAGCTGCCGGTAGACTCCGTCGACGTACGACCTTCCACGATCCGGTTCAATGCGCGAGGACACGCGGGAGCCGGCAGCATTTACCTGTGGAAAGGCCGCCGGGGAATCCGGCTCGTATGCAATTTTCTGGGACGGGTGAGACGCGAGCCGGTCTCCGGGTTGTAAGGAATCCGCGGCTGCGCCATGGATGCGGTGTTCTGCACGGCACGAGACGGCCGTTGTTGACCGGTGGTTCGGTGTCCGGAAAGGCGGGTCAGGTGGCAAAGCGGATGTCAAATACGGCCGGGTCGGTACTGGTGGAGGTCCTCATGTCCCTGTCAATTATGACGATAGGGATTCTAGCGGTCGCCGCGGGGGGACGCGTCGTACGCAATCAGGCCGAGCTGGCTTCACGCCGGGCCGCCGAAGCGCTGGCGGCACAGCAGGTGCTCGAACAGGGGATTGTAGGAATACCCGGAGATTCGTCACGCATCGACACTGTGTCGATCGGAGTCCACCAGGTGCGAGTCCGGATCGAGAGTCGGGATTCGCTATCGGGCCTCACGTGGATCCGCGTGCAGGCTGACGCTGATGCCGGAAGCGTTCCCTGGGAGCTCGAAACACTGCGCCGGATACCATGAGGACCGTTGCGCAGCCCGTGCAAACGGGCTTTCTTCCACGGAATGGACTGTCGTTGATTCGGACGGCGGGCCCGACACACAGGTGTCCGCGCGTCGTTTGACACAATTCGGG
>JBDGUZ010000021.1:0-19384 GCA_039585915.1 Gemmatimonadota bacterium
CTATATAGGATCGAGATGAAGGCCCGATAAGTCGTCCGAGGACTTTCGCAGCCGATGGAGAATGGTGATCGTCGGCGACCGCCGTCACGCGGACAACAACGGAGAAGCGCGACGTGCCGGACACGTTTTCGACAGTCTACTACCTGATTGCCGGCAGTGTTCTGCTGTGGTTCGGCGCCGAGACCTTCGTGCGCTGCTCGTCCGCGCTCGCCCTGCGCATGGGCCTCACGCCGCTGGCGGTAGGGCTTACCGTCGTAGCCCTCGGCACGAGCGCCCCGGAGTTGGGAGTGAGCCTGCTGTCCACGGTGCGCGGACTCGGAGATGTGGCGACGGGCAACGTCGTCGGTTCGAATATCGCGAACATAGGCCTCATCCTCGGTCTGGCCGCGCTCATCCGTCCGATCAGGATTGAAGCGCAGCTGTTGAGGCTGGATCTCCCCATCCTTATCGGGGCTTCCGTTCTCGTCACGTTCCTGTTCCGGGACGGTACGCTGTCGCGGATCGAAGGAACCTTGCTCGTGCTCCTGCTGGCCGGCTATCTCGGTTTTGCGCTGCGGAAAGCGCGGATCGAGGCCGGGGTCCCGGTGCCGGCGACAGGAGAACAGACCCGCAGACAACCGCTCTCGGTGGTGCTGGGCCTGGTATTCGTCGGAGTCACGATGCTGGCCATGGGCAGCTTCGCGTTCGTCAACGGGGCGGAGGACCTGGCGATCCAGGTCGGCGTCAGCCCGGCGATCGTGGGACTCACGATCGTCGCGCTGGGGACGAGTCTGCCGGAGATGGCTACCTCCCTGGTGGCTGCCTACCGGGGGCAGGGAGACATCGCCGTGGGCGGCGTCGTCGGCTCGAATGTGTTCAACCTGTTCGCGATTCTGGGGATCACGGCCCTGATGCGACCGGTCGGCCGCGGGGCCGTGGATTTTGTGAGCTTCGGAACGATGATCGGGCTCGCGGTGTTGCTCGTTCCGGTAATGCGGACTGGATTCAGGATCAATCGACTCGAGGGAGCGGGACTGCTCGTGATCTACATCGCATACATCACCTGGCTGGTGCCCTGATGGTGTCCGAGAAGATCCGGTTCCCCGGTTCGACCGGCGCCTTGCTCACCGCACGGCTCGACTTCCCCGAAGGAGAGCCGGCGGCCTGGGCCCTTTTTGCGCACTGTTTCACCTGCTCGAAGGACCTGAAGGCGGTGGTGAATCTGTCCCGGGCGATGAACGGCGCCGGGCTCGCGGTGATGCGGTTCGACTTCACGGGGCTCGGAGAAAGTGAAGGAGACTTCGCGGACACGAGCTTCGTCTCGAACGTAGACGACCTCGTAGCGGCCGCCCGCTATCTCGAGGCCGAACATTCAGCGCCGAAGATCCTGGTGGGTCACTCTCTCGGGGGCGCCGCGGTCGTCCAGGCGGCTCCCGAGGTTCCGTCGGCCGTCGCAGTGGCCACGATCGGAGCGCCAGCTGACCCGGCGCACGTGACCCGTCTGCTGACGGGCGCGATCGATGAGATCCGTAGGGACGGAGAGGCCGAGGTCATGCTGGCCGGAAGGAAATTCCGAATCGGGGAGAGGTTTCTGGACGATCTCGAGGAGACGAGGCAAAAGGAGCGGATCCGATCGCTGGACCGGGCGCTGATCATCTTCCACAGCCCCGTAGACATGATCGTAGGAGTCGATAACGCCGCCCGGATCTACTCAACTGCGCGGCATCCGAAGAGCTTCATATCGCTGGATCGAGCCGACCACCTGCTGACGGACCCGTCCGACGCGAGCTACGTGGGCGAGGTGCTGGCGGCGTGGGCCCGGAAGTACCTCCCGGAGTGCCGCGTCGAGGAGTCCTGGCGTGAACGACTCTCGTGATGTGAACGTCGACGCCTCTCGAATGCGGCCGAAGTTCACCATCGAGCTCCCGATTCCGGCCGTTGAGGCTATCCTCAGGATCCGCGAGGGACTCGACACGCCGGATCTGCGCGATTCCACGATGATCGCCGGTCGGCACGCCGAGTTCCTGGTCGATGAGCCCCAGAGAAGAGTGTGGTCCCCGCGCCTGACCATCCGGATCGACGATGCGCCGGGCGGATCCACGCTGCGCGGCCGCTTCTCACCCCGGCCCGACGTGTGGACCGGCTTCATGTTCGTCTACTTCCTGGTCGTCTTCGTCATCATTTTCGGGGCCACGTTGGGCTATGTACAGCAGGTGTCCGACGAGACTCCGTGGGGCTACTGGGCCGTTCCAGTGGGGCTGCTGGTCATCGTGGGAATCCACGTCGCGAGCTATTTGGGCCAGCGCTTGGGTGCCGACCAGATGGGAGAGCTCCGCGGAAGGCTCGAATCCGTCCTGCCCCGGCAATTCAAATCCGTTTTGGAAACCGATCCGGAGAAGCCGCGCGGTCGCTAACCGGGGTTATGCTGTCAGACCGCGGGCCGGGCCTCGTAGCCGGTTCCTTCGACGATTGCCACGAGCGTCTCCGGGTCCAGTGCCTTTCCCTCGATCGTCGCCCCACCGGATTCAAGTCTGACCGTGACGGCGGTCACGCCGTCGGCGCCCTCCAGCGCCTTCTGCACCCTCGCCGTGCAGTGATCGCAGCTCATTCCGTCGATGATGAGTTCGATGCGCGTCATCTGTTTCCGTTGCTCCTCGTCGGGTTGTCGGGTGTCGGCTCGAACAGGGAGTTGAGTTTCCGGACGAGCTCGTCCCGCACAGCCCGGAACGAGTCGAGAATCTCCTCGTCGGGCCCGGACACTCCGGCCGGGTCGGGGTGTGGCCAGTGGGCGCGCGAGGCGGCGTGCAGCCAGACGGGGCATACTTCTTCGGCGCACAGCGTGACCACGGTATCTACGGGTGGCGCCTCGCCTCGCTCCACCCCGGCGGCTACGTCATCTGTCCCCTCCGACCGATGGCCGGACGCGTCGATATCGATCTCGGCCAGCGCGCGGATCGCGAACGGGTTCACCCGCGACGGCTCCGAACCGGCCGAAGATACGTGTACACCGGCGGGCGCCAGGCTGCGCGCGATTCCTTCGGCCATCTGGCTGCGGGCCGAGTTGGCGACGCACATGAACAGGATGTGCTTCGGCGCGAGCGCCCGGAGCAGCTGCGCCTCGACGAGCCAGCGTGGGGGAACGCCTTCGCCATCATCGTAACGACGACAGGCGAATGCGGCGGGACCTACAGCAGGACCCTCCAGGTCCTCTCCGTCGATGCGGATCGTCGGCGATCCGGGGTACTCGAGTCGCTCGGCCTCGGCGCGGTCGGCGACGACCGTCCGCTCGATCAGCGCGTCCGGTGCGAGTCGGCCCGCCACGTCGCGCACGAGCTGTTCTGCGGCCGCGGCGTGCGGGCAGTCGGGCGTCACCAGGACCGCTATCTTCGGGGCCATCAGTCGATCTCCTTCGCACCGACGCCTCCGGGAACCGCGCAGTTGGCGATCTCCACCAGCCGGGCCTGTTCATCCGGGAAGAACTTCTTTCGCCACCGCAGCGCCACTCCCACCAGGCCGATCAGCACCGGGACTTCCACCAGCGGTCCGATCACCGCCGCGAAGGCTGCGCCATGCGCCATGCCGAACGTCCCGATCGCCACGGCGATGGCGAGTTCGAAGTTGTTGGAAGCCGCGGTGAACGACAGCGTCGTCGTCTGGGGATAGTCGGCCCCAGCGCGCCGGCTCATGAAAAACGTCAGTGTGAACATCACCACGAAGTAGATGAACAGCGGCACCGCGACCCGCACGACTGACAGCGGTTGCCGGATGATCGCCTCGCCCTGGACGGAAAACATCACGACGATGGTGAACAGGAGAGCGATCAGCGTGATCGGGCTGATCCGCGGAATGAACACCTCGTCGTACCACGCTGCGCCGCGTGCGCGACGCAGGACGAACCTGGTGAGCATGCCAGCGAGAAACGGGATGCCGAGGTAGATGAACACGCTCCGCGCAATCTCGCCCATCGACACATCCACGACCGCGCCCTCGAGCCCCAGCCAACTGGGCAGAACCGTGACAAAGATCCACGCGTACAGACTGTAGAACAGCACCTGGAAGATCGAGTTGAACGCCACGAGCCCCGCCGCGTAGTCCGGGTCGCCCTCGGCCAGGTCATTCCAGACGATGACCATCGCGATGCACCGGGCGAGGCCGATGAGGATCAGCCCCACCATCAACTCCGGTGCGTCGCGCAGGAAGATCACGGCCAGAACGAACATCAGGGTGGGGCCGATCAGCCAGTTCTGAACCAGCGACAACCCGAGGATCTTCCGATTCCGGAACACGTCGCCGAGCTCTTCGTAACGGACTTTGGCGAGTGGCGGGTACATCATCAGGATCAAGCCGATCGCGATCGGGACGGATGTCGTGCCGATCTGCGAGGCTTCGTTCAGAGCCTCCACTCCGGCCGGCCAGGCGTAGCCGATGAACACGCCCGCCGCCATGGCGAGGAAGATCCACAACGTGAGCCAGCGGTCGAGGAACGACAGCTGGCGCGCGACTCCCGGCCCGTCACGCATGGGAATCCTTTCTGCGGTTCGTCAGGCTCGTGCTGGTGCCACGGATGATGTCGGAACCCCGGGTGTTACTGTGTCGGCCGCCCCTCGATTCTGCAAGCCGATCCGCGTGCAGTCCAGCCGTAAGTGACAGCCGTTGCCCCACCTTCCGCCGGGTGACAGCTTCCGGCAGCGGTACTACCTCACCCGGAGAAGAGCATGCTCCGACTTACCGTGGCCGGAATCGCCGCCACATTCATGTCACTGCTGGTTTTCAGTGCGGCATCCGCCCAGGAAATCCCTCGAGATGAATACCTGTCGTATGTGCCCCTCGAAGTTCCGGTCGCGTTCCGCCAGACGCCGGCGAGCGCAGAGCTAAGCCTGTTCGGTGATCCGAACGCGCCTGGCTACCAGGACGTGAACCTGGACGGAATCGACGACAGCAGGGAAGAGGTACTCCGATCTCTGGCGGTCCGCTTCGCGCCGCTGCTGGTGATGAACTCGACTGCCGTCCCGATGGACCTGCGGAAGGTGACCTCGGTCGAGGGAGCGTTTCCGCTCAACATCGATACCTGGACCCTCGACCGCCCGGGCGGTCGGCTCACAAACAGTCAGTCTTTCGATGTCTTCCAGGCCGTTTCCGATCCGTGCACGGATAACGAGCTGTCGGCCCGCGGTGAGAAACCGGACTGCCGGCTGCGCTGGCTGCTCGAAGAGTACGACCTGAACAGTCCTTCGAGCGCCCCCGAACGCACTGAGGCACGGGAGCCGGGAGGGAAGTCGTTCCGTGTACTGTGGGCCGACTACCCCGGCAGGTCAGAGTCAGATTGGAACGAGATCTACATCGATAAGGTCAGCGGGAACCTGCCGCGGCGGTTCCACGACCGGGTTAAGACTTACGTGCACCCGTTCATTCACGAAACCGGCGCATTTCCGGACTCATCCGGTTACGAGCTCGTACTGCAGTACTGGTTCTTCTACCCCTGGAACGACGGTGGGAACAACCACCTGGGTGACTGGGAGCACATGAACGTGGTCGTTGCTCCGATGCATTCTGTCACTCGGGCACAGACGGCAGATGAGCTTCTCGATCTCCTGAACGGTGCGGCTCTCGAGACCGAATCCGGCGACAGTCAGCTCGTGATCAGGCGGCTCGAGTACTACTTCCACAGCAACGTCTGGACGCTGAACTTCGCGGCGCCGAATGCCTACGCCCCTCGCGCGGCCTGGGAGGACGAGGTCCAGAACACGGTCCGCGAACGTGGCGGAGAGGACTGGTTCTGGAAGGTGATCCGGAACCGGGCCTGGACGGATGACTCTGAGACCCGTGTCAACACCCATCCGATCGGCTGGATCGGGGCGGACAACAAGGGGCTCGATCAGCTGTTGTCTCCGCCCGGGGGCACCAACAGGGACTCGCACGGAACGTACCTGATGCCCGGGCTCTACAAGGACATCGGCCCGGCGGGAGCCGCGGAAAACGTCCCGGAGCAGTTTGACCATCGCGAATTCTGGAGCGCTTCGGTTGAGGAACGCTCTCAGTGGACAGACCGTTGGGAACGCGGTGGGGTGGTCGACCTTGCGCAAGCCGATCGGGTCGAACTGATTCCGGACGTGGAGCAGATTTCGCCACTCGCCAGGACGTGGCCGGAAGTGAGGACGAGCTGGGCCTGGTTGCTTCTCCCTATCCGGTTCGGATACCCGGCCGTCGAATCACCTTTCGCGGGAGTAGTCTCTCACGCGGAGACGGGAAACCTGGCCGTGTTCGGTCCATCGTTCAGCGCAGGCTGGAACCGATCGGGAGAGTCGGAGGGATTCGGTACGTACGACCCGAACAAGGTGCCCCGGCTGCTCCCACTCGCCTGGCAGGACAACTTCATCAACTCCTGGGGGTGGCTCAACCTCACGGCGCCCACGATCGCCATGTTCCCCCCGATCGATTTCCTGTGGAGGATCGTCGCCGCACCGGTCCGCGCGGTCGTCCAGGACCAGGATCCGACGTTCTACCCGGTGGAGCAGCTTCCCCTGCGCTACGTTGGCCTCGGAGCCGGATACTCGCACATGGACTACCCGGTGGATGCCTACGGCGAACTCCTGTTCAACGACCGGCAATTCCCCGAGTTGCTCACGACCCTGGTCGAATATCAGCAGGACAACGGAACGGACTCTACTGTAGTTACAGACCTGGTCGATTTCGTGGATCCCGGCCAGTCCGCTTTCTTCCTCGTTTCCCTGTACATCGGCGACCACTTCGTGACCGAGAATTCACTGAGGCACAGCAGGTCGGACATCGGAATCACGGCCACGTATTCCGACCTGCCACCGATGGACATCCGGGGAGATCTCAATTTCTGGGAATACGCCGGGTCGCTCCGTTACGATCTCACTTCGGGCGCCTTCCGGCTGTTTCCACAGGCCGGCTATGGTCTGAGCTGGTATCGAATCGAAGACCTGGCCGCGAATGGAGAGCTGTTCGATGAGCCGGATTCCGACTGGATCCGGAAGCCGGGGCTGTTCGAGAACCTGTTGCCTAATACGTGGCATGCCGGCGCTGGTCTCGAGTGGATCGTGATCCGGAACTTCGCACCCCCCCCAAAGGGTATCGATTTCTCGCTCCGCGCCGATTTCACATGGTACACGAACAAGCTGGGGCTCGACCTGGAACACATTCCGCTGGAACTCCTGGTCGCGCTGGGCCTCGGAGCGGAAGATCTTCCGCTCGACCGGTGGGTAAGCAGAACCGAATTCCGAATCGGCGGCACGATCAGCTTCTAGCTTCTGTTTTCGGAGGATTGCTTAGTGATCATGGGAATCAGAGCAACACGAAACGGGAACGGTTCCAGCTGAAAGTTCAAACCAGAGTGAACAGTCATTCAATTCGGAGGCTCCTGGCCGGTGTCTCTGCCGTAGCGCTCCTGGTGTCGCTGAGTGCCTGCGCGACCAACCCCGCGACCGGCAGGAGCATGCTGTCGATGGTCAGCGAGGACCAGGAAGTCGATATGGGTCGGCAGTACATGGCCGAAGTGGAGAGGGAGCAGGGTCTGTATGACAACCTGGCCCTGGCAGCGTACGTCGACAGCGTGGGGCAGGCGCTCGCCGCCGTGTCCGAGCGACCCGAGCTTCCATGGTCATTCAAGGTCGTGGACGATCCGGTGGTCAACGCCTTCGCGCTTCCCGGCGGACCGATTTACTTGGCGCGCGGCATCCTCGCCCACTTCAACTCCGAAGCCGAGATGGCATCCGTGCTCGGTCACGAGATCGGCCACGTGACGGCACGTCACATCGTCGAGCAGATGAGTCGACAGCAGCTGGCGCAACTCGGGCTCATTGCCAGCTTGATCGCGGTTCCGGACCTGATGCCTTTTTCGCAGGGCATCTCAGGTGCGCTCGGCATCGTATTCCTCAAGTTCGGACGGGACGACGAGTCGCAGTCGGACGAACTGGGATTCAGGTACATGACGAAGGTCGGATACGATCCGCAGGGAGCAGTGGACATGTTCCGGATCCTCGACCGACAGAGTTCGAAGTCCGAAGGCACGATTCCGGAGTGGCAATCGACCCACCCCGATCCCGGGAATCGCGTCGTCGCCGCGGAGGACAGGATCACGACGAGCGGGATCACGGAAGGGATCGTCAGGCGAGAGGAATTTCTGCAGCGCCTCGAAGGCCTGGTGTGGGGCGAGGATCCCAGGCAGGGCTACTTCATAGGTCAGCGATTCGTGCACCCGGAACTCGCGTTCGAATTCACGCTGCCTGACGGCTGGAACAAGAGGAACTCGCAGAGGGCTGTCCTCGCAGGGAGCCCTGAGAAGGACGCGATGATTCAGCTCACGGCGGGGAACGGGTCGGCGGAGCAGGCGGCGGATGACTTCCTGTCGAGGGACGGAATCGAGCAGACCGGGATTTCCCGACGCACGGTGAACGGACTTCCCGCCGTTCTGGCCACATTCTCGACGCAGACCCGCCAGGGAGTCATCGAGGGCATCGCGATGTTCGTCGAGCACGGAGGCCTGACGTACGCCCTGATGGGATATGCGCCGTCGGCGAAGGTGGGGCGCTACTCGGCGGTGGTGGAGCGCACGCTGGAGAGCTTCGCGCCGGTGAGCGACCGGGCCCTGCTTACGGTGGTGCCGAAGCGGATCGAGGTAGTACGCGTCTCGGAAGACATTACGGCCGAGGAATTCACACTCCAGTACCCTTCGACGGAGGATTCAGACGCAGTCCTCGATCTCAACGGGCTGGTGCCCGGCGAGTCGATCCCGGAAGGGACGATGCTCAAGCGGATCACGGGATCGGGAGGCCCGGCCGGCAGCTGACCGGTCTGATCAGGCCCGCTGTGGCGCTCGTCACACCGTTGTGGCGCGCATCCTGCACTTCCGCACGTGAGCCTGAACTGATTCGGGGGCCCGGAGATCGCCGGCAGCCCCGCGAGAACGGCCGGATCCGGGCAAGATCGTGCTTCCGTCCACATGGGGCGGGACTACCCTGGAGTCCGCGCACTGAAGGAGGGACCCTTGCATTACGCCACGAAGACCGGCGCGGCGCTCGCTGCCGCGCTCCTTCTCGCGATTCCCGGAACGGGGATCGCTCAGGTGGATGGGACGTTCTCTGTCGAGGCGCGCGGCGGAGCGGCGATTCCGGTTGGTACGTTGGACGACCTGACCGACTGGAGCGGAACTGCCGGTGGTACGCTCGTGTGGCACTTCAACCCATACTGGGCGATCCGGGGCGACGTCGACTGGATGCACCTGCGGGCGGGAGAGAACGATCTCGCGTACGAAGGTGTCGCTTCACCTCCGATGGATCTGCTGTTCTTCGGCGGTGGGATCGAGGTCAACTTCGCCAAGCCGAAGTACCAGGACGTGCCGTTCACGTTCATAGCGAACGTGGGAGCCGGTGTGACCCAGATGTCGACCGACAGTGGGTGGCTTCCGAGCCACCCGGCGTCGGGCTTCGATGGCAGCTACCTCACGTTCAAGGGTGGCGGCCAGGTCGGTTGGCAGTTCTCGCCGCTGATCAATGCATTCGCATCGGTTCAGGGCTTCATGATCCTGGTGGACGAAGAGGACTCGAGAGTGTTCGAGGACCCCGTGGCCGGAATCGAGTCGTTCCAGACGGCCTTCGTGATTCCGATCACGGCGGGCGTTCGCCTCACGTTCTGACGTCTTTGCGGTACAGGACGTCCGCAAGCGCGGCGGCTTCGTCTTGACGGAGCCGCCGCGCGTCGTTTCTCCCCGGACGCTGCTCGTCGCCCTGGCCCATCCGGACGACGAAGTTGGAGTGGTCGCCGCGATTGCCAGCCAGGTGGCCCGGGGCGACCGGGTCGTGCTCATGTGGCTGACTCGCGGTGAATCGACCGATGCATACGGCAGTCTTTCCGTCGAGGAAGTCGCAGCCCGCCGGGACGCGATGGCGGCCCGCGTTGGAGTTCTTCTCGGCATCGAGACGATGTTTCTCGATCTTCCAGACACGGCCGTACAGGCCGGACACGAGTCCGCCTCTCGGGTCGCGCGGATCCTCGCTGATGTTCGTCCCGATGGCGTTCTGACCTGGGGCGACGCCTGGGTGCGCGGCATGCGACATCCCGATCACCAGGCGACCGGTCGGATCGTACGGGATGCGATCACGCTCGCCCGGATCCGTAGAGCCGTCGAACCGATTCCGCCTCACCGGGCTGCGGCACCCGTGTTCACCTACCGCGGCCTCCACTCCACACTGCCGGCTGTCGCCATCGACGCCGAACCCTGGCTGGACCTGATCTTCGCGGTGGCCGACATATACCACGAAGAACTCCAGTTCCCCGACCGCCGATGGCTGGAGAGCCGACTGCGAACCATCGGCGAGCGCTGGGGTCTCCAGTGGGCGGAAGAATTCGACGCGTGGGAGACGGACGGTGGCCTGGTCGAATCTCTGCTTCCGGCCCGACAGTCAGGTCTCGAACCACACCCCGAACGGATAGACACGAATTCTCCCTCTGCCGACTGAGAAGACACAGCTTCTGGTGCGAC
Source organism: Gemmatimonadota bacterium (assembly GCA_039585915.1). Taxonomy (GTDB): domain Bacteria; phylum Gemmatimonadota; class Gemmatimonadetes; order Palauibacterales; family Palauibacteraceae; genus Carthagonibacter. The sequence goes on from JBDGUZ010000021.1 coordinate 10,484, forward strand.
TCGCGTGCCGGTCCTAGGATCACGCAATGCACGTGTTCGTGTTCGGCCCGGGAACTCTTCCGGGTGCGAATTCGGTGACGCCCGAAGTTTCGATTTTCAGAGGAGTACGGTTCCATGATTCCGTCGATGCGTACGTTTTCGGTTTCCGCGGCGCTGTTCGTTGCAGTCGCGCTGGTTTCCAGCTCGGCCGTCGCCCAGGAGGGGGGCGATTCCGACATGAGCAAGGGCCGGATGCACCAGATGCACGGCCAGGCCGAGGGTGGAATGCAAGGCATGGGTGGTATGCTGAGCGGCGTTTCGGAGCAGGAGAAAGAGGCGCTGCTAAAAGGCGGCGGTCTCGGCGCCGGGATGATCGCCATGATGAATGGCTACCCGGGTCCGAAGCACGTCCTCGAGATGGGGGATGAGCTCGAGCTCACAGATGCGCAGCGCGAGTCAATCGGCACGATCTACGGCAAGGTCAAGGCGGAGTCCGTAGAACTGGGAACGGAACTCGTGGAGAAGGACGAGGCGCTGGCCGCGCTGTTCACGTCCGGCTCGGTGAGCACGAAAGACGTCGAGAAGCAGTCCCGCGAGATCGGCGAGCTCCAGGGCCGGCTGCGCGCCGCGCACCTCAACGCCCATGTCCAGACACATGCCGAACTGACGCCCGCGCAGCTCGCGAAGCTCCCGACGATGCAGGAGATGCACCAGATGCACCAGGGATCCGGCGAGGGAATGCAGAAACAGTCGAGGCAGGGGCAGAGCTCGAGTCGCTGAGCACGGACATCGATTCGATCGATCAGGCGGCCTCGGACTCCCGTTCCGGGGCCGCCTGACGCAGGGCCTCGATTACGGCGGTCGTATCCAGCTGGTCGAGGTCGAACACGGAGCCTTCACCCGGCTTCCGTTTCTCGAGCCAGGCCGTGACGATCAGGCTGGGCGTCAGTTCCGCCGGTGCGAACACGCTCTCCGCTCGAAGCTCCTCGATTCGCACTTCGTAGCACACTCGCTCGACACACTCGTGCCAGCTTCCTTCCTGCAAGTTCCCGTCGTGCCAGTGGACCCTCTGTCTCGAAAGTACGCGGCCCCGCGCCATCGGAAGCAGGACGCCGGTGCCGGGCTCCGCGCCGGGCAGTACGATGAGCCACGAGCGTTCGACCTGCGGGCGCTCGAGGGCGGTCCGATATTCCTCGAGCTCGTAGAGCCACATCAGACGCTGCTCCCAGCCGGTCGCCTCCTGGATCGACCCTGCCGCCAGCGAAGCGTCCCGGCGCGTCTGGCAGCGACGGATCGCTTCTACGGCCGCCGTGCCATCAGCGAGGACACGAACGGCTGCGCGGACCTGTTTCCGGTATACATCGACTCCGACGAGCCCCACGCAGGGCGCCGTGCACAGGTCGATTCCGTGCTGGAGGCAGGGTGAAGCCGATGTGTCGGGGCGGATCGAGCCCGAACAGCAGCGCAGCCGGAATACCTTCTCCACCAGCCGTGCGGTCTCGGCAGGTATGCGACGGCCCCGGAACGGACCAAGATACTGGGCTCGTGGCCTCCGTCTCGACCTGACGATACGCAGCCTCGGAAACGGGTCTCCCCAGTCGATCTCGATGTACCAGCCCCGAGACCGGTTCTTGAGCGCCCGATTGAACGCCGGCCGGTAGTTCTCGATTCGCTCCGCCTCCTCCAGCAGCGCTTCGAGATCCGTGCCCGTGCGCCGGATCGTCACGCCGCGTGCGAGCCGGACCATCATCGCCGTCCGCTCGTCCGCGGGACCGCCGCCGTAGAAGTATCCCCTCACGCGCCGTTTCAAATTCACGCTCTTGCCGACGTAGATTGGCGTGCCGAGGGCATCCTCGAACTGGTACACGCCGGGCCGGGCCGGCAGGTCCGGGGGGACCCAGGCGGGAACGGGGCTCGATCGTGCCATGCGCGATCCAGGTTCATGGTTTCGGTGTTCGTTCGGGTACGTGTACGGTACTCCAGGTCCGGCACCGGTCGCAACCGCTGACCGCCAGCGGGATCCCCCGCAACCGTTCCGGGTTCGAATCGTGGTCGCTGACCACCGAACCGGAGGAACCGTGAGTGTGAGTTCATCGTCCTCGATCCTGCGCCGAAGCAGGTCCGTTCTCTCCATCTCGCATGCAGGTCAGATGGGGGCTCTACTCGCATGGACCGTTCTTGGTGCGTGCGCGTCGACTTCTACCACCGGTGAAGCGGAGCCACCGACACGGCCGACGACCGTGACACAAGCGTCTGCCGCGACGGCGCCGCAGGCAGTCGATTCCTACCGGCATTCGTCGCCGGTCGGCCTATCAGCAACAGAGGCAGGAATCGCGGCGGAAGTGGACCGTCTCGCACCCGCCGCGGTGCAGTTTCTCGAGGAGATCGTAAACGTCAACAGCGGGACGATGAATCACGAAGGCGTGCGCGAGGTCGGTCGGATGTTCGAACTGGAGCTCAGCGCACTGGGCATGGAGACGACCTGGATCCCGATGCCGGGGGATGTCAATCGCGCCGGACATCTGTTCGCCGGGACAGCCGGCGGGCGACCGGGGGCGACAGTGCTCCTCATCGGTCACCTGGACACGGTGTACGAACTCGACAGTCCGTTCCAGCGGTACGAAGACCTCGGGGACGGCTTCGCGCGAGGGCCCGGCGTGTCGGACATGAAGGGCGGTGACGTCGTGATCCTGTTGGCCCTGCAGGCGCTTCACGCCGCCGGAGAGCTCGCCGATCTCAACCTGATCGTGGCCCTGCTCGGTGATGAAGAAGAGACAGGGGATCCGCTGACGATCAGTCGTCAGCACCTGGTGGACGCATCGCGCCGAAGCGATGCGGCGCTCGGGTTCGAGGGTGGCGTGGGCGGCTTCCAGTCGGCCACGGTAGCCCGCCGCGGCTTCACCGACTGGCGACTCGATGTGCAGGGAGTCCGGGGACACTCCTCCGTGATTTTCAACGACAGGTATGGAGCGGGCGCAGCGTTCGAAGCAGCCCGAATCCTCGGAGAATTCTACGAGCAGCTTCGCGGAGAAGAGAACCTGACGTTCGGAGCGGGAATCCTCCTGGGCGGAACGTCCGTCGAGTATGACTCTGAGTCGGATCGGGGCAATGCGTTCGGCAAGACGAACGTGATCCCTCAGACCGTGATCGCCGCAGGTGACCTGCGGACTCTCACGCAAGAACAGCTCGAACGGGCGATGGAGCGAATGAGGGTGATCGTGTCAGACAATCTGCCCCGGACCAACGCCGAGATCGAGTTCCGCGATTCTTACCCGCCGATGGCGCCGACTGCCGGAAACCTCGCGTTGCTGGACCGGCTCGACCAGGTGAGTCGTGACCTCGGGATGGGGCCGATCGAGGCCGTCGATCCGGGGAAGCGGGGCGCCGCCGACATCTCGTTCGCCGCCCAGCACACGGCTGCGCTCGGCGGGCTCGGCGTCGTGGGTCGGGGAGCGCACACGCCCGATGAGACGGTCGATCTGCGCTCGGTCCCGGTGATGGCGAAGCGGGCGGCGCTGCTCGTGCGCCGCCTGGGCACCCCCACCACCGATTGAGTCGACCAGTCTTCTGGCCGGATCTACTCCTGGAGCTGGAATGCAAGCACTCGCTGGACGTCGAGCTCGTCGCTGTCCAGCACAGCGGCGCGTCCTGCACCGTAGAACACCATGGGGAGGACGTCCGGTTGACGAATTTCTCCCACGAGCGTCCCGTCGCGGCCATACACGTCGATGCGTTCCGTTTCTCCGGGCAGGGCACCGGAAACGCCCACCCACAGGCGGTCCTGCCCGTCCACGGCCAGGCCGGTGACACGCGGAATCCTGTCGTCGAACGTCATCTTCTCGATTCGTTCATCGATCGACTGGCGGACGAACGGGGATGTCGATTCTTCCGCCTGGTCCCGCGCCCCGTCACGAGCGCGCTGGCGGTCCTCCTCGGTGGTCAGCCGAGCCGCCGGCTCTCGTCGGAGGCGCAGTCGCTCCGACCCATCTGCAGTGAGAAACGACAGCTCGTATTCGGCTCCCTGTGCGACCACGAAGCTCCCGTCTGAGAACCTCTCCCAGTGAAACCCCGGGCTGAAAGTCCGCTGGCTCAGCATCACCGCGATCTGGTCTCCCGAAGTGACTTCGATCCGGTCGAACTTCGGTGGCGGAGAGGTCCAGGTCGTATCGGCGATTTCGCCATCCCGCAGCAGGTGAATCAGCAGGCGGGGTGGGTATTCGACCTCTTCCCCCGGGCTGAACGAGAAGATCATAGCAACCCCGTACAGTCCGTCGGGGGCGATCGCGAGCTCGCCCCCGAGCCCGGATGATTCCTCCGTAAGTGGAATTACCGCCGGAACTCCTTCGGGAGCGTACGGGAACAGGGTCACGCGGCGATTCCCCCGATCTACGACCCACAGGCTGTCGCCGGCGCCGACGGCGAGTCCTGACGGAGAATTGAGCTCACCCGGCCCGCCTCCCTCCCGTCCCCATACACCGATCGGCTGACCGGCTGGATCGTATCCAAGGACCCGTTTGCCCGCTCCATCGAGAACGAACAGCCTGCCCTCGGCGTCACCGTCGACGCCACCAGGCGAGACCTGGTCGAACTGGTAGTCGTTGCCCTCCTGCTCGAATCCGCCGATCACCGCGACCGTATCGAGCGTCCACGCCAGTTCCTGTGCCGGAGCCTCGGGCCACGTGAGGCGGGGCACGCCGTCCACGGTATCGGCGACGGCGGCTGGCGCCGCCGGGCGCTCTGCTTCACCGCCGCAGCCGCCCGGCAGGAGAGTCGCCGCCGAGACGCCGACGAATGAGAGTGCGCGATGGATCTCGACGTTGCGGAGGAGGCGCAAGGGAATGTCCTTTAGAAGGGAATCCAGTAGTTCATCTTGATCGCGAGAGCATTCTGACCAACGGCCCCGAATCCACCGAACAGGTCTCCGAACCTGACGTCCGCTCCCGGATCCCGACTTTCCGACAGATTCTGTTGCCACACCACGAACAAGGTACTGCCGGGCCGCAATTCCCACCGGAGCACGAGATTCGAGCGGAACGAAACCCCATTGTAGTCGGCATCGGGAAGTTCGAACGTCTCGGCGCCGTCCGTCACGATGTAGGAACGAGACCCTGATTCCGGTTCGTACACTTCCTCGATCGTCGTGCCGTCAGTGCCATACTCCCGCAGGTCGAAGCTCTGCGCCTCCGGAAGTTCACCGAAGGTGGAGAATCTGCCGCTGGCGGCGAACGGCTCCGCCCACAGCTCGAGGCTCATGTCCGGGCTGAAACTGTAGTTGACACGAATCTCAGCGCTAATCTCGCTTTGGTTGACCGTGGCGAACATGTATCGGGATCCGTACGTCGCATCTCCGTCACGGTCGATCGTTCCGTAGTACTGCCGGGTGTTCGCGTAGCGTCCCACTCGGGGAGAGATCGCCAGCCGGATCCTGTCATTCGGCTGGAATTGCAGCCCGAACTCGACCGACCAGTCGTCCCCGTAGTTCTGGGTGCCCCAGAATCCCTCGAGGCTCCATGACGTGCGTGATGAGAAGTTGTTCGCCACGTAGCCACTGACAGCGCCGAACGCGCTACGGCCCATCAGGGGGCCGCCACGCGTGAGACCGTCCGACTGGACGGCGGGGAAGTAATTCAGGCGCAAGCCCGACCGCCAATAGTTGTTGAATGTGCCGCGGATATTAGTTCCAATCCGTGTGTCTTTGCGCGTCCCGCCGAAATTCCATCCCATGCCGCCGTTCGCGCCGATCGACCAGTTGCGAAAGGTCGAGCCCGGCTCCGTCTGGCGATATGTGACGTTGGCCCACGACTGAATGTCATCGGCTCGTCGCACGAGTCCCACGTCGTTGAGCTCCCACTCAGGCGAGTCTGCCCACACGCCCCCGGACCACAGCCAGGCCCCCTCGCGCTTCGCAACCTGGATCGAACCCGATCCTCCGGTCATCGACGTACGGGTGCTGTCAAATTCGACGTGATCCTGATCCGGTCTCTGGAACAGGTGTGCGTTTGCAGTCTGGATCCTCGTGATTGCCTCGGGAGAGCCTTCGACATGACTGAGTCCCATGTGCCCATTGATTTCGTAGGCTCCTCCACCGAGTCGGAGCAGGAAATCTCCCCCGCCGCTGAACGCCTGGCGATTCAATACGAGGCGCGTCGGATCAGCGATGCCCTCGAAGTTCCTTCTGACAGCCGTTGCCGTGAGCCCGAAGGTCGATGCTGACTGTCCGACTTCCTGTTGCAGTCGAACCACGCCGAAGCCAGTCATCGGCTCGACCGAGGCCTCGCCGTAGCTGTCCCCCGCCACGTCGTAGGTCGGCGCGTGTTCACGCGAAGTCAACGCGCCGAGCGCCCCGACCGACAGCCCGGAGCTCAGCCTGCCCGTGAGCTTTCCTGCGCCCAAGATCGTCGTGACCCTCGGGATGTCCGAATAATCTGCGCTGGGGTAAACGTGCGGAGGTGCTCCGATGCGCCTGGAATAGTAATAGTTCGGGCCCTGGCGGCCATTTCCGGACAGGATCTGGCTTCCTTCCGTGAAGAACGGCCGGCGCTCGTCGAACACGGTTTCGAACGCACTCAGGTTTACAACCGCAGGGTCGCCATCGACCTGTCCGAAGTCCGGATTGATCGTGGCATCGAGAGTGAGATTCGACCCGATTCCCATCTTGAGATCGGCGCCGACCCGTGCGCGCATGTCGCTTCGGCTGGCGAACGGGTCGCTGTCGGACACCAGTTCCGCGCTGGTGATCACCGCCTCGGTCGCCACGTATGGGGAAATTTCCATTCGTCGGCCGCTCGAAACGCCGTTCAGCCCGTGAAGCTCACCGAACCGCGAAGACCAGCCGGATTCTTCGCGCGGAACCGCGATCCAGTAAATATCCTCGTTGTTCGACGGGATCCACCGGTTCACGTTGATGCCCCAGATCTGTTCGTCCCGGTCGTTGAACCGGAGCTGCGAGAACGGAATGCGCATCTCGGCGGTCCAGCCGAGCGAGTCGATCCGGGTCTCCGCCTGCCAGATCGGATTGAACGTGTCGTCGCGCTGGTACTCATTGTCTCCCGGATGGTGCCAGTCGAGTCTGACTCCGGCCGCGGTCACGGCGAAGGTGTAGGCCGTCCGGAGGTCCCGGTAGGTGTCGAGCGATACGATGAGCTTGTCCGACCTGCTGCTGCCGTCGTCCCGGCGGGACAGCGCCGCGAGGACCGTCGAAGGGTCCTTTGCGTGCATCCGGGCCCCGACGTAGAGGTTCCCCTCGTCGAATACGAACGCGATTTCCGTGCGCTCGGTCGGTTCGGCGCCTTCGACCGGCTCCTTCTGCCGGAAATCGGAGAACCACTGCGCCGATCTCCACGCGTCGTCATCGAGGAGTCCGTCGACGCGGAGGTCGGCGTCCTCCACCGGAACCGCGAACACCAGTTTCGGTGGCGCAACGGCATCCGGATCCGCCGGACCCCCGTCGGGTCCGACGAGTCCTCCGCCGTCAGCAGCAGTCTGCTCCTGGGCTGCAAGGTGATCAGGAAAGACGATCGGTGCGCAGAAAAAAGCCGCGAACGCGGCTGCGTATACTACACGTGTGAGTTTTGTTCTTCCCATCCGCCCCATCGTCCCCATCCCTCGTTCTCCCCACCGAACAGATTCACCCGTGCGACCGGACGCAACTGGCATCCAGGACTCATTCTATTGGACACCCGGTGGGGAGATAGTGTTTACAGCGGCCGTCAAGCGGCTTCGTCACCCTCCGGTTCCTGCTCGTCCAACACGATTTGGCGTGGCTCCCACTGGCGGATCATCGACAGGAATGCGTCGACATACTCCGGATCGAGGTCCTCACCGGCCTTCGAGCGCATGTACTCCACTGCCCGGTCGTGCGGCCACGGAGGACGGAACGGACGTCGAGTGCGGAGCGCATCGTAATTATCGCATACCTGGATCAGGCGGCTCACCTGGTGCGGCTGCCGCGGGTACGTCATCGCAGGGTACCCTTCTCCCTGCCACGTCAGGTGGTGCTCGTAGGCGACGATCGAGGCGAGTTCCATCCGTCCACTCGACTTCAGGAGAATCCGTGCTCCCTCCGTAGTGTGGGTCTGGATCAGCGTCCACTCATCGGGCGTGAGCTTGCCCGGCTTGTTCAGGACTTCGAGCGGGATGCGGGTCTTGCCGACGTCGTGAAGCAGGGCTGCCTCGCCGATCGCACGGACATCGACCGACGCGAAGTTGAGAAATTCCGCCAGACCCATCGACAACATGGACACGTTAATCGAGTGAGTGGTCGTGTACTGGTCGACCTGCTTCAGGTGGACGAGCGGAACCACGACATCGCGCTCGGAGTGCATGGCGAGAGACAGAAGCTTAACCACGGCAACAGCCTCGCTCACGGGGACTTCTCCAGAGCGAAGGACCTCTCCGTGAAGCCAGCCGATCGTGTCAGCCTCCTCCCGCAGGTTCATCTTCATCGTCGCGGTCGGAAGGCCCTCGGGCTCATCGTCGGAAAGACCCTCTACTCCGACCTCTCCGTATCGAATGCTCGTCTGCCCTTTGACCTCCTGGATCGAAGCGCCCGATTCCTCCAGGCTCATTCGAGCATGCACTTCTTCGAGAAACGCCTCGAGGTCCGCCTTGCTGGTGCCCGGCGTGATCTCGAGCCGTTCTACTCCTGCCGCGGACAGCTTCGTGGACCACTCCCATTGGCGCAGCTCGGACAGCACGGAACCTTCATACACCACGTCCCCATCGAGAAAATTGAACACGGGGAACGCATTCTCCCGGAGCAGCAGTGACATGTCCTCGATTACCTGCTCCATTGCCCGGTCACGGGATGGATGCCCCGGCTCGTAAAGGGACATCGATGAGAAGCGCTTGCCCAGGGAGGTCAGGAAGGCGGCCGAGTTGTTCACGAGGCCGCCTCACGCAGCGCTCCGTCGCCTGCAGCAA
>JBDGUZ010000022.1:0-19193 GCA_039585915.1 Gemmatimonadota bacterium
ACTCGTGCAGGCTCTCGAACCGGAGGAGGACGGCGCGGATCGGATCGCCAATCTAACGGAGCTGCTGGCCGCCGCTTCTGCGTTCGATCCGTCTGAGGTCGAGGACGGTTCGGAAGATGCCACAGAGCTCGAGTTGTATCTGCAATCTGCCGCTCTGAGAGCCGACATCGACGACTACAATGAACGGGCGCCCGGTGTCACTCTGATGACTCTGCACAACGCGAAGGGACTCGAGTTTCCGGTCGTGTTCGTCGTCGGGCTCGAGGATGGATTGTTTCCTCTGTCCCGGGCAATGGAAACGGCGGAAGAGCTGGAAGAGGAGCGACGCCTGTTCTACGTCGGAGTGACGCGTGCCGAGGATCGGCTGTTCCTCACGCACGCGCAGCGCAGGTGGCGGTATGGCAACGAACAGCGTTCGGCTCCGTCTCAATTCCTCTCAGAGCTTCCCGACGGACCCGTTCGCCGTCACTGGTCTGCAGCGGGCCGGCCTCGGGTCCGACGCGCATCGACCCTGCAGGACACAGACACGAAGGAATGGAGCTGGAAGCGTCCGATCAAGCGTCATTCAGCCGCGCCACTGAACAGAGAAGTCAGCTACGATTTCAGCGATACGCAGGAGGAACTTCGGATTCAGGCGGGAGCTCGGGTCGTCCACCCTGAGTTTGGCGAAGGCGAGATCGTAGCCGTCAGCGGTCGTGGAACCGGTGTGAAGGCCGAGATCGACTTCGGCGAGTCCGGAGTGCGAAAAGTAATGGTCGCGCACGCGGGTCTGCGGCCCGCCTGAGAGAGGAGATGCACGTGCATGGCTGCTTCCGGATCGGGTTACTGTCGGCGGTCGTCGCCGCCTGGAGCTGCGGCGTGAACGGGTCTGAGACTCCGGACCGGATTCTGGTCGGAGGTTCGGTCTGGACGGGGGACGTGGATACTCCGACTGCGGAAGCCATCGCGATCTCAGGAGAGCGGATCATCGCCGTGGGAGACAGCGACGGAATCCGGGCGCTTGCGGGGCCCGCAACGGATGTGATCGAGCTCGCCGGGCGATTTGCCATGCCCGGGTTCATCGACACGCACACTCACTTCCTCGATGGCGGTTTTCGTCTGGCGTCCGTGGATTTGAGAGACGCTGCGACCCCTGAGGAATTCGCGCGCCGCCTGGCGGAGCACGCCGGGCAACTGCCCCCCGGTACCTGGATTCTCGGCGGTGACTGGGATCACGAGATGTGGGGAGGGGAACTGCCGGACCGCGCGTGGATCGATGAGGTCACGCCCGAGCACCCCGTATTCGTAACCCGGCTCGACTGGCACATGGCGCTGGCCAACAGCAAGGCACTCGAGTTGGCGGGATTCGATCCCGGGGCTCCGGACCCGGACGGTGGTGAGATCGTGCGGGACGAGACCGGGCGGCCGACCGGAGTGTTCAAGGACGAGGCGATGACGGTTCTCTACGCGGCCGTTCCGGAACCAACGGCTGCGGAGCAGGACTCTGCGCTGTCGGCGGCGATGCGATTCGCGGCCACGCTCGGCGTCACGGGAGTCCATGACATGGGTACGTGGGACGGGCTGGCGGCCTACGAGCGGGCGAAGAGGCGGGGAGCGTTGACGCTCAGAGTACGGGCGTTCGTGCCCCTGTCGACGGTGGGGCGCCTCGCGACGTTCGTCGACGAACGCGGAGGAACCGGGGACGACATGCTCAGCTGGGGCGGTCTGAAGGGGTTCGTGGATGGCTCACTGGGTTCATCCACGGCTCTGTTCTATGAACCGTATCTCGATTCGCCGGAAACGAGCGGCCTGGTGATGATCGGGATGGACGAACTGGCGGACCGCGTGAGGGCGGCCGAAGTGGCCGGACTGCAGGTCGCGATTCACGCGATCGGCGATCGGGCCAATGCGGAGTTGCTCGACCTGTACCAGAACCTCGAACGAGAGCATGGAGAGCGCGATCGGCGCTACCGGATCGAACACGCCCAACATCTTCGACCCGATGACTACGAGAGGTTCGCAGAGCTCGGCATTATCCCGGCCATGCAACCGTATCACGCGATCGACGACGGTCGGTGGGCCGAACGAAAAATCGGCCCCGAAAGAGCCCGGTCGACCTACGCTTTCCACTCGCTCGTGGTGGCCGGAGCACGGCCGGCTTTCGGCTCCGACTGGACCGTCGGTCCGCTGAATCCGCTGCTCGGAGTCTACGCAGCGGTGACCCGACAGACCCTCGACGGCGCCCATCCGGACGGCTGGATTCCCGAACAGAAGTTGACGGTCGACGAGGCACTCACCGCCTACACGCATGATGCTGCGCGGGCCGGGTTCATGGAGGATCGAGTGGGGATTCTCAGGCCGGGAATGCTCGCTGACATCGTCGTGCTGGACCGGAGCCCGTTCGATGTCGAGCCGGGACGGATACGGGAGCTTGTGGTCGAGATGACGATCGTCGGGGGCGAGACGGTGTTCGACAGGGGTGGCTGATCAGCCCGGTTCCGAGGGTGCGGATCCGACCCCGGTACCGGCAGGATCGAGTACGGCGTCCATGACAGTAGAGGGGGGCGGGGTGATCGACGCCGACAGCGCGTGTTCGACCCTCCGGGACGCCTCCGTCGAGGTGTCGCCGCGCAGGTCCCAGTAGTCCGAAGATCCGTGCGGAAGGGGGAAGTGGTGGTCGGCCGTCCGATCGATCGCCTCCAGGCTCTTCCAGCCGCCCGCGATGAGAACCCGACGGCGGATCTGCTTGGCCTCCGTGAGGGCGGTGTCCCCGATCGGGTCCTGCGAAGCCGCTCGTGATTCTTCGTCGTTGGCCAGAAAGTCCGCCACGAGCTCGAAGCTGTGCCTGAGATACCTGGCCACGGTGGTCGGGTCGAGGTCCCACCGGGAGTTGTCGACGACCGTATCCATGATCGCCTGCCAACTCTCGTTTCCGTTTATTCGGATCATTCCCCGAAAGATCCTGCGATTCGTGCTGAAGCTGAACAACGTGCTCGACAGCACGCGTCGGAACAGCGCGTCGGTGGCCGAATGGTCGTGGCGGGTAACGATCCAGCGGGCGAGCTGAGAGTGCTCGATTCCCACATCCGTGTCCATCCGGTGCTCCCAGTACGAATGCCCGAGACCTCGAGTGGAGGAGGTCAGGAGCAGCATTCGGGGAACGTACGAGTTGTGCGCCAGTACGTCGGCGGACAGGTGGCACAGGTAGCCCAGCATGGCGGCTTGCAGACGTTCGTCGTCCCCCGCCTCCCGATGGATCTCGCGAGCCACTTCCCAGTTGTGACAGTGCCTGCCGATCTGGGCGTACTTCTTACCGAGCGAGATATCCGCGGCGAGATTGCCGTACAGGAAATCGATCGGATATTGGGCGATCACGCCAGCAATGTGCGCTGGGAAGAGGTTCAGCGATCGGAGAGCTTCCATACCGATCTGGACGTGCGTTGCCGGCCCCCATGCAAAGGCGGCCTCCGGAAGCAGCAGGAGCAGTGCCACGGCCAGCAGAGGCGCTGCGAGTGCTGGAATTCGGGTCAACCGAGTCGCCGTCGCTCTCCGCCGCGGAGCCAGCGGTCTCTGTCCTTGCGTTTCTTGCGCTTCTTGCGATCGGTCTGCCTCCGGTCACGTCTCTTCCTCCGGACATCCCGGCCACGAATGGCTCGCAGGATCCCGGCGGTGGAGAGAAACGTGTCCTCCGCTTCCTCGACGGCCACCGTCACGAGCGCGTTAACGTCTGAGACTCGGTCTTCGGCGACATCCAGCATACGCTCCACGGAATCGGTAACATTTCCGACGGTCTCATCGATGCGTTCGACACTGGCCATGGCCGCATCAGTGATTTTCGCTACGTCCTGCACGGTTCCGTCGATACGCTCCATAATCGGCAGCATTTGATTCGTGATCGCGTCGGTCACGCGGTCGAACTCCGAGAAAGCTCGCAGGATGCGGGGAACGATGAGGATCAGCGAAATGATGAGTCCCGACCCAAAGATGATCCACAGGATCAGGGAAATCAGAACGAGAATGTCATAAAAGGCCACGGGACTGCTCCTGTCGGCGGTTCTCCACCGTTCGCAACCGAAGAAAAATAGACCTCGGCGGGGCTCGGCTCAACCTGGACTCGTAGCAGGAAGCGAGCCGGTGTCGCCGACGCTGACTTCAATCCGTCTTTCCGAGCGGGGACTCGCCGGCCTCGTGAATTTCTCCCACGCCGGCCAGGACCCTGCGCATCGCGACCGGTCCGAGGATCTCAAACACCATGATTCCGAGAATGACAGCGTCAAAAAAGGCCGGAACCACCGGGGAGCTTGGAAATCGAGCGCGGAGCACCAGAAGCGCGGACATGGCGATCGCGATTGAGACGCCTCCCTGTGAAAGGAGGGTAGCCCCGAACCGTTCACGCCCCGGCGTGGGCTCGAGGAGCGGGCGGGCAAGCTGGCCTCCAACGAGCTTTCCCGCCGTTCGCAGTACAAGGTAGCCCGCCAGTAGAACCGCGACCTGCCAGGAATGGAAGCTGAGCAGGGCACCGGCCAGCAGCAGGAACAGCACGTGAACCGGCTTTTCCCACCTGGCGAGCGCCGTGTACACCCGCTTTCGCAGCGGTGAGAGATTCGCGATGAACACACCCGTCAGCCAGGAGGCGAACAGCGCCGATGCCGCCATCGACAGGCTCATGCCCGCAAGAATGAGCGCGAGGGCCAGGAGGAACAGCACGAACTCGCCGGAAGGCGGCTTTTCACGGGACAGAGACAGGAACAGCCAGCCGAACAGGAGTGCGAGCAGGACCGGGGCGACGATCCAGCGGAACGGACCGAGATCGACCAGGGCGGCCGGTACGGCGGGGTGGACGGCGGCGTACACCATCGCGAGGAAGACGATGCCCGTCGCGCCGTCGAGACTCGTCGCAACGGTGGCGAGTCTCGAGAACGGTCCGCTTACGCGTGCGGAACCGAACACGACAGCCGCCCCGGTCGGACTCGAAGCGCAACCCGCAGCCGCAGCTGCGCATGCCGCGGCGACGGATGCCGGGTTGAAGGGTCCGGCGAGAAGAAGAAGTCCGACCAGCCCGGCCGCGAGGAGGATCCATGCGACCACCGACTGCCCGATCACCACGACGTGCTCTCGACTGTCGAACACTCGAAGAGTCTGGCGGTCGAACTGAAGGCCGAACAGGAGACCGATCCATCCGAGACCCAGAGCGATGAACGGGGCCAGGGAATCTGTCAGCCCTTCAGTAACGAGCCCCGCCCCGTGCGGTCCCAGCAGGAAACCGAGCAGCACATAGTGGGAACCCGCGGACACGAACAGACGAATTCCCAGTGATGGTCGCCGGCTTCGGAATCCGAGTCTTGATCCGAGGAGGCTGAGAAGGGCGAGAGCGAGAACGGCGAGGAGGAGCCTCACCCTTCGGATTCACCTAATTCCGGCGCAAGCCCGACCACGCGGTGGACGGGAATAGTGATCGCGATCCCCGTAGCGGGGTCTTCGAAACGCCCGCATACGTCCTGCAGCAAGGCGATAGCCTGGTCCACCTTCTTCGGCTCGTTGATCACGCTGAACAGCGTCTGATTCTGAGGTCGAGAGCGCGAGATCAGAGTCTGGAGTCCGGCGAAAATCGGGATGTCATGACTTAGGACCCGGCCCATCCCCTCGCTGTCGATGACCGTGGCGCCGGTGATTCCGATTTCGAGGAATCCCTCCAGTACCTCATCTATCCGGTCCACATCGTTGATCACGGCGATCAGCAGTTCCACGGCGACTCCTCAGATTCGCCGGAATCTCCGGCGACAGGCCCTTCCTGGTCGGGCCTAAACGTGCTCCTGCTCATACTCGTGAATGTGAGTCACCACTTGCTCCCCCGTTTCGCAGCTCCGCAGCGCATCGACAAACTCCGGATGACGGGCCAGACGTGCGATCCGAGCGAGAAGCCGGATGTGGTGTCCCGCACGATCGGGAGGAGACAGGAGGACGAAAAACACATTCACGGGCGCATCGTCCATCGAGTGATAATCGACTCCCCGTGGCGCCAGTCCGACGATGAGCTGGGGCGACGGGATCACCTCGCTGATTGCGTGTGGTACCGCGATTCCCTGGCCGATTCCGGTACTCAGCACCTTCTCTCTCGCGAGCAGCGCTTCGAGCACCCGGTCCGAGCCATCCAGGGTGCCGTCACGCACGAGCGGCTCGATGAGCTGAGACAGGATCTCAGCGACCTCGCCGGGCTGGACGTCGAATACGACGAGCCCCGCCTCCAGATACTCGGTGAGCTTCACGTTGCCGGCTCCTCCTCACTGGGCGCCCTGGGCCATCCCGGACAATGTCCGCAACGGCTACGCGTTGAGCATGAACCCGCCGACGGAAGCTGTCAAGCGGATCCTCCCCGCTCCCGGGGGAACCCGGGCTCACACTTCGTTGCCAGCCATTCTCGCGAACCTCTACCTTGCTCTCCGGACCCGACAGCGGGTCTCGGGTCGCTATTGAAAGGAGCACGGTCGTGCATTATCGCATTCAAGGTCCGGCCAGACTGGAGGGGCGATTCCGTCCTTCAGGCAACAAGAACGGGGCGCTCCCGATTCTCGCCGCATGTCTTCTGGCCGACGAACCCGTATTGCTGGAGAACGTGCCAGAGATTCGCGATGTATTCACGATGATCGAACTGATGCGGCAACTCGGGGCGGAGGTCGAGCACGTATCGGACAATACGTTCCGGGTAGACGCCAGCGGCCTGCACACGGGATCGGTGGATCCGGAGCTGTCCCGGCGCATCCGGGCATCGATCCTGCTTGCGGGGCCGCTGCTGGCCAGGTTCGGAGAAGTGGTGCTGCCGCCACCAGGCGGGGATGTGATTGGACGTCGTCGACTCGACACGCACTTTCTCGCGCTCAGTCGCCTCGGCTCGAAGGTAGAGGCAGGCGAGAGCTACGAGCTGCGCGCGAAGGAATTGCGGGGAGCCGACATCTTTCTCGACGAGCCGTCGGTCACGGGAACGGAGAACGCTGTGCTCGCGGCGGCACGAGCTGAAGGCGAGACTACGATCCGCAATGCCGCGGCCGAGCCACATGTGCAGGACTTGTGCAATTTTCTGGTCAGCCTCGGGGCGGAAATAGAGGGCATCGGAACACAGATACTGACGATTCGAGGCGTGTCGCGCCTCGGTGGCGGAGTCTGGCGTGTCGGCACCGATCACATCGAAGTGGGCAGCATGGTCGGTCTGGCGGCGATCACGGGATCCGATCTGGTGATCGAAGCTGTCGAGGCCGAGCACTTCGACCCGTTGCGGGTCGGATTCGAGAAAGTGGGCATTCACTGCACGCTGCGTGACGGTGAACTCCATGTCCCGTCCGACCAGGCGCTGGAGGTCCAGCCGGACCTGGGAGACCAGATTCCGACCCTCGGGGACGGACCCTGGCCGGCGTTCCCCGCCGACCTGATGTCGATCGCCCTGGTGGTTGCCACGCAGTGCCGGGGAACGATCCTGATCCACGAAAAACTGTTCGAGTCCAGGATGTTCTTCGCGGATAAAGTGATCGCGATGGGCGCGCGTGTCGTGCTGTGTGATCCGCACCGGGCGGTCGTTGTGGGAGCGTCCAATCTTCGGGGCTCGGTCATGGAGAGTCCGGACATCAGGGCCGGAATGGCCTTGCTGATAGCGGCGCTCGCAGCCGAAGGTGAGAGTCGCATCTACAATATCGGGCAGATCGAACGCGGGTACGAGCGGATCGACGTGCGCCTGCGGGCGCTGGGAGCGGAGATCGAGAGAGCCGAGGCTCCTTGCTGACCCTGGAGGAGCGGAGATCGATCGCCGATATCGATCTGCTCGTTCATGCAGACTGGGAAAGAGAGTTTCCAGGTCTCGTCGCCGGAATGACTGTCGGCCCGAATGACTATGGTCTCTCCGGCTCCGATTCTGTCTGGGCGGTAACAGAGCGGTTCGAGGCGCTGGCGCACGCACTCGGCTGCCGAGCGAGCGTCGTCGGTCGGCAGGTTCACGGGTCCCGAGTGGCCGTGGTCGACCCGTCTCCCGCCTCCGGCGTCTGCATTGCCGGCGATGCGGACGGCCTGGCGTCGGAGAGACGCGGTGTTCTCCTCACGGTGACCGCTGCGGACTGCGTGCCCGTCTATCTTCTCGATCCCGTTTTCGGGGCGGTCGCTCTGCTTCATGCGGGCTGGCGTGGTGCGGTAGCGGGTATCGTGGAAGAGGGGATTCGGGCGCTGGAGGCGTTGAAAGGTGCAGGCCCGTCAGGACTGCGCGTCCACCTCGGCCCGGCGATCTGTGGAGATTGCTATGAAGTCGGGCCTGAGGTGTTGCAGGAATTCGGGCGTCCGGGGAGGGACCACGGCAATTTCGACCTGCGGGCCTGGTTGAAGGAGGAAACAACGCGGCTGGGCGTTCCCGCAGGCTCGATTTCGGAATCGAGCTGGTGCACACGCTGCAGTGCCGATCTTCTGCATTCCCACAGAGGCTCACAGGGCACTGCCGGACGGATGGCGGCCTTTCTGGGATGGCGTTCCCGGTACGAGTGACGGGTTTGCCTTCAAGTAGTATGGACACTATCTTCTTAGGCTGAGAAACACGTCCGGGGCCGGCCGCTCGGACGTCCACGTCTGGACCTGAAGTGGGGAAACGCTCGCGGCCCCACTTTTTTGTTTGGGGTAGGTCTCGTCCGCGGATTTCGATCGGGGCGACCCGCGAGATGTGGGAGTGACGGTGACCGTGGATACGATTGAGCGAGGAATCGGGGCGGTTGTCACACGGCTCGGCTTCGAGCTGGTGGCCGTCGACAGGGGCGGAGGACGTCGTCGTCCGCTCCTCAGGCTCAGAGTCGACAGGCAGGGGGGTGTCCCCGGCAGGTCGGAGCTGACAGTCGACGACTGTGCAGTAATCAGCCGCGCAGTCCGCGAATGGTTGGACGAGGAGGGTCAGGCGGGCGAGAGCTACATCCTCGAGGTGTCCTCGCCCGGCGTGGAGCGACCGCTGGTGCGGCAGAGCGACTACGACAGATT
This sequence comes from Gemmatimonadota bacterium, assembly GCA_039585915.1. Classification (GTDB taxonomy): domain Bacteria; phylum Gemmatimonadota; class Gemmatimonadetes; order Palauibacterales; family Palauibacteraceae; genus Carthagonibacter. The sequence goes on from JBDGUZ010000022.1 coordinate 8,977, forward strand.
CGCTGGACTCGAGGTGCGCCTGCGGGGATTCGGTCCGCTGGCGGATGGCAAGCGACAGGTGGAGGGAATCCTCCGTGGCGTGAGAGAAGAGGGCGACGAAGGACCGGTTGTGGTGCTCGATGCCGAAGATGGGGAAATGCGCGTGCCGCTGGCCGGTATTGCGAAGGCGAACCTCATGTATCGACCTGAGAGCGACCTGTGAGCCGGTCGATGGACGCCGGACGTCACGTGGGTGAGGGAGCAACGAGGGAGATCGGAAGAGGGATATGAGCGATCAGATTCCAGTAGTGGAAGCGTTCCGGGTCATGACGGCGAACAAGTCGCTGTCTGACGCGGATCTGCACGAACTGATCCGGGACGGCATTCACGCGGCCCTGGCTCGCCACTTTGGTGGGCCGGTGGAGGCGGAGATCTCGATTCAGGATGATGGGGACATCAAGATCGTCGTGCTCAAGGAAGTAGTCGAAAAGGTAGAGGATCCGGCTCGACAGATTCCGCTCGTGGAAGCCCGGTTTGACGACCCGGATTTCGAGGTCGGAGACCTGATCGAAATTCCGATGGCGTTTTCGGAATTCGGTCGCAATGCCGTCATGGCGGCGAAACAGAGGATCATCCAGAGAGTACGCGAAGGCGAACGCGACAAGATCCGGCAGGAGTTCAGTGGCATCGTCGGCGAACTGGTGTCCGGTGAGGTTCAACAGATCGAGCGAGGCAAGATCGTCGTGATGTTGAATCGCGCCCGCGAAGCCGAGGCGATCATCCCGTGGCGCGAACAGAATCCGCGTGAGCGGTTCCGCCAGGGCGAGTCGATTCGTGCCGTGCTGAAAAAGCTCGAGGAGACACCGCGGGGACCGCGCCTGATCCTGTCACGTGCCGATCCGTTGTTCGTCAAGGCTCTGTTCGGTCTGGAAGTGCCGGAGATTTATCAATCGATCGTCGAGATCAAAGAGATTGTCCGGGAGGCTGGGGGAAGGACAAAGATCGCCGTTTCTTCGCGGGACGAGACCGTGGATCCCGTGGGAGCGTGCGTGGGTCTCAAGGGTTCGAGGGTTCAGGCGGTCGTGTCGGAGCTCGGTGGAGAGCGGATCGACATCGTGCCCTGGCACCCGGACCCGGAGATATTCGCTCGCAGGGCTCTCGCTCCCGCGCGGGTAGCAAAGGTCATATCGGACACCGGGCGCCACGTGATAACGGCGATCGTGGACGAAGACCAGCTGTCTCTGGCCATTGGACGAAACGGTCAGAACGTGCGCCTGGCGTCCCAGCTGATCGGCTGGCAGCTCGACCTCTATTCCAGCCGGGATTGGCTGGCTCGGGGGGCGGAATCGGCATTGTTCGGCGGCGGAGATGAGTACGAGATTGCAGACTTTCCGCTGTCTGAACTCGAGGGACTCACGCCGGCGACACTGGCCGCGCTGCAGGCCGCGGGAATCGACACGTTCCTGGCAGTGCTGGATATGGAAAAGGACGAATTCCTCCAGATACCTGGAATCGACGAAGTGGAGGCCGAGCGGCTGGTCGAACTGATCGATGAACTGACGGTCGTAGAGGAGGCGCAGACGCCGGCCACGGAATCGAATTCGATCTTCGCGATTGGCGCGGACGAGCCAGAGGTCGAGACGTCGCCGACCGATGAGGAAGCGACAGGGGAATCCGATTCTTCGGAGCCCGTCGCGGAGGCTGAAGACGGGCGCGAGGAGGAGCCGGAGCAGGCCTCGGTAGAGGTCGGGGCCGCAGCGCCGGAGGAGGATCGTGGAGGCAGTGCCGGCTGACCTCGAGCGACGGGACAGGGAGGTCCTGAAACTCGTGGGCCTCACGCGTCGGGCCGGACGGGCGGTCATCGGAACCAAGGCCGTTCGGGAAGCCGCGCGACGCGGGTCGCTGAGCCTGGCGCTCGTCGCCAGAGATGCCGGGGACAATGCTCGAAGTCGAGTGGTCCCGGTATTCGACGCGACCGGTACGCCCTGGTTGCCGTGCGGCAGCCACGCGGCTCTGGGTCGGGCGATCGGTCGGGGTCGCGCGGTGGTGATCGGAATCGCCGATGCTCGACTGGCGAACAGGATGAGGCAGATCCTCGAGCGGGATTCTGCCCGGGGAATCACGGTGGAAATTCAGCAGGATGGGTAGGATCTGAAGCAGGGCAGGACAAGGTCGTGCTCGAGAGGCACGCGCAGGAAAACACTCAGGAGGACGGGCGTTGGCGAACTACCGCGTGTATGAAGCAGCCGAGGAACTCGGCGTCGATTCGAAGCAGTTGATCCTGATTCTTCACCAGATGGACGTGCGGGTGCGAAGCCACATGTCCACGGTGACGGATGTGCAGATCGCGAGGCTTCGCGCGCGCCTCGAGCGAGAGCGTCGTGGAACGGCGGAGGAGGGCGAGGCGGAGTCCACCGGGACGCGCCGTCGTCGTCGCCGGCGGGTCGCTCCGCAGCCCGTGGAGACCGAGACCGCGGAATCGCCCGAGGACGCTGAGGCAGTCGAAGTCGAGGCGGTGGATGACGAGCCGGAGACGATCACTGCAGGCGAAGAGGACGAGATCGTACGGTCCGACGAGCTGGAAACGGTCGAGGTCGACGAATCTGTCGAGGTGACGGCGGAAGAAGTTGACGATACGGCTCCCGCTGTGGAAGACGCGCCCGAGGCGGAAGTCGAAGCGGGAGAGCAGGCGGAAGATGCGGCTGACGTAGACGTAGAGACCGTCCTGGAACAGATCGGTCCCGATGCCGGGGAGGCAGAGGATGAAATTGCCGCGGAGAGCGATGCGGCGATTTCGGTTGAAACCGAGGAACTCGAGCCCGCGGCAGATCTCGCACCGACCGTCGAGTTGGAGTTCGAGGAGAAGTCGAGCAAGCCATCTGTAAAACCGAAGCCTGTTCGCCGCGGCCTGGTCGAGAAACCGGCCGCTCCGGCGGCATCCGCTGCACCGGGCGGAACCGTTCGAATTCAGGCGGAGGGGTACACGACCGACGGCCGGCGCAAAGGCAAGCGGGACCGCAAGCGCAGCAAGCGAGTGGATCGTGAGGCCGTGGAGGAAAACGTCAAGAAGACGCTCGCCTCGATTGACAGCGGACCTTCGCGGCGCCGGAGGCGGGATACAGGTCCGTCACAGCAGGAGGTCGAGGCCGAGATCCGTGAACAGAAGGTCGAGGCAGAGAAGTCGACCGTCCGCGTCAACGAATTCCTCACGGTCGCGGAGCTCGCGGACCTGATCGACGTCACGGCTCAGGCGATCATCACCTCCGCGTTCAAGAACCTGGGCCTGATGGTGACGATCAATCAGCGTCTCGATTTCGACCAGATCGAATTGATCTGCGACGAGTTCGGATTCTCCGCTGCGCGCGAAGAAGCATACGAGGCCGACCTTCCTGAACTTCAGGAAGAGGCGGAGGATGAGAGCGAGTTCGTGTCGCGGGCCCCGATGGTTACCGTCATGGGACATGTCGATCACGGCAAGACGTCTGTGCTCGATTTCATCCGTCGGACGAATGTGATCGCCGGCGAATCGGGCGGCATCACGCAGCATATAGGCGCGTACCACGTTCAGCTGGAGGACGGCAGGGCGATCAGCTTCCTCGACACGCCCGGCCACGAGGCGTTCACGGCCATGCGTGCCCGGGGAGCGGAAATCACTGACCTCGTCGTGCTGGTCGTCGCGGCGGACGACGCCGTAATGCCCCAGACGATCGAGGCGATCAGTCATGCGCGGAACGCTGGAGTTCCACTGATCGTGGCGATCAACAAGATCGATCTTCCGACCGCAAACGTGCCTAAAGTCAAGCAGGACCTTTTGTCACAGAGCGTGGTGCTGGAGGAATTCGGCGGCGACGTATTAGCCTCTGAGGTCTCGGCCAAGACCGGCGAGGGACTCGACGATCTGCTGGACAAGATATTGCTCCAGGCCGAGTTGCTGGACCTCAAGGCTAAGCCGACAGGCGATGCCCGTGGTACGGTGGTCGAGGCCGAGTTGGACAAGGGAATGGGCCCCGTCGCCACTGTCCTGGTCGAAAGCGGCGAGCTGAACGTGGGTGACAACTTCATTTGCGGCCTGTTCGGTGGCCGAGTTCGAGCACTGCTCGACGAGCGGGGGAACCCGGTGGACGATGCGGGCCCGGCGACTCCGGTCCGTGTACTCGGGATCGAAGGTGTGCCGCAGGCCGGCGACAAGCTGGTTGAGATGGAGGCTGCCCGGGTCCGCGAAGTCGTGCAGAGACGGCAGCAGCTCGAGCGAGAGAAGGACATCCGGCGGCGCCAGCGAGGGACGCGGCTCGAGGACATCTTCGAAGCCGTGCGAGAGGGAGGTCAGGCGACGCTGAACTTGATCATCAAGGGAGACACAGACGGATCCGTGCAGGCGCTGGCGGACTCGCTTGAGCGACTTGGCACGTCCGAGGTGGCGGTCGAGGTGGTGCACAGGGGAGTCGGCGCGATTAATGAGTCCGACGTTCTGCTCGCCACGACGACGGCTGCGCTGATCATTGGATTCCACGTGCGGCCGGACGTGAAGTCGCGCCAGATGGCTGAGCGGGACGACGTGGAGGTCCGCACCTACAGCGTGATCTACGAGGCGGTCGAAGACGTGAGCCTGGCGCTCGAGGGCATGCTGAGGCCCGAGGAGCGAGAGATCATCGTCGGTACGGCGGAGGTCCGCGAGACATTCAGGGTTCCAAAGGTCGGGACGGTGGCGGGGTGCTACGTTGGAAATGGCGAGATTCACCGGAACCTGCCGGTCCGACTGCTCAGGGAGTACGTACAGATCTACGATGGTAAGATCGGCAGCCTCAAGCGGTTCAAGGACGATGTACGGGAAGTCCGGGAAGGCTACGAGTGCGGAATCGGGATCGAGGGGTATAACGACGTAAAGGTCGGCGATGTGATCGAGTGCTACAGGGTCGAAGAGGTGGCTCGCTCGCTCGCGCAGAGCGCCGCCGGCAGCTGATCCTGTTCGTGCCGGCAGTCTACGCCCACGCTCGCTGGGTCCTGAGGATCCCGGAGTGCCGATCGCTGAAGACGAAGCGATCGATCGTCCGCGGACTCCGGGATCGCATCAGGTCCCGGTTTCCGGTTTCGGCGGCAGAGACTGACTTCGCCAACGAGCACGGACGGGCCGAGATCAGCGTTGCCCTGGTGACTTCGGACGCGACAGTCGCCGATTCGATCCTCGAGCGTCTCGACGCGATGGTGGCATCCGACCCCAGGATCTTCGTCACCGAGCGCGAAAGGCGATATGTCCCATAGGCGAATCGTACGCGTAAACCAGCTTCTTCTCGAGGAACTTGCCTCGCTTCTGCGTACTGAGAGCAAGGATCCGAGGGTCCGCACAGTCACGATCACGGGTGTGGAGACCACGACGGATCTCAAGCACGCCGATGTGTATGTCCGAACGCTCGGCGGAGAGATGCCTGTCGACGAAGCGATCGAGGGACTCGAGAGCGCCGAGGGATTCCTCCGCCGCCAGCTAGGCCGAAATCTCCGTTTGCGGCGGATTCCCGAGATGCGCTTTGTCGCCGACCACACGCTGGAACATGCGCGGAAAATAGAAGGCCTGCTCGACGAAGCGCTGGGCGACGTTCGGGACGAAGTACCTGGCGACCTGCAGGGTGACGGCAACGATGAAGGACTCTGACGGAGCCAATACCGGCATCCTCCTCGTTGACAAGCCGGACGGCCCCACCTCCCACGACGTGGTTCAGCTGGCTCGCCGTGCGCTCCAGACGCGCCGGGTGGGCCACACCGGCACGCTCGATCCGTTCGCCTCCGGTCTGCTCATCCTCTGCGCGGGCCGGGCCACCCGGCTGGCGGAGTTGTTCCACCTGCTCCCCAAGCGTTATTCGGCAGAGGTCGTCCTGGGGGTGGAGACGACGACGGATGATCTCACCGGTGAGCCGCTCGCGCGTCCTGACGGCTGGCGGGAGATCGACCGGAAGGAGTTGGAGAGGGCGCTCGTGAAGCTGACGGGAGCATTGTCCCAGGTTCCACCCGCGTACTCGGCGAAACGAGTCCGGGGACGCCGGGCCTACAGCCTGGCGAGGGAGGGCACTACGGTCGAACTCGAGCCGGCCGCCGTGACGGTTCATTCGATCGAAGTCACGGACTGGAGTCCTCCGTCCGTCGTGCTGGACGTGTGGGTGTCCACCGGCACCTATGTGCGGGCCCTGGCCCGTGACCTGGGGCGATCACTGGAGTGTGGGGGGCACCTGGCAGCGCTGCGCCGGACGCAGATCGGTCCATTTGAGGTCGGGGAAGCGCTGTCCACGACCGAGCTCGAGCGGTCTCCCGAATCCAGCGTGACGCCTCCTGAACTCCTGTCGCCACTCTCAGCTCTGCGGTGGCTGCCGCTCCGCAGCCTCGACTCATCGGAGGCCGCGGACGTGTCCCACGGAAAGTGCGTACCTGAGGGGACGGTCGTACGACCGCTGTCGGGCGGTTATCCATTGAACGACACGAGTTCGTGGCCCGTCGCGCTGGCTTTCGAAGAGGAACTCATTGCCGTGGCTGAGCGGAAGACCGGAGTCCTGCAGCCGGTAAAGGTGCTGCATGCCGCCTGAAGAGGGCCGACGGATCGATTCGGGACTCCCCCCGGATGTAAACGGCACAGTTGTTACGGTGGGCACATTCGATGGAGTCCACCTGGGCCACCGCGCAGTGCTGGACGAGATCGACAGGCGGGCCCGACGTCGGAGCATGCACAGCGTGCTCGTGACGTTCGACCGTCATCCGCTCACTGTAGTCCGTGGCGATGCCGCACCGCGCCTGCTCACGACTCCGGATGAGAAAAAGGAGATCCTGTCGCAGAGCGGACTCGACTACGTGGCTTTTCTGCCGTTTACTCACTCTCTGTCCCGCCTCGCGCCTGACATGTTCGTTCGCCGCATCCTGGCGGAGCGCTTCCGTGTCCGGGAACTCGTGATCGGATACGATCACGGATTCGGTCGAGCTCGGTCAGGGGATATCGATCTGCTCAGGCGTATCGGCACGGAGATGGGATTCGCGGTGGACGTCGTCGATGCCGTGCGGGTGGGAGACCAGGCGGTGTCTTCGACATCGATTCGCGCGCTCGTGGCCGACGGAAGGGTGGAAGAAGCAGCCGAGATGCTGGGTCGACCTTATTCTTTCCGAGGTCCGGTCGTGCACGGCCTTGGACGTGGCCACGAGCTGGGATTCCCTACCGCCAACATCCCCGCTCCAGGAGGAAGCAAGTTGCTGCCCTGCCAGGGGATCTATGCGGTTCGTGCATCCCTGCGTACGGATATCCGGGATGGTCTCCTGCACCTCGGGCCGCGTCCGACTTTCGCCGGCTCGCCGCCGTCGATCGAGCTGTTCATCCTGGACTTCGATCGGGATATTTATGGTGAGACCGTGAGGATCGAGTTCCTCAAGCGACTGCGTGACGTGCGGCCGTTCTCGACGGCGGAAGCGCTGGTCGAGCAGATGCGACTCGACGAGGAGATCGCGCGCCAGTACTTCGCCGGGCGGCGCAACGCAGCTGGCGCTTGATCCCGTCCCGACTTCTTTACTTAGAGAGATAGGCCCTTTAAGTTGTCATGCTTGATCGGAGTACGAAACTGAGGACGACAGCCGGCGCGGAGAACGCAAGCCGGCATGTAAGCATGGAGCATCGATGACGCTGGGAACTGAAGTCAAACAAGAGATCGTAGAAAAGTTCGGAAGCCACGACAATGACTGCGGGTCGGCCTCCGTACAGGTGGCGCAGCTCACCGCTCGCATTCAGCACCTCACCGAGCATTTTCGCAGCCACCCCAAGGACCACCACGGTCGACGCGGGCTTCTGAAGATGGTCGGGCGTCGTCGCCGTCTGCTGGAGTACCTCAGGCGAACCGACTTCGAGCAGTACCGGACTGTCATTCGCGAGTTGGGCCTGCGCCGCTAGTTGGCGCGCGGTATCCCGGGACGCGGCGGACGGCGGAGCGCTACATGCGCCACCGCTGACCGCCGCCTCTCTATTTCGGGATGCCACGGTCCTCGCTCGTGTACAATCGAGCCGCACTGACAAAGAAAATGATGCGGCGCATACGACGGAAAGAAGAGAAGCGAGGCAAGTAGTAAGATGGCACATCGAATTGAGAAAGACTTTCACGGTCGGCGGCTCGTCATCGAGACCGGCCGTATGGCTCGTCAAGCGGACGGAGCCGTGCTGGTGCAGTATGGAGAGACCGCTGTGCTCGTCGCCGCGGTCGCCGAGCGGAAGAGGACTCATCTCCCGTTCTTCCCCCTCACCGTAGAGTACAGGCCGAGGAGCTACGCGGCCGGAAAGTTCCCCGGCGGATTTATCAAGCGGGAAGGTCGCCCCGCGGACAAGGACATCGTATCCGCGCGGCAGATCGACAGGCCGCTCCGTCCGTTGTTCCCGGATGGCTACCAGAACGAGACCCAGGTCGCCTGCTTCGTGGTGTCGGCTGACCAGGAGAACGACGCGGACGTGCTTGGAATGCTCGGTGCTTCCGCGGCGCTCAGCATCTCGCCGATTCCATGGAATGGGCCGATCGCCGGTGTACGTGTCGGCCGTGTCGATGGCGAATGGGTCATCAACCCGACATTCGAGCAGCTCGACTTCTCGGATATCGACCTCGTGGTCGCGGGGACCCGCAGTTCCATCGTCATGGTGGAGGGCGCCTCTGTCGAAGTGTCCGAGGCAGATATGCTGGAAGCGCTGGAGCAGGGGCATGCAGCGGTCAAGGAACTGATCGCGATCCAGGACGAGCTGGTCGAGCTGTGTGGCGGACCGCCACAGAAGTTCGATTACGATACTCCTGAAATCCCGGCGGAGCTGGTCGATGAGGTCAAGTCCCGCGCCACGAGCCGTATCGAGGAGGCGCTGGCACTGCCGGTCAAGGAGGAGCGGACCCAGGCGCTGTCTGCGCTCAGGGAATCCGTCGTAGCCGACCTGAAGGAGCTTCCCGAGTACGCGGATCAGATCGGCATGGCGGTCGACATCCTGCGAAAGCTCGAGAAGGCGACGATGCGGAAGCAGATCCTCGATCGCGGTGAGCGCGTCGACGGTCGAGGCCTGGACGAGATTCGACCGATCTCCTGTGATGTCGGAATTCTGCCGCGAACTCATGGTTCCGCGCTGTTCACGCGTGGTCAGACCCAGGCACTGTGTGTCACGACTCTCGGCACGGTCCGGGACGAGCAGAGAATCGACACGATCGACGTGGCCGAGGAGACGACGAAGTCGTTCATGCTGCACTACAATTTCCCGTCGTTCTCCGTCGGCGAGGTCCGGCCGTTCCGCGGTCCGGGACGGAGGGAGATCGGACACGGTATGCTGGCGGAGCGGGCCCTGCAGTCCCTGCTGCCGGCGTACGAGGACTTCCCGTACACGATCCGCATCGTGTCGGATATCCTCGAGTCGAACGGTTCGAGCTCGATGGCGACCGTATGTGGCGGTTCTCTGGGAATGATGGATGCGGGCGTACCGCTGCGCTCTGCGTGCGCCGGCGTCGCCATGGGTCTGATCATGGAGGGAGACCGCGTAGCAGTCCTGACCGATATCCTCGGAGTCGAGGACGCCCTCGGTGACATGGACTTCAAGATCGCCGGCACTCGCCAGGGAATCACGGCGATCCAGATGGACATCAAGATCGAGGGTCTGTCGATCGCGACCATGAGCGAGGCGCTCGAGCGAGCCCTGAAGGGCCGGTTGCACATTCTCGACGTGATGGGTCAGACGCTGGACACCGCGCGAACCGAGATGTCCCGGTATGCTCCGCGGATCATCACGGTCCAGATCAACTCCGAGAAAATCGGAGAGGTCATCGGGCCGAAGGGCAAGACGATCCGGATGATCCAGGAAGAGACCGGCGCCCAGATCAATATCGAGGACAGCGGAGTGGTGACGATATCGTCCGTGTCCGGTGAAGGTGGGGAAAGGGCTCGTGAGATGATCGAAGGAATCGCCGCGGATCCGGAGATCGGACGCATCTACGAGGGAGTGGTGAAGAATACGACCACCTTCGGAGCGTTCGTCGAGATCCTGCCGGGCGTGGAAGGATTATGTCACATCTCTGAGCTCGAGGACGGTCGCACTGAGCGCACCGAGGATGTCGTGAACTCTGGCGACGTGATCAAGGTCAAGCTTCTTGCCGTTGACGAGCGTGGCCGAATGAAGCTCTCCCGCCGGGCGGCGATGACTCAGCCGTGAGTCCGGGCGAGAGGACGCGGATCTCCCGGGTGGTGTCTGTGCCACCAGGGCG